>CAMXVQ010000073.1 GCA_947252455.1 uncultured Atopobium sp. | reverse complement strand
GCACAAGACTTTATTACAGCCTTGCGCACTATAGGAATTCATCAGGATAAGATAAGTGCGCTGTGCCTTTCTTTTGTGATGTGGTGTATCGTTTTTGCAGTAAGTTTCTATCAAGAGCAAGGCCACGATATAGTTACGTTTTTATCGAAACAATCGTATATTGTTCGTATTCTATTGTTTGCACTCTTTGGTCTTTTGATTACGATGGCGTGTATATTTAATGTGGGAGGAGGGTTCATGTATGCAAATTACTAATAAATCCTCACAACATACGCCAGAGTCTACAAGCATGCCTAAAACCGTGAAAGCTTCTGAGTCCACGAGCACACCTTCGTGTTTACAATCGCGGCATGTAGTTTCAGCATCAAACAATAATGAAGTCACACAACATAGATGTGCACTCATCCGCAAAATCAAGATTGCAATCTTCTCTTGTGTTCTGCTTGGTATTATTGCAGTTTGTTATGCGCATATCTTTTCGTTATATGCTCCTTTGGCGCAAGTAAGCTGGAATGATTTTAGAGAAGCTCCCATGTGCGATACGGTAATCGTTGGGTCTTCATATGCCGAGCGCGGTATAAATCCTCTTGCGTATGATGATGCGCGCGCAGAACTTTCAGGCGAGCAAAATCCTTCTACCTATAATCTTGCAACGCCTGGTCAGGTTTTATCTTCCACCTACGATACGGTGCTTGAGGCTATTGAACATAAGCATGTTAAACGCGTTATCTTGGGTATTGGTTTATATTCTCTTGATAATCCATATAACGTTCGTGCCGAAGTACCCTATCTTTATGCACGTTATCAACATGATCCCATCACGCTTGCTCAAAAATTGGGGTCACTTGCGCTGCGAAAAGAAACATTTGGTGCAAAGGACTCACTGAATGTTTATTTTCCTTGGGTATTTACACCTGCACGCACGCCACAGGCGCTTTATTATAATGTGATGTCTCGTTTGACTCACGAACCTTATGGCTTAGCAGCTCAAAAGGTAACGAAAGATTGGACGTATGGCGGACGAGGTTATGGTAATTATAACTGGGCTTTGGAAGATGGAAATTATGATACGTCAGCTCAAGTATATGGTTGGCCTCGTCTTAATCAAAAGAGCTTTGAATATCTAGAACAAATTGCCCGTCTTTGCCAAGATCGTGGTGTTTCGTTCATCTGTATAGCCACACCTCATCCAGCGTTTGATATTGCAGCTTTTGGTTCATTTTATCCAAAAACCATGAAGCACGTGCGTGATATTGTTGAGGGTGCCAATGGTGTATTTCTTGATTGCAATATGTGTAAAGAGGGTGTTCTTTCGCTTTCGCGTTCGGAGTTTGCCGACTTTGAACACTTAAATACAACTGGTGCACAACATTTTTCGCGTTACTTGGCTAAACTTATATATCGTATAGATATGCACGAAGATGTTTCGCAGGATTTCATTTCGTATGATGAATGGGATACCTGGATGAAACAGTACAAGGCAACGAAGGGTAACTCATGAAGTGCGTTTTAACTTGGTTAGAGCAATCTGCTGCACAAAAACCGCAGCATTGTGCGGTAAGTGATCCACATCTGTCTTTGACCTATGAAGAACTCTTACATGCAGCACAAAGTTTTGGTACGTATTTTGCAACAGCAGATCATGCTGCTGCGCGCCGATCTGTTGCTTTTTATCTCGAAAAAAGCTCGTACGCGCTTGCTGCTATGCTTGGAGCGGTGTATGCAGGGGATTACTATTCGGTTCTTGATACACGGCAGCCCGCTGTTCGTATTCACGAGATTTGCCAAACGCTTAATCCGCAGGTAATTGTTACTGACGATGAATTTTATGAGCAGGCTTTAGCGCACATAGATACAACGCGTTATCAGGTCGTTCGTTTATCCGAAATATTGGATACCGCAATAAATACTGACGTTTTAGCTGCATGTCAGCGTGCGCTGTGTGATATCGATCCCTTGTATGTTAATTTTACTAGTGGATCTACGGGAAAGCCCAAAGGCGTTGTTGTTTCTCATCGCTCGGTTATTGATTTTATTCCAATATTTACCTCTACGTTTCATATGGATAGCGATGATATTTTTGCCAATCAAGCTCCCTTTGATTTTGATGTGTCGGTAAAAGATATTTATTCTGCACTTTACTTGGGCGCAACGCTTCAAATTATTCCTCGTGAGTATTTTAGTGTTCCCACCAAACTTATGGATTATCTGGTAGAACAAAAGGTAACTACGCTCGTATGGGCGGTAAGCGCCTTGTGTTTTGTATCAATTATGAATGGCTTTGATTATAAAGTTCCTACTACTATCAAGCGCGTGTTGTTTTCGGGCGAAGTTATGCCGATAAAACAGCTTGCAAAGTGGCGTAAATATCTTCCTGATGTTACCTATGTTAATTTATATGGGCCTACAGAAATCACCTGTAATTGTACCTATTTTGTGGTTGATCGTCCGTATCAAAAGGGCGAAGTTATTCCTATTGGCAAGCCATTTGATAATGAGCGTGTGGTTTTGATTGCTTCGTGTAACGAAAACGAAGATAAAGCGTGCGCAGTCGCGGATGAAGGCGCTCTTAACAGCGGTGATACTCGTGAATATCAAGTTACCAAAGCAGGTGTAGAAGGCGAAATTTGTGTGAGCGGAACGGCACTTGGTTTGGGTTATCTTAATGAGCCTCAAAAGACCGCTG
>CAMXVQ010000072.1 GCA_947252455.1 uncultured Atopobium sp. | reverse complement strand
ATGGCAATTGTTGATACCGATAACATGATGACTCAGCCTAAGGGCTTAACCTCTGCTTCTGGTGCCGATGCAATGACTCACTGCCTTGAGTCGTATGTTTCAACCATGGCTTCTGACTACACGCAAGCTATGAGCTTAAAGGGTCTCAAGCTTATTTTTGAGAATCTTGAAACTGCTTACGACGAGCCTAACAATGTATATGCTCGCGACAAGATGGCAAATGCTTCTTGTATCGCAGGTCTTGCATTCTCTAATGCATTCTTGGGTATAGTTCACTCTATGGCTCACAAGCTTGGTGCTTTCCACCACATTCCTCATGGTTGGGCAAATGGTGTTTTGCTTACGCGTGTTATGCGCTATAACGCAGCCGAAAAACCAACGCGTATGGGTACGTTCCCTCAATATGAGTATCCTCACGCTAAAGCTCGTTATTGCGAAATGGCTCGTTATTGCGGTATCACTGGCGCTAACGACGATGAAGTCTTTGAGAAATTTATTGCCAAAGTTCAATCAATTCTTGATCACATTGGCGTAAAGAAGACCATTGCAGAATACAATGTAGACGAGAAATACTTCCTCGATACGCTTGACGAGATGTCTGAGCAGGCATTTAACGACCAATGTACGGTAAGCAACCCACGTTATCCTTTGATCAACGAGATGAAGAATATCTACTTGGACGCTTATTATGGTCGCGAGCCTAAGTCGTACGAAGAGTAAACAAGTGCATTAAGCTCTTTATGTGCTTTTAAGCTACGCGCATTCGATAGCCCTGTAAACCTATGTTTACAGGGCTTTTTGTTATGGTGAGATTAACCATTTCGTGTATGAAACAGAGCTAAGAGGGCGTTTATAGTGTTCAAAATTTTAATGCGTTCAAAATTTGTAAGTAAGCCGTTAATTTTTTCTAGAAATAGGGCAAATACGCTAAGATAATTTCATACGTACAGAAGTTTTGGTTACGTTGGTGAGCCCTTGCCTCAGCTCCTGGGGAATTATAATCGGGAATCAATGTATCAAACAAAATTATCCCAGGAGGATTTTGTGAAAGAGTATCTTGAATCCACAGATGAAGTCTTAAGTAACCTTCATACTCACGAAAAAGATGGTTTGTCTTCGGCACAAGCATCTAAGCTACTGGACGAATACGGGCTCAACAAGCTTGATGAAGCGCAAAAAGATTCTATCGTGAAACGATTTTTTGCGCAGATGGCAGACCCCATGGTTATCATGCTTATTATTGCGGCTGTTATATCGCTTATAGTAGGTATCTATAACGGTGAAGGCGATTATGCCGATGTAGTTATTATCATGTTTGTGGTTATTCTTAACTCGTTCTTAGGTGTTGTACAAGAGCTTAAAGCCGAGGAAGCACTTGCAGCTTTACAAGAGATGACTGCCGCACAAAGTAAAGTTATGCGCGACGGTTTGCTCCAAAGTGTACCTTCATCACAACTGGTTCCTGGCGATATTATTGTCTTTGAAGCAGGAGATGCAGTTGGTGCCGACTGTCGTATTTTAGAAAGTGCTTCACTCAAAATTGAGGAAGCAGCGCTTACGGGAGAGTCGGTTCCGGTATCTAAAGTTATTGATATGTTACGTCTTGGAGCATCTGAAAAAGACGTGCCTTTAGCCGATCGTAAAAACATGTGTTACATGGGATCCACGGTAGTTTATGGTAGAGGTCGCGGATGTGTTGTAGCAACAGGCATGAAAACAGAAATGGGTAAGATCGCTCATGCATTAAGTAGCGTTCAAGACGAGCAAACACCTCTTCAAAAGAAGTTAACCGAGCTTTCGCACAAGTTAACGGTATGGGTTGTTGCAATTTGCGCGATTATTTTTGCTGTTTCGCTTATTAAACATGGGTTTGAATTTTTATCTAATATTGAACTTGTATTGAACACATTTATGGTTGCGGTTTCTTTGGCAGTAGCCGCTATCCCCGAAGGTCTTGCTGCGGTTGTAACCATTGTTTTATCTATCGGTGTAACCAAGATGAGTAAAAAGCATGCAATTATTCGTCAGCTTTCTGCAGTAGAAACGCTTGGTTGCACGCAAGTAATTTGTAGCGACAAAACGGGAACTCTTACACAAAATAAGATGACGGTTGTTGAGCGCGTAACAGGTAATTTAACAGCGCATTTACGCACCATGGCGCTTGCAAGCGATGCTGTTTGGGATGATGCAACACATACAGCTCAAGGTGAGCCTACCGAAGCTGCGCTGGTAAGTGACGCTGCCAAAAATGAATTCACCACGTCATATCTTAAACAAACACGCCCGCGTGTTGGTGAAGCTCCATTTGATTCAAGTCGTAAAATGATGTCGGTTGTGGTGAATAATAACGGATCATATATGCAGCATACCAAGGGTGCACCTGATGTTATTTTGTCGCACTGTACCACGTATCTTTCCGAAACGGGCATTGTGCCGTTTACTGACGAATTAAAAGCATATGTTATCGAGCAAAATAAGCAACTTGCTAATAAGGCGCTTCGCGTGATCGCATCCGCGCGTCGTGATTGGGGTAGCAACTGTCCAGAATCGTTTGATGGCGCATATCTTGAACAGGACATGTGTTTTGTAGGACTTTCGGGTATGATCGATCCTGTTCGTCCCGAGGTTAAATCGTCTATAGACGAAGCAAAATCTGCTGGTATACGTGTTGTTATGATTACGGGAGACCA
>CAMXVQ010000071.1 GCA_947252455.1 uncultured Atopobium sp. | reverse complement strand
CTAAGTGAGCATCATAGAAGTTCATCTGAGGAACACCAATAAAGCCTGCTACAAAGAGATTCGCAGGATGGTCAAATACCTCTTGAGGAGCTCCAACCTGTTGAACCATACCATCTTTCATAATTACAATACGGTCACCAAGCGTCATAGCTTCGGTTTGGTCGTGCGTAACATAAATAAAGGTTGTGTCGATACGCTGGCGCAATTTAATGATCTCAGCACGCATTTGGTTTCTAAGCTTTGCGTCCAAGTTTGACAATGGCTCGTCCATCAGCAAAACTTTAGGCTCACGAACAATAGCACGACCAATAGCAACACGCTGGCGTTGACCACCAGAAAGAGCTTTTGGTTTGCGGTCAAGATACTCGGTAATGCCCAAAATCTCGGCAGCCTGATCTACACGCTCTTTAATTTTTGCTGGATCCATCTTACGAAGCTTTAAAGGATATTCCATATTAGCGCGTACAGTCATGTGAGGATAAAGAGCGTAGTTTTGGAAAACCATAGCTATATCACGCTCACGAGGAGGAATATCATTCATGCGCTTACCGCCAATGAGCAAATCTCCGCGGGTGATTTCTTCCAAACCAGCAACCATACGTAAGGTAGTGGATTTACCACAACCAGAAGGTCCTACCAGTACGATGAATTCTTTATCGGCAATGTCAAGATTAAAATCCTCTACCGCTACAACACCCTCGTCAGTGACTTTAAGGTTATGTTTATGCTTTTTAGCACCTTTATGTTTTTCGGTATTAGGATAAATTTTCTCGATATGCTGAAGCTTTACCTCTGCCATGATCAATCCTTTCTATCAACACACCTTACATGTTCGGCTTACGCCATTATCCCCTCATTTACCTGCATTTAAGTGTAGCACGAAGTGCGTGAACACTAAACTAAATGCCAAATGTCGCGATTGTACTCTGCAATAGTTCTGTCAGATGAGAAGAACCCTGCATGAGCAATATTAATAAGCGTTTTCTTAATCCAAGCGTGACGATCTTCAAAGTCGACAAGACATTTTTCCTTGGTCTTGATGTAATCTTCGATATCAAGCAAGGTCATAAACCAGTCGTGCGACAAAAGATCCTTGTAAACACGCGTTAAGCTCTCCGACTGACCAATTGCAAGCATCTCAGGCGAAACGATAAAGTCGATCAAACGCTCAATATCGCTTCCCTTCCAGAAATCGGTAGGATGATAGCCATTTGTAGCGTAAAGCTTAATAACCTCTTCTGAGGTGCGACCAAACTCATACGCATTCTCTTTGCCAACAAGATTTACGATTTCTACATTGGCTCCGTCTTGCGTACCCAAGGTAAGCGCACCATTTGCCATCATCTTCATGTTACCTGTACCACTGGCCTCTTTGGAAGCAAGCGAAATCTGTTCAGAGATATTAGCTGCAGGAATAAGATGTTCAGCAACGGTTACATTATAGTTTTCGATAACAACAATCTTAAGCCAAGGAGAAACAGCAGGATCATTTGCAATGAGCTTTGAAAGGCAAAGCAACACATGGATAATATCCTTTGCAAGAATATATGCAGGTGCAGCTTTTGCAGCAAAAAACATTACCAATGGACGAGAAGGAATGTGTCCATTTTTAATATCAAGGTATTTCCAAATAGCATACAGAGCATTCATTTGCTGACGCTTGTACTGATGAAGACGTTTGATCTGAACATCAAAAACAGCGTTGGTGTCAATTTGAACGCCTTCTTTTTTCTCAAGCCATGCAGCAAGACGTTTTTTATTTGTAGTCTTAATAGCATCTAAAGCGTTAAGAAGGTTTTCATCATTAACATGATCAAGAAGGTGCTCTAACTGTGAAGCGTCCTTAATCCAGGCATCACCAATAGTTTGAGTAATAAGATTGGCAAGGTCGGGGTTACATCCCATAAGCCAACGTCTAAAAGTTATACCGTTAGTCTTGTTGTTAAACTTATCGGGATAAAGCTGGTAGAAGCCGTGCATTTCTGACTCTTCCAAAATCTTGGTGTGAAGTGCAGCAACTCCGTTAACTTTGCAACAAAAATGAACATCCATGTGAGCCATGTGAACAACATTATTTTTGTCCAAAATAGCAAGCTTTTCGTTTTGTGTACGAAGGCGCGCACGACGATCAAGATCTTGAATAATAGGAACAAGCTGAGGCGCAACACGGGAGATAAAGTCAATTGGCCATGTTTCGAGCGCTTCTGCCAAAATAGTGTGATTGGTATATGCGCAGGTATTTTCTACAATCTCTACAGCCCTATCAACCAAAACACCACGTGCAACAAGCTGACGAATAAGCTCAGGGATAACCATAGAAGGATGCGTATCGTTAATGTGGACAGCTACAAACTTATCGAGCTGATCAAGTGGATGGCCTGCCTCGTCCATCTCGTGAAGAATAAGTTGAGCACCAGCGCAAACCATGAAATATTCCTGATATACGCGCAAAAGACGTCCATCTTCATCAGAGTCGTCAGGATACAAAAATGACGTGAGGCAGTGCTCAATATCATTCTTATTAAACGAAATGCCATGCTCGGGTGCAGGCGCTGGATTTTCGACATCAAAAAGATGCAGACGGTTTACGACGCCGTTTTTATAACCAGGTACTTCAATGTCAAAAAGCTTAGCGCGTAAATTACCAAATGCAAAAGGAACATCAAAGGTAAATGGAGTAGAACAAAGCCAAGA
>CAMXVQ010000070.1 GCA_947252455.1 uncultured Atopobium sp. | reverse complement strand
TTGCTGCGGCAGGAACCGACAAAGCTATGGCTTTTTACTTAAGCCCTTGGGCGTGCGTGCTTATGGGAACGCTTACAGGGGTAGGTGGCGGTATGGCGCGTGATATTTTTATCGGCAATACACCGCGCATTTTTCAGAGAAGCAATTATTATGCAATTTGTGCAATTGCAGGCTCAGTTGTAAGTTATACAGCGGTATTTGGCTTATACATGTATCGTCCAATAGCAGCTGCGCTCTGTGTGCTTGTAACTGTTGTATTAAGAAGAGTATCTCTTACATATAATCTCTTATCTCCCGCCGATGTAGATCTTACGCCGCAAATTGAGAAACAAGCAAAGCGAGCGAAACAGGTGTTTTCCCATAACACCACCATAAAGGCCGTTATTCATCCTCGTGCGCGCTATCAACGTTGGAGGCGCATGCATAAAAAATAGCGAGACAGCTAAAAACCATCTCGCTATAATCTTAAACACCATAAATTTGGCTTAGGTAGATTATTTATCAACCATACCGTTACGAACACGCCATTTTCTACGATCGGTTTCGTTAAGAATACGCTTTCTCATACGAATATTTTGCGGTGTAACCTCAACAAGCTCATCATCCATAATGTATTCAAGTGCTTCTTCGAGTGTAAATGTCTTAGGAGGAGTAAGCTGAACCGCAATATCAGCAGTTGAAGAGCGTTGGTTACCAAGATTTTTAGTTTTTGCGATATTAACGACCATATCACCAGGTTTAGAGCGCTCGCCCACCAACATACCTTCATAGCATTCGGTACCTGGTGCTACAAAAAGCTGACCTCGTTCCTGAAGTGTTCCCAAAGCATATGCCACCGCTTTATCGGTTGACATCGAAATCATAGCACCGTTTTGACGTGTACCGATTTCTCCTGCGTAAGGTCCGTATTCCAAAAACGTGTGATAAAACACCGCATCACCGTGTGTCACATTTAACACCTTGGTCTTTAATCCCATAATTCCGCGCGTTGGAATCTTAAAATCAAGATGAGTATGCGTAGCACCAGTTTTCATGTTTATCATCGTACCGCCAGCATTACCAAACACCTCGATAACCTTGCCTGAATATTCACCAGAACATTCAACAACTGCCTGCTCAATAGGCTCAAGCATGTTGCCATGCTCATCTTTTTTGAAAAGTACGCGTGGACGACCAACCTGAAACTCATAGCCCTCACGGCGCATTTGCTCCATAAGAACCGAGAGATGGAGCACTCCTCTACCAGCTACTTCAACACCAGTTTTATCTTCAAGCTCTTCTATGCGCATGGTAACGTTGTTTTCGCGCTCGGTCTCAAGACGCTCTTTAAGTTGACGACCGCCAACAATATCACCCTCACGACCAACAAGAGGCGATGTAGATGGCTCAAAAACAATTGAAAGTGTTGGCTGATCTATTTCGATAGGCTCCAACTTTACAGGATTATCAATATCGGTGTATACATCACCAATATCTGTGTGATCAATACCTACAACGGCACCAATATCACCTGCAGCAATCTCGCTACACTCCTTTTTTCCTAAATAGTCAAAGGTATATAGCTGCTTTACCTGAGCAACAGATGAGGTACCATCATTTTTAACAACCAAAATTTTATCGTTATTATGAATGGTTCCCGAATAAATACGACCAACGCCAATACGGCCAACGTAATCCGAGTGATCAATGGTAACACACTGCATAGCTAAAGGCGCATCAACATCAACTTCAGGAGCAGGTAATTCGTTCACGATCATGTCCAAAAGTGGGAACATGTTATCACAAGAATCATCAGGGGTAAGCCGAGCAAAACCGTTAACAGCCGAAGCGTAAATTACATGTTCCATTGTGAATTCAAGCTGCTCATCTGTTGCACCCAAATCCATCATTAAATCCAGAGAATTATTAAGCGCTAGTTCACAATTTGCAGCAGGCTTATCGATCTTATTGATAACCAACATAATTTGTAAGTGTGCAGTAATAGCGTGTTGTAAAACAAAACGTGTTTGTGG
This sequence comes from uncultured Atopobium sp., assembly GCA_947252455.1. GTDB lineage: Bacteria > Actinomycetota > Coriobacteriia > Coriobacteriales > Atopobiaceae > Fannyhessea. The sequence continues at coordinate 1,195 of CAMXVQ010000070.1, read as the reverse complement.
CATAGGACCTTCTGCGGCATCTACCAGCAACAAAGCACTATCAGCCATTTTAAGAACGCGCTCAACCTCTCCACCAAAGTCAGCATGACCCGGAGTGTCAATAACGTTAATTTTTACACCCTTATACTCAATGGAAATGTTTTTAGCAAGAATGGTAATACCACGCTCACGCTCTTGATCGTTTGAATCTAAAACACGATCTTGAACCTGCTGATTAGCTCTAAATGCGTCGGTTGCGCGTAAAAGTTTGTCTACAAGTGTTGTCTTACCGTGGTCAACATGGGCAATAATAGCAATATTTCTAATGTGCTCTTGGAGCATATAAACCTCTTCTTTGGTCGTAGATGTGCGTTTACTTAAATGTATAAACATTAAAACTTTATACCACTGTTTTGTAAAAGAAGTTAAAATCCTGTGATTTTAAGGAATTTACACGGTATATTCTTATATCAGATTACAAAAGTTCCTCTATAACACCTGCCGATAAAGGCGAACGAGAAAATAACCCTTGTTTTTTATCCAAAGGCAGGTACGCTGAATATCCTGTACCCCCTTTTTCCTGATATTCAAACAAAAGTGCCGAAATAAAAGAAGGTGTAGATTCGTCTTCGCTTATACTTCCTATATAGGATATAACATAGCGAATAGGGTGAAAGTTTTTAAGATGTGGCTGCATGCGTGGCAAATGTTTGACATAGACACGTGATTCATCCAGACATTTTTCGATGCTATCATGATCAAATTCAAACGAAACACACTCATTGTTTTTATCTTGTAGAACAAGAAGAACTGGTATGGATGCATCAGTTTTATATCTTTCGCAAACAGCATCCATAACTTGTGTAACAAAGACATCTAATTCCGAAGAAATAGGGGCTGCAGAGTTTGGATGCATAGGTGATTGGCTCATAAGTTCCTCGATATAAAAAAAAGCTAGGTGAAAACACCTAGCTTGAATTGCAAATGGTGGAGACGATGGGGGTCGAACCCACGACCTCAGGCTTGCAAAGCCCGAGCTCTCCCAACTGAGCTACGTCCCCAAATGGGTGCTTCACACATTTTATAACCACCCCAGCGGGTTTTGATAACCGCCACTGGGGTGACTATCTCAAAATGTGGTGGACCCGACAAGGCTCGAACTTGTGACCTCCCGGTTATCAGCCGGACGCTCTGACCAACTGAGCTACGAGTCCAA
>CAMXVQ010000069.1 GCA_947252455.1 uncultured Atopobium sp. | reverse complement strand
GAAAGCGATTTTTCAATCTCTTTAACATTTGCTCCAACAACAACAAAAATCTCTGCGTTAATATCACGGTAAAGATTGATTTCAACTTTGTGAGAACCTGCAACCTTGATTGTTGCACCACGAGCAATACGCTTGCGGTCAATCTCCACGTTCAATTGTTCTTTAACAGCTGCAACAATTTGAGCAGTTGTAATTGAACCAAACAGTTGGTTGTTTTCTCCCACTTTTGCTTCGATGAGAACTTGTTTACCATTAAGCAACTCTTTAGTCGCATGTGCATCAGCCAAGCGCTTCTCTTCACGCTTTTCGATGTTGTGACGGCGCTCCTCGAGTTGTTTAATGTTACCTGGGGTAGCAGGTACGGCAATTTTGCTTGGGAATAGGCAGTTTTCTGCATATCCTTGAGCAACGTCTACAACATCGCCTTCTCCGCCTTTGCCCCTCAGCTCACCCAAGAGGATGACTTTCATAGGAACTCCTTTAATATGTTGGTTTTAACCAACTCTCAATACGTATAATGAGCTAATTAGCCACGGTTGCGGCCACCACGACTCGAAACAACAGTTACTGTATAAGGAAGTAACGCCATCTCACGAGCGCGCTTAATAGCCATTGCAACATTGTGTTGATGCTGCGTGCAAATACCGGTCACACGACGGGGTTTAATTTTCCCACGATCGGTCATAAACTTGCGCAAAAGCTGTGTGTCTTTGTAATCCACAAAATCGAGTTCAGCTTTATCAAGTTGACTGAATTTACGACGCGGCTGAGGTTGCTCAACTTGCTTTTGTCTAGCCATGTCTTAAAGCCTTTCTATGATGGAAAATCCATCTCGTTTGATTTTCATATCACATCACAAAATTTAAAATGGAATTTCTTCGTCATACACATCTGCTGCTGGAGGCTCTGGAACCGAAGCTTGCGACGGCTGCTGAGGATCTTGATAGCCACCAGTTGCTGGAGCTTGTGTATATGGAGTTGGTGCGGCAACAGGTACACTTTGTTGCATGGGCATCTGTGTCCCATAAGGTTGTTGATAACCAGAACCTTCTGCACCACTTTGACGACGTTGAGAGAAGAAATCAAGATTATCTACAATAACCTCAAGCTTAGAACGCTTCTGTCCATCACGCTCCCATTGGCTCCAACGAAGTTTTCCTTCCAATACAATTTTTTGACCTTTAGCAAGAAAACGGCTTAAAGATTCTGCACGAGCACCAAATACAACACAGTCAACGTAATTGGGAACATCTTCCCACTCGCCTTGTGCATTTCTGCGGCGATCATTTACAGCTATTCCAAAAGAAAGGACTTGCGAACCCGAGGCTGTACTACGTAATTCGGGATCACGCGTAAGATTACCGGACAATGAAACTCTATTAATACCCATGATTTATCCACCTCTCACATCAAGGTCATGTGATGTTATTTGTACTAATCTTTGTCAGGACGACGCACAATCATGTGACGAACTACCGTGTCGTTAATACGTAAAACACGATTAAGTTCTGCGATTTGCGTTGGATCTGCATGAAAATCAATAAGGGTGTAATCACCTTCGGTAAGCTTGTCAATCTCGTAAGCGAGTTTATGCTTACCCCAATCCTCTACATTATCAATAACACCGCCATTTTCTTTAACAGTGGTGTCAATACGCTTTGCTACAGCATCGCGAGCTTCTTCGGTAGAAGATGGACTTACAAAATACAATAATTCGTATGCCTTCAATATGGTCACCTCCTCTGGGCTAACGGCTTTGAGTTGTGAAGGTTGCACTCAAAGCAGGAAAAGTCAATTTTCTATACTACCACAGTGCTAACGATATTTTCATACACACACAATCTTGCCACACCCTTATAGGTATTTCATACTCGTTAAACATATCCTATCAAGTTCAACTTGCACAAAACTTGGTGTAAACTTGCAAAATCACCCACGTAACATACGCAGGTGATTTTGAAAAGGGAAACAATATAAATTTGTGTTCTTCATTCATGTATTACTACTAGTACCACACAAAGGTAAACGCCTCTACACGCCATTACCCATTATCAACCTCATACGTATCTGTTGTGCAAGAATTAGCATTTCCATCGGTAATAGCTGGGGCGTAAAACTTACGATCGGCAGAAATGTCGCTACGAGCAATCCAAACTGCAACAAGAGACACTATTAAAGCGTTTGTTATTACAAGCACAGGAGAAACGATCACCGCAGTAATAAGGCCCATAATCATAAGTGTAACAACAATGGATAAAAGATGAGATAAATCACCTTTAAGAACGTTAAGTATAATTTGAGGGTCTGCAACCGAGGCAAATCCAAAGATAAGAATTACCAAAAACAAAATAACCATCACTATGGATGTAAGAAAAGAAATAATAAAACTAAGGACAATACAGCTCAAGAAACCACTCATGTCTTCTAGACACACGCTAAGTATAGAAGAAACGGACCAAAGTTCCGAAAAACGACGGTATACCGTTTGGCGCAAGCACAATCCTGTAAAAATAACAGTTATCGCGACCTGCAAAAACGTAAGGATAAACCCAAAAAATGGTATGCCCACATCTTTAGTAGATAATGATATCTCGGTAAAGACACCATAAATAATAATTCCCACAATAAAGGGAGCTAAGCCTGCTAGAAATGTACACTTCCAGTTGATTTTTCTTACAAATGGCAGTTCAGTATGATTTATAATACCCGCGGCCCATTCGTAGATATATCCAGTTACAAATATTAAACCGTAAATTGGAATAAAGCCTATAAGACAAAGCAATAGCACGCGTTTGAACCATCCACCCTCACAGGTTAACGCAGATTTTGCTGCCGAAAACAAACTTTGATTAGAAGAAAAACGAGAATCCATGGTTTTCCCTTCGTCAATACTTTTGAATAGACCATAGATTCCAATGATACCACAATGTGCTTATTTCAACGATTTTTAAGGTATTTGTAACTCAAAAGTTATTACAAAATTATTGCATGAGTTTTTTTGGAAAATTATTGCAAAACGTTGCGCCAGTTAAACACGGCAATTTACGTTTTTAGGCTTTCACGCTCTTATACCGTTTTCAGTTGTTAGGTTTTTCCGAACAGGTGAAGTGTACCATTTTGCACGTATTATAATGTTCGCGTTTTCGCTGGTAGAATAGGGTAAAAAGGAAGAAAAAATATGGCGGAGGAGGAGGGATTCGAACCCTCGTACCCTTATACAAGGGTAAACGGTTTTCGAGACCGCCGCATTCGACCACTCTGCCACCCCTCCAGGGTGAAC
>CAMXVQ010000068.1 GCA_947252455.1 uncultured Atopobium sp. | reverse complement strand
ACCTCAACCTTGGCAAGGTTGCGCGCTACCAACTGCGCTAAGCCCGCGAACGCAATAGATAATATACGCAAGAGCGAACAAGAATGCAAGACTCATTTTCAAATTGATCGTAATTTTTTTGACCAACACATGCATGTTCCGACCATAAAATCATACATATACCCTATTTAACTGCGAATATATCTAGATTCACCAACTGATACCATTTAATTTAAGCGCGCGAGGCAGATATGAACTTCACAATATGAACACGTGTACCGCTGTGCCCCAAACGTTTACCTATAGATAAACCATCCACCAAAAGGCTCATCAAATGAATACCGCGACCACGCATAGCTCCCTCATCAACTTTGGGAAGATCTTCCACACATGTTATCTCATAGCCTTCACCACAATCGGTTATATCCACAATCGCACGATCGGAATACGCACTAATTCTCACCAGCGAACAAGAACCATCCGTATGATCAACAGCATTGCCCATAGCCTCCCCTATTGCAAGCATAAGGTCAAAAAGTTCGTCCGAGCTAAACGCAAGCTGGCTCAATTCTTCTTGAACGCGGCCACGCGTTGTGCATAAATGCTTGGGATCTATTTGAATCACACGCTGCCACAAAGGCAAGGCATGCGGTTGAAACATGTCCTTTTGACAAAAGGCATCACTATTTCTCAAGGGAATAAAATCAAGCATACGCGCGCGACGTAAAATTGCCAACACCTGAGGCTGCACATTGATCATAGAAATGATTCCTTGATGTGCACGTATACGCCTCATCGTGCTCCACAACAGCCCCATACCCGACGAATCAATAAAGGATACGTCGGCAAGATTTAAAATCATACGCGGATATTCGCGATACAAAAATGAATCTATCAGCGCCGATGCAGATGCTACCGTGGTCACATCTAAATCGCCTTTAAGCGGAATAACTACTATGTTTGGAATCACATTCATATGGTTTTTATTCCCTTAAATGCTGACAATATACAAAAACGGCCACGTAAAAAATTTATTGCAGACGGCACTTAGTCTAGCAAACAATCGCGACACACTTTTACATGTACGTCGTCAAATCTGAGACCAACAATTGCCACATCATCTTCAAGATGTTGAGAAGTAAACGCATCCAGACGATCAAGCAGGCGCTGCGGCAGTCCTTGGATACCTTGGCTTCGCTCACGCAGCAATGCGTCCATTAAGCCGTCCTCGCCAAAAAAACTCCCGTCTTGCGCGCGAGCCTCAGTTGTACCGTCAGTATAGAGCACAAGAATATCGCCCTCAAAAAGCTCTGTAGTGCCATCTGTATAGCTCATTTCGCTAAAAGCACCCACAGCACCCGACTGAACATTAAGTTGCTCAATAGTACCCGTAGAAGCCCGTATAAGCATTGCAGGAGGATGACCAGCCGAACAATAGGTAATAACGCCTTTTTGCAAATCGATAATGCCTATAAACAATGTTGCAAAAGTTTCGACACGAGAAAAGCTCAAAAGAAACCTATTAAGCAATCGCACTTGCGCTGCAGGCATAAGACCTTGCCACGCATAGGCGCGTAAAGCTGTTTTAACCGCGGCCGACACACTTGCCGCTTCAACACCTTTTCCCGAAACGTCGCCCATAATAACGCATGCGCGACACTTTGGCAGCCTAATCAGATCGTAAAAATCTCCTCCAATGGTAGCTGTCTGTGTTGCTGACGAATAAATTCCCTGCGCGGTAATACCTTCTACCTGCTGCAATTCATTGGTCATACCAGTTTGTAAAGCTTGAGCTATGTGTTGATCGCGCGCGTGACGCTGATCATTGGTAGTAGTATCGTGAATATCGTGAGCTAAACGGGATAAAAAATTAAGATCGGCAGAATCAAGGCGTGCACTATTTTCTTCACGAACAAAAATGCACATACAACGACTTGAACCCAAAAGCCCAAAATCAACCAATGCACCAGTACCTACAATAGCCTGATCTTTAAGCACAGCTCCAAGGCTATCTTGAGCACAAAACGTACTTATACTCACATGCTTGGGAATACCAAGCGCAGCTGAAAAACACGGGCAATCAAAACTAAAAGCGGGATAGTGAGGACTTTGCGCAAAAAATTCTGCCGCAGGCAAAGATGTGTTACGCGTCTTACAAGCACCAGAAAATAACGTAGGTTCACCCTGATGTTTTGCGCTATGAGCATACAAAGAGCAATAGCTTTTTTCATCGCAGACAAAAACCAACTTTGCGTCAATTGCTTTGGCCGCAAGATTTGCGTATTTCCAAACGTGCGATAAGCCTATTTCCTGCGCATGCAACATAGATTCACGAAGCTTGCTTGAAGTTGCAATCAAGCGATTTTCACGCTGTGCCTGAGCGGCAGTTATCGCGCCAATCAACTGTATCGATAAATAGCGTGCAATCCCATTAAGATAATCAAGATCACTCTTATCAAACGTATGCACAGCACTATAACCAACAAGCAAAAGCGCAATCACGCGCTCGCCATACCAAACGGGAACGCTTACAAATGAACTAAAGGGTGGGACGTTACAGGCTTTTAAGCGCGTTATATCCCCCGTTTTGTCATCACGTAAAAATACAACATCAGGTGTAGTATCTTGTGAATAAGCATTCGTTGTGGGTGAAGCATATTGCTTATGTGTTAAAGGCTCAACAGCTGCCTCATCAGGCGATACAACCGTAAAGCATTGCGTTGATAGCTCATGTGGATTAAAACACAAGCAATCTTGCCTACACGCTACCTTGTCGGGAAAGTGATGAGGAATACCTGAAAGATCGATATTGCTCTGAGCACCTCGAAGATAAAAACCATCATGCGTATGAATGTAACAAAGCGTTGCCGTAGCATCCATGGTTTGCGTAAGAAGCTTAAGCACGCGCGAACAAAGTGTGTCAATATCTTTTGCATCAAGTGTATCTAACACGATATCAAGCAGCCCTCGAGCACGCGTTTGAGAGGTTTTAAGCTTATCTTGAAGCTCCTTATAGGAATCCTGCGTATGTGATATATCTACATCTTGCATAGAGCCTCCATAGGACGTATGAAAGCATAACTTGCTTTGAGGCGCATTGAAGCAAGTTATTTGTAACATAAGCAATAGAAATACGCTCTTTAAGAAAAAAGGACTCTTTCGAGTCCTATCATTCAAAAATGGTGTCGGAGGCGGGACTTGAACCCGCACGACCTTTTAGTCAGTCACTAGCACCTCAAGCTAGCGCGTCTGCCAATTCCGCCACTCCGACGCTTGTTGCGCGAAATGTATACTACCATGCTCTGACTATGTAATGCAAGTGTCAATTCAAATTTTTTTTGAAATAACGCTCAATACCACAAATCATGCAAAACATCTAA
>CAMXVQ010000067.1 GCA_947252455.1 uncultured Atopobium sp. | reverse complement strand
CATCTTCCAGCACGTTTACAGCATCCGCACCTGCATCTGCACCAACGTCTGCAGCTGCAAATAATGCCAGCGTTGCCCAAGGTCAGCCTGCGCCTTCCAGTACCGATTTTTCGCACGACTTTGAAAACGCTGCAAATCAGGCAGCTGCAAAATTTAACGATGTGATGTCTTCGCAAGAAATGCAGCAGGCAAAAGCGCGCGCAAACCACTTTTTAGGCTGGCTTGTTGCATCATGGAAGCGTCCAACACAAGAGTTCAACGCTCCTCATATGTATGGTGTTGTTTCATTTGCGCTGCAGGCGTTTATTTTCGCGCTCATGGAGTTTATTTCGGTTTCTTCGGCTATCAATAACCAGTCAAGAGCTGTATCGGGTATTCTTCCTCAATTTGGCGGTGCCGCTCATGCAGTAGCTGGCGCAGCGAATAACTTTTTCTTTGATGCGTTTGTCAAAATGTTTTTTGTGACGCTTATATGCGAGCTTATTTTTCTGGCATGTTCATACGGTGCGTATAAGATGACACACAGCCAATCTATGAGCTTTTTTGCGTACATTACTAAGGTTGCACAATATTGTAATTTGAACTTCTTATTCGTTTGTATTGCTTTTGTTTGCAATCTTATTTCGCTTTCATTTTTCAGCGGAATTCTGTTGTGTGTCATGGGACCGCTGTTCTTTATAGCCACTATTGTGGTAACAGCTAAAGATGCAGAACCTGCTCAAAAAGACATTATGCACGTTTCATTTTTAGTGATGCTTGGCTCTTTTGTGTCGTTTGTTATCTACTGCATTTTTGTTCTAAGCGTGCTCTTTGCTGGAATAGGCTCCATAGCAAATAATCTTACGCGTCTATAAGCTAGCTATAGTCTGGGCTGTTGCAGTTTATCAGTCAGGCGTGCTAGTTGAATTGCTTTTAGATTCTTTTGCATTGTTAATTAGTAAAGCGTGTTACGCCCGTTGAGTGTAACACGCTTTTTGCTGATCCTTACGCGAGTGTTGACCAGTTTATGTGCAAGAGAAACGCTTGGTTTATGCACGAGGGATATCAATACAAGGAATACCCAGTTTAGACGGGGAGTACTTGACTGGAGTACTTACTTTGCGTGCAAACCTTTATTTAATCAAGCTGGCTAAAATACGCATCTGCTTTTTGCGCAATTTCTTTCATAATCCTATTGGCATTACCGGCTCCAATATCACATAACGCGACAATCACATAGGGGTGCTTACCTAAAACGATGCCCCCATCGTGACGCATTGAGCGCAAAGAGCCTGTTTTATGTGCAAATGCGCCACTTGATATGCCTTCGGCCATTCCTTCATTGTCTGTTTGTTTGCTTAAGTACTCCAAGGCCTTGGCGCACATGGCGCTGCTTGCAGCTGTACCATTTTTAATTTTATGCAAAATGGTAGCTGCGTCACGTGAACTTATCCAGTTTTCGGTATTAGTATTAAGCGCCATAAGTTGTCTATTCAGCAAAGTATTCTTGCACCCCAAAGTTTGAACGCGCTCGTTTATGGCGTCCAGCCCCAGCTTGCTGATAATCACGTTTGTTGCCGTATTATCGCTGTACATAATCATGTAGCGGCACAATTCGTCATACGAGTAAGATGCGTGACGCTCTGTTTGTATAAGGCCAGTTCCTCCAACAATATTCATGTCTTTAAGTGCAACTCGATCAGCGGGATTCAGCTGCCCATTGTCAACTGCATGCATGTATTCGCATAATACTGCTAATTTAATCATCGAAGCGGATACAAACGCTTTATCTGAATTTACTTGGCAATAGTTTCCATTAGAAGCGTCGATAATACACACCGAAACAGATGAGCTGTATGGTTGTGTAAGCTCATCAATTTGTTGCTGGAGCTCTTTGATTTCTTGAGGCACACTTTGCTCGGCTGAATTCTCATTTGTTTTGGCGGCATCCGCGCTGTCTGTGTTGTCTGCGTTTTCTGCTATTCTATCTTGGACGATGTGAACCGTTGACGCGTCATCTGAAGCGCTTTGTGCCAATCTGGCTGATTGTTCTGCATTACAAGAAAATACATATGCAAGGACGAGCATCAAAAGCACAATTGCTAAAACTATAGCTGCTAACGCGTACCTGTGTGTAGCATACCAGGTTATCTTTTGGGCTGGATCGTTTGCGCTTATGTTTGTATTTGTGTTTGTATGAGAGCTTGTATTTGCGCTTGTACCTGCGTTCAGGCTTGCGTCTGCACCAGCACTGGTTCCGCTTGTGCCCACGCTTGCGTCTGCACCAACGCCCACGCTTGTGCTTGTCGCTTGATTTTGTTTCTCAGTCATACAAGAGCCTATCTACCTGCTGGGTTCATCAAACATATGCGGCAAAGAGAAAATAAATAAGGTGATTAGTCTCTTTGCCGGCATATCTTTTCTAGCATGTTTTTATAGCATTGGTTTTACTGCTATGTATAGCATTTCTTTTACCGTTATGTTTTAACGTTTTCCCCTATTGCGCGCGCTCAAAGCTAAACCTTCTCAAAGCTAAACCTTTAAATACAACCAAGGGCTGTAGTCGCCGCGACCTTTAGCATAGGACTTGAACAGCTCGTTGTTAGCAGCCTCTACACCCTGAAGGGACACGTTGGCATGTGTGCACTTGTACCATGGGCAGTTGCGCTCAAAGTAGGTCTGAAGTCCTGGGTTCGAAAACGCATAGCCTTTGCGAGCAAATGGTTCGTTCCAAGCAACGCAGAGCTCTGCTGGAGTTAGATTTTTAGCTGCAAGTTCTTCTGCGGTGTATGCATGAGTATCCGAATCGGCAAGCACATAGCCATTTGCGTCGCGTCTTACCGATCCCGAAAGCGTTGCTCCTGTTGAAGATACGCATTCAAGAGTTACGCTGGTAGCTGACGCTGACGAGCTAATCTTTCCGCTGTATGAGGGCTTAAATGTTCCATAACCTGCGTCTTGGAGCGCTTGCACAGCATCTTTTGTTGATGCTTCGTCTTTCCATGTGCCAACGGTAACGGCGTATTTCTTGGTAAACTTTGCTTCGGGAATGGTTGCGGTATCAACGGTTATGGCAGTAAAGCCGTGAGAGGTAAAGTCGTGTGCGTGGTCATCGGCGTCTTTTTTGTCGTCGCTTTCGTAAACCCATATGCCCCAGAAAGGCTTGGAAGGATTGCACGAGATAGAAAGCGTGGCAGGAGTTTTACTTGAATTGTCGTCCGACTGATCTGTGCTGCTGTCTTCCGAGGTTGCGTCTTGGTCAGTTTGTTCTTGTTGTTGATTTTGCTCTTGCTGAGTGTGAAGATACCAAAATGCACCAGCGGCAATTGCAGCGATGCAAACAATTGCAACGATCAGCGAAATGATAATAATCTTTTTCTTATTTTTTTGCGCTTTCTGTTTAGGCGCTACAGCATTGTCGGCTTGCGCGTAGTCCATGGTATGAGGCTGTGCGGCTGCTGATACGTTGGGCAGCGCTCCTGTTTGCGC
>CAMXVQ010000066.1 GCA_947252455.1 uncultured Atopobium sp. | reverse complement strand
GCTGCAGACGTTGGTGCAGATGCAGGTGCGGATGCTGTAAACGTGCTGGAAGATGCCGTCTGATTTGGCGCGGCTGCAGGTTGCTGGGGCGCCGCCTGATACGCAGCGTATGCCGAGGTGTTAATTTTTACGCCACAACCTGGGCATTGAGCGTCGCCAATACCTAAACCAGTCCCACACTTTGGACAACTAAAAACTGTATTTCCCATAGTTCCTCACTTTCAAAGATACATCTTTGCAAATATTAGAGTACACCCATGTTACACAACGCACCGAAACATATAAAACAACTTGTTAGCTGCGCTTGACAAACTTGGCGCAAGACTTAAGCTGTCAGACGTTTAAAGTCTGGTTATGCAAAGCTTATTGAGCTTTTTCTATCATCACACAGTTCTTGGAATATTTACCTGCAAAAATACTTCCATCGTCGCTTTGAGTTTCAATAGATACAACTAAGCCGTTAACTTCACCACGACCTGCAACGCGCTTTTTCTCTCCGTCACTAATAGTAATAGTTACGCCGTTATCGGCATCGTTGAGCTCAATCGAAATATTGCCACCACGTTGAGCCTTGATGGTTGCCGTTTTCCTACCACTTAAATTGATGGATTTGGCACTACTTGAACTTGAAGCAGGTTCACTTGAAATACTATATGAGATATCTGCAGTTTTGCTATTAATGTCATTTATGGTCAGTGAGATGTTGTCATTTCTATAGTAATCACTTTTATGGGCATATTCGTACGTTTTCCCTTTCATATTCCAATCGACTTTAATCGTAGGATCTTTCTTGGTGCTGTGGTCTAACGTCCAACCCTTATCGTTGGAAAATGTATACACATCAGACCAGGAATAAGCCGTCTTACCATACCAATTTTCATCATGCGTACTTACAGTGATTGTGCTGATATATGTACCGTCGTTATTTTGCAAATCGCTGTCTGAACATTCCGCCTTGGATGAATAATTATCCGACTTATCAACACCCTTTAATGGTGTTGTGGTTGCATCCTTAGGATTTATGTCAATAGGAGCTAAACTCTTCCACCCTTGCGAAGTTTTAGTTACAAATAAATAAGTGGTGAATGTAGTTTCAAAGTTGTTGTTAACAATGGTTGCCTTAACGCGCGCACTCACAATGTTGGTTGCGGTTGCGCCAAAAGCTTTGTCGCCGTATCCTTTATGCATTTCTGCGGTAACGTCTTTTTGCTCTTCGACAACAACATCTTTAACGGTGTAGGTAGACTGAGATACATATTGACTAGGTACGATGCCGTTTTGCATAAGTTCTTGATCACTACTTATAATTTGTTTTACATCATTAGGGCCAATAAGACCTGAAAAATAGTTAAATAGATTAAATGCAATAACAAGGACTACCACAACAGCTGCGCCGATAAAGGCAAGATTGCGATTTTTCTTTGAAGCGAAAAATGAGGTGGCATGAGAGTTTTGAGCGCCTGGTACGGAGCCGTTCGCCTGAGGTGAGGGCGACGACACGGTCGATGCAACTGGTGTGGCGGCTGGTGTAACAGCAGGTGTAACAACAGGCGTAGCGGCAGGCGCGGCGGAGGTTGCAGCGGGATCCACAGCGGAAGCTACCATGGGATTAAACACAGGCTCAATAGCATCAGCTGAATCCACGTGAAAAGACGGATCTACCTGAACAGGAGCAACTTCTTGAGCGAACGGGTCCACGTGAGGAGTTACCTGATTGGAGCGTGAATTATCGCCAAAGCTATCAATAGAAGGAATGCATGCATCTTCGCTAGAAGTTGGCTGAGGAAATTTATTGCCACAACGCGCGCAAACGCTCGTATTGTCTTCTCTTGGCGCGCCACAACGTTCGCACTGCATAGAGCCTCTTTTCTCTTATACAGCCCCTATGAGAATAAAACAGCACATAAGGCCTAGAATTTACCTGCGCACGAAGCGCGTGCGTAATTGCCTGCGCAAGAAGCACAAGTATTAAACTTACTCACGCGCAAAACTGACGCGCATGTTAAACATGCATAATTTTAACACATTGTAAAAGCACATAGCATAAATTAACTTTAATCAAAGCAAATGAAATCAACAGCGCGTTGCGTTATTTTTTAAGACGAACAAGTTCGTGATCTTTACCCATCTCAAAGCTCAAACCAGCACGTAACCACATGCGATACTCGCCCACCGCGGTAAAGAGAACATCGGTAGAAGAATTAAGTGCCGTTTCGCACGAATCTTGGATAACGCCAATAATAAGACCGATGGCAACTACCTGCATGGCAATATCGTTTGAAATGCCGAATGATGAGCACGCAAGCGGAATAAGCAACAGCGATCCTCCTGCCACGCCAGATGCACCTGCAGCACTAACCGCTGAGAGTACCGAAAGAATAACTGCCGTTGGAATATCGACGTAAATACCAAGCGTATGAGCTGCACACAAGGCCATAATAGAAATCGTAATAGCTGCTCCACCCATATTAATGGTTCCGCCCAACGGGATGGAAACAGAGTAATTATCGGGATCAAAGCCAAGTTTTTCGCACAGATTCATGTTAACGGGAATGTTAGCTGCAGAAGATCGCATAAAGAATGCCGTAACGCCTGAATCGCGCAAGGTGCGCAATACAAGCGGATAGGGATTTTTACGCGTAAGGGCAAACACCAAAAGAGGGTTAACAATCAAAGCGGTAACAATCATGGTGCATACCAGCAGCGCAATAACGGCGCCGTACTCGGTGAAAATATGAAGACCATTACTTGCAACGGTTGTATACACAAGACCCATAATACCAAATGGTGCAGCGTTAATAATCCAGTGAACAATTTTTCCAATGGCAGAAGAAACGTTATCAAAAAATGCCTTGGTTGAAGGCTCGGCTAAACGAAGCGCAACGCCAAAAGCAATAGCCCAAAAGAGAATACCAATAAAATTACCTTTTACCAGTGCGTCTACGGGATTAACGACGATATTTAACACGAGCGAATTAAGAACCTCGCCAATACCTTCGGGCGAGGGCGAAGCCGCGGCTTCTACATGTGCAAAGGTGAAATCAACTGGAAAAAGCATGGCTGCGCACACAGCTACCAGACCAGCGCTAAAGGTAGACAATGCATACAGCCCAATAATAAGCTTCATATTACCCGCGCTTTTTGCTTGTGCAAGCGCGCCAATAACAAGGAAAAATACCAAAATTGGCGCGACGGATTTAAGCGCGTTTACAAAAAGCTTGCCCATAAGGTCAAGCACATAAACATGAGCGGGTACAAAAATACCAAGCAGCGTACCTAGAAAAAGACCAAAGACAATACGCAAAATAAGATCAATGCTGTTCCACCTTTGAACAATCCTATGCATGTGAGCCTCCTTAGGTAATTATGCAGAATATCTTATACAGATTAATTTGTATTCACTCTTACAAGATTTTGTACGTTTTTTACAGATTATATAAGTTATTAAGTTTGAAAGGCTCGACAAACGAATTTTGAGCGCAAAAGTTAACAGAATAGAAAAATACAAAATGCAGGCCGAAACAA
>CAMXVQ010000065.1 GCA_947252455.1 uncultured Atopobium sp. | reverse complement strand
CGCGCATTATACGTCATGCTCGTGTTTTTAAACGAAGCATCGGTATCATTCATATTGGTGAAAAATGGAATAAACGGTGTAAAGGTAGGTCCTCCAATACAAAGCCACATAATAGCCGCTCTATCCCCTGCAACATCGTTTCTGATCTGCAAGATATGAGCATTTTGAGTTCTGTTAAGGCCAATGGGACGAAACTTATGTTTATCAGCGTCCGCGCCATGACCTAGTGGATCGTAGGGAGTGTTTTGATAATGCGATCCCAACAAAAATTGAATATCCTCGCGTGTGATAAGCTTTTGCGCACGAGAAATAAACGGAAGATCAAAATCTTCAGGATCTTGGGCACGCTCGGGATTGAAATATTTTTGAACATACCACGAACGAGAGGTATTGTAATGCCTGTCCTCATCGGTTGCGGTACCAAAAATATGACGTACGTTCCAACAGTTACGATCGGGGTTAAGACGATGCTCGTCCACGAATTCGCGAATTCCTTCGCTGTACATAAAGTTGTCAGGGTCGTCAAAATCAACGCATTCAATAGAAACGCAGTTAGGAGCAACAGCATAGCAATCATCGGGAATACGCTGCGCAACCCAATGATGACCTGTTACAATTTCCATATACCAGATATCATCTTTATCGCTAAATAGCACAGAATTACCTGCAGGACTACCATACTTTTTTATGAGTGAACCTAAATATTCAACACCGTGACGAGCCGATGTGATATAGGGAAGCACGGCGGTTTGCATGCAGTCTTCATCTAAACCATCGCGAACAAGAGGATCAAATGCAAGTGTACGAGAATTGCCATAGGTAGACTCGGTACATGACATGCAAACATTATGCTGGTTGATTCCGCTCTCATCGTAATAACCGCATTTTTTATAATCAACATTAGGAACTGCAGGAACTCTATCAGCATCAGCAGGAAGCTCCATGCTAAATTTATTAAGCCAAGACTTTAAGATTTTTCCTTTGTCGTTTGAGCGCGCGGGCTCAATAATAAACTTTTGCGGCGTAATGGGTCTAAACGTATCATCGTTACGCGCGATCATGGTTGAACCGTCAATAGAAGCTTTCTTCCCTACTAAAATGGTGGTACAGGCACTATGGTGTCTCATAGCCGCTCCTCTCATGTAACAATCTAGCTATAGTATACTGTATGTGTATCAAAAGACATAGAAAGGTCAGAGATGAAAAATCTTACACGAGTATCAAAAGTCTTACATGCTCTATCTCTTATCTTAATGCTTGCAATAATCTCTATTAAATTTTTACCGTTTTCACTAAATATGGAAATATTCGATGCACTCTACGTTATTATCGGCGTTAACTGTCTTGCGTATATCTTGCTTGCAATCTCGATAGGAATTAAAGTTTATCAAAACCTAGCTCAAAAAGACGATGCACCAAACCATAAACCAACGAGCACGCAACAACGCATAGTAACTATCGTATGGAAGACGATATACTTTGCAATAACGCTTATGACGCTTGTTTATTCGGCGCTCATAACAATCGTGTCAATATTTATGGTTCTGTACTTAGGCTATGCATTTGAATAATACATAGCCATTCAACGCGCAGATATTTGCAGCACGCGCACTCGTTAGAGCTTAGCCGTAAGCTCTGAAACAAGATTGGCTAATGAAATTTCTGTTTGCTCATGCGTTGTCATATCGCGCACCGTAACCGACTGATTTTGAGTTTCTTGCTCGCCGATGACTACACATAAACGAGCACCTAATTTATCAGCTTGCTTAAACTGACTCTTAAGGGAACGACCCTGATAATTGGATTCTGTACGAATACCTGCTTTTCGCAGCTGTACACAGACGTTAAACGCATACATGCGCTCGGCATCAGACGTAAATGCAACATACACACAAGCAGGTGCGGTCTTCCATGGCTCCGTGCCAAATGCTTGGAGTGCCAAAATCATACGCTCAAAGCCAAGCGCCCAACCTAAACCACAGGTAGGACGTCCTCCTTCGAGCTCAACCAGCCCATCATAGCGACCGCCGCCACCAATGGAACCAACATGCGCTTGCGGACATTCAATTTCAAAAACAGTACGCGTGTAATAGTCAAGTCCACGCACAAGTGTGGGATCCTCAACGTAGGCAACATGTGCCTCATCAAGAAACGCTTTAACACGTTCATAATGTGTTTTACACTCAGAACAAAGATTGTCTTTTGCAAGAGGAGCATCAGACATGATCTCATGACAATGCTCATTTTTACAATCAAACGCACGCAAAGGATTGATAGCTGCGCGCTCAAGACAATCTGGACACATCTCGTCTTGGTGATCATTGATAAAAGCACGAACAGATTCACGATAAGCTGGTCTACAAGCTTGATCGCCCATAGAGTTGATATGTAAAACAAGCTGGTTGGGCTCAAAACCCATGCGCGTGTAAAATTCCATAAGCATCATAATGCACTCGGCATCAGCACATGGATCATCGGCGCCCAACCATTCGCAACCTATCTGATGAAACTGACGAAGACGACCTTTTTGAGGACGCTCGCCACGAAACATTGCTTCACCGTACCAAACTTTAAGCGGAGAAGCACCTTGTGGAATAAGATTGTGTTCAACCACAGCACGCACAACGCCTGCGGTTCCTTCGGGACGAAGTGCCATACGCTGTTTAGGTTTAAGATGTTGTTCAGATTGAGAGCTTAAAAGATTTTCTAACAAAGCGCCAGAAAAAACTCTGAACATTTCTTTACGCACAACGTCTGAAGATTCTCCAATACCATGAACAAATGTATCAACTTGCTCAAGCGCAGGTGTTTCTATCATGTCAAACGCATGCGTATTAAAAAGCTCAGTCGCACAGGTAAGTGCAAAGTTCCATGCACGCATGTTGTCGCCGTACAAATCCTCTGTTCCTTGAATCCTTTGAGCCACAATCATCATCCTTTTACCATCAGTATATGGACAAACTATAACGTTCCTTATTATACCTCAAGAGTAATTTCGTGAACCCAACCAAAGGTGTCTTCACGCTCTGATGACTGAATGTCGGTAAGCGTTTTACGAAGAAGCTTCATAACGGGTCCAACTTCTTTCATGCCTGCGCCAAATACGATGGTTTCTTCCCCATTTTGTACTTCACCAACAGGTGATATAACAGCTGCCGTACCGCACATACCGCACTCAACAAAATTGTGAACTTCATCAAAGCGCACCGGACGCTCTTCAACGGTGATGTTAAGAAGTTTTTCTGCAACATCAACTAATGATCTACGGGTAATAGAAGGCAAAATAGAATCAGTTGCCGATTGAGGAACAATAAGATGCCCTTGCGCATCAACAAACAGGAAGTTTGCACCGCCTGACTCCTCTACAAAGGTATGTGTTTGAGGATCAAGGTACATGTTATCGGCAAAACCTAAGCTATGAGCCTCAACTGATGGATACATGCTCATAGCATAGTTAAGGCCTGCTTTAATGTTTCCGGTACCATGAGGTGCTGCACGATCATATTTTGGCACGCGTACGCGAACTGGTTTTACACC
>CAMXVQ010000064.1 GCA_947252455.1 uncultured Atopobium sp. | reverse complement strand
ATCCATACGCATAAGGGAATCTACCGTAGATGAGCTGGGGTCAAGAATATCAATTAAACGTTTGTGAGTACGCATCTCAAACTCTTCGCGAGAGTCTTTATCCTTGTGAGGTGAGCGAATAACGGTATAAAGTTTGCGCTCGGTTGGTAAAGGAATAGGACCTGAAACACGTGCACCCGTTTTTTGTGCGGTGTCTACAATAAGCTTTGAGGACTGATCAACTACCTCGTGATCATAGCCCTTGAGGCGAATTCTGATCTTCTGACTTGACACTTCAATACCTCCATTAATGATAGCTCACACGCTATCTTAGGCTACGAATACTAATTTGCGCTTCCGCCGGCTTTGCTAACAATTTGCTCACGGATGCTCTTGGGAACTGCTTCATACGAATCGAACTGCATCGTATAAGAAGCACGACCCTGAGTTTGAGAACGAAGATCGGTTGCATAACCAAACATCTCACCTAAAGGCACCTTTGCGCGAATAAGCTTGGTGTTTGCGCGGTCTTCCATACCTTCGATCTTTCCACGACGACCAGTAAGGTTACCCATAACATCGCCCATGTACTGCTCTGGTGTTTCGACCACAACAGACTCAATAGGCTCAAGTAATACAGGATCAGACTGTTGCAATGCAGCTTTAATTGCCATAGAACCTGCAATCTTAAAGGCTGCCTCAGAAGAGTCTACTTCGTGGTAAGAACCTTCAACAAGGGTAACTTTAAGGTCTTGAACAGGATAACCTGCAATAACACCCGAGGTAAGAGCCTCTTGAATACCCTTATCAACAGATGGAATGTACTCTTTAGGAATACAACCTCCAACAGTTGCGTCTACAAACTCATAACCAAATCCTGGCTCTTTAGGCTCAACATCAATAATTGCGTCACCGTATTGACCACGACCACCAGACTGGCGAACAAACTTACCCTGAACATGTTTAACTTCGTGTCCTGCGGTTTCACGATAAGCAACCTGAGGTTTACCAACGTTACAATCTACGTGGAACTCACGGCGCAGACGGTCGACAATAATTTCAAGGTGAAGCTCACCCATACCAGCAATAATGGTTTGACCAGTTTCATGATCGGTGTGGACCTGGAAGGTTGGGTCTTCTTCGGCAAGCTTTGCCAAACCAACGCTCATCTTGTCTTGCTCGGCCTTTGATTTAGGCTCTACGGCAACGTCGATAACAGGATCTGCAAAGTCGATTGACTCAAGCACGATTGCGTTTTTCTCGTCGCAAAGCGTATCACCAGTTTGAGTATTTTTAAGACCAACGCATGCAACAATGTCACCTGCAGAACACTCGTCACGATCAACACGATCGTTAGCGTTCATTTCCAAAATACGACCAAGGCGCTCGCGGTTATCCTTTACGGAGTTATAAACATAGCTACCCGATTCGGCCTGACCAGAATACACGCGGATATACGTTAACTTACCAACAAAGGGGTCGGTCATGATCTTAAATGCAAGGGCGCTGAAAGGCTCTTTTGGATCGGCATGACGTACGGCGTCGTTACCTTTAAGGTCTTTACCGTCGATTTCTTTAACGTCCAAAGGTGAAGGCAGATAATCAACAACCGCATCCAAAAGCTCTTGAATACCCTTGTTTTTGTATGCAGAACCAACAAATACAGGGTTGAGCTCGCCAGAAAGAACACCTTTACGGATAGCAGCCTTCAACATGTCTACATCGATGTCTGCTTCCTCAAGAACAGCTTCCATAAGCTCATCAGAGAAGTTTGCAGCAGCATCCAAAAGCATGTCGCGGCGCTCTTGAGCAACCTCTTTGAATTCGTCGGGGATTGCGTCCATAACCTCAGGGTAAATCATTCCCTTAGCGTCTTCCTTGAAGTCCCATGCTTGCATGGTAACGAGGTCGATAAGACCCCAGAAGTTTGACTCGGCGCCCATAGGAATTTGTGCAGCTACTGCATTTGCAGCCAAACGATCTTTCATGGTTTCAATTGCATGGAAGAAGTCTGCACCAACACGGTCATATTTGTTAATAAATGCAATACAAGGAACACCGTAGTTAGCGGCTTGGCGCCATACGGTTTCGGATTGCGGTTGAACACCTGCTACAGCGTCGAAAACTGCAACAGCACCGTCCAGAACACGCAAGCAACGCTCTACCTCGGCGGTAAAGTCTACGTGACCTGGGGTGTCGATAATTTGAATAACGTGATCTTTCCAAAAACAGGTAGTTGCAGCAGAGGTAATGGTTACACCACGCTCTTGCTCTTGAACCATCCAGTCCATGGTTGCTGCACCATCGTGTACCTCACCAATTTTGTGAGTTTTACCTGTGTAATAAAGAATACGCTCGGTTGTGGTGGTCTTACCAGCATCGATATGCGCCATGATACCAATGTTACGAAGATCTTCGAGCTTATACTTAACTTTTGCCATCTATGTGCTACTTTCTCAAGACTTGAACAATGATCTAGAAACGATAGTGCGAGAAGGCACGGTTTGCTTCTGCCATCTTGAAGAGGTCTTCACGCTTTTTAACGGAAGCACCTACACCATTGGCAGCATCCATGATTTCGTGAGCAAGACGCTCGGCCATGGTTTTTTCTTTACGTGCGCGTGAAAAAGTTACAAACCAACGAATAGCGAGCGTGGTAGCACGACGTGAATTAACTTCCATAGGAACTTGGTAGGTAGCACCACCAACACGCTTAGGTTTAACTTCCAAAGTTGGACGTACATTATCCATAGCTTTTTTGAATACGGCGAGAGCATCTTGTTCGGTAGTTTGTTTAACCAAATCAAATGCACCGTAAACAATGCGCTCGGCGGTTGATTTTTTACCGTTGAGCAAAACTTTATTGATCAATTGCGTAACAAGACGATTGTTGTAAACAGCGTCCGGCATTACTTCTCTGCGGACGGCAGCTGAACGACGCGGCATAATTTTCTCCTTTAACCTTACAATACAGCGATTGTAAGTTTGAACGAACTAATACAAGAGCAGCTAAAACTTATTCCTTAGGACGCTTTGCGCCATAACGGGAACGAGCTTTTTTACGATCTTGAACTGCCGCGCAGTCGTATGCGCCGCGTACGATCTTATAACGTACACCAGGAAGGTCACGAACACGACCACCACGAATAAGAACAATTGAGTGCTCTTGGAGGTTGTGACCCTCGCCCGGAATGTATGCTGTAACTTCGATACCGTTTACCAAACGTACACGAGCTACTTTACGAAGTGCCGAGTTAGGTTTTTTAGGGGTAGTTGTGAAAACACGTGTGCATACTCCACGTTTTTGTGGATTGTGCTGAAGGGCTGCGTTTTTGGATTTAGCCTTTTGAGAAACGCGTCCTTGACGAACGAGCTGGTTGATTGTAGGCAAAGCTCTTCTCCTTACTTAGAACATACAGAAATAACGGCGCGCGAGCACCTATGTATCAAAAGACCGTGCAGCACCACCGTCTTTGATTGTTGAATTACATATGACAAGGGCAAATCTTGGGAACAACAGGCGGTTGTTCAAAACTGTAGTACAAGGCATATAAAACCTTGTGCGAAACAGCATTTACCCACGAAGTTCATAAGCGAAAGAATTTTACGCCCAATACACACAGTTGTCAAAAGTCCGCGCACTCGGGCGTATCTATACTTCACAATTTTTATACACATTGTATACGCAAG
>CAMXVQ010000063.1 GCA_947252455.1 uncultured Atopobium sp. | reverse complement strand
AATACATGTTCTGGTTAAGCTTGAAACCGAAGAATCTGCGCGCAGAAACGATGATAATGATCGCCAGTATGTAGCGTCTGAACTCAGCTATACCAAAGACGACACACTGAACAACAGTTACGACTACGAAGCCCCCACCATTGAGGGCTTTGAGGCGGTTAACAAAACGCAGAAAATAGAAGAGAAGCCCAACGAAAACGATTATTACGATAAGCTTGCCGAAGAGCTTGCAGATATATGGGAAAAAGATCATCCAGACGGAGAACAACCTGACGATGACGACGATGAATTTAAAAACTGGGTTGCACAAAAATTCCCTCATCTTGTCTTTACGAAAGAAGGCTCTAACGGCGCAGAACTCGAGAAAAATGGCCTTTTGACCTTCGAGTACAAGCGCAAAAAAGCACCTGTACGCTTTGCTGTTGATGAAGTAACTCCCATACAAGATACACAAGGCGACCACGCAAGCACACAAGAGCCCTTTGGCACGAACATCAAGAAATTTGCGACAGACTATAACAATGCTGTTAAAAAAGTTGATCCAGCAGAAGGCAAGCAATTTGCCAGCAGCTACACGTTTACCATCGGCGACAAAACCTATACCTTCAAGCGCCCCGACAGCCTTCCCGAAGACTATGAGTTTGCGGGCTGGTCGCTTGACCCTGCAGGTACCAACAAGCTTGCCGTCACAAACGCAGCCGGCGAAGCCTATACTGCTCAAGAAATTGCGGATCTTCTTAAGGATAAGAAATCTCCCGAAGAAATTGCAAAGGTTCTTGGAAATATTCCGCTTGAAACAGGCGGCATTACGCTCTATGCAAGCTGGAAGCGTGTTGACACGGTTCACACCATAGATGTGGATATGAATCGTGAAGACGCTCCCGTTCATACACAGGTGAAGGTAACACATGGAGAATATGCCAAAACTCCATCTGAAAAAGTACAGGATGGCAGCGACCCGTCCTCGCAAGGTTGTTTCCCCAAGCCAAGCCCGCGCCCAGGTTATATGTTTACCGGTTGGCTGCAAAAGTACACGGGGACAGACGGAACCGAGCAGTGGTTGCCGTTTGCGTTTACGTCTCCCATTCTTGAAAATTTGAAGATTAAAGCTCAGTGGATTGAAGACAAGCGCGTTAAAGGCACGGTGTCGCATATCTTTTTGCGCCCGGGCTATACCGTTGACCAATACAAACAAGCTAAAACAGATAACAACACCGAGCTTCTTAAGAAAATGGTCGCCGATGAGCAGGTGGTTACCCTTTCGAATTTGCGCCCACGCTCCAGCTATGCAGCAGAAGCTGCATATCGCAATGACAACTATTACCCCGACCATACGTATTCAACGTTTGTCGTAAGCGACAATAAAGCTAACAACCACGCGGAATTTATTTACACGCCGTATGCAACACGTCGTTATACGGTATATTTTAAAGATAAAGCAGGTCATGAGCTCGCTGCTCCTGAGGTGTTTGTATCCAACAAGCTTAGCTACGACGTTGCGCATGCGAAAGTGATACCAGGCTATCGCTTGCCAAATGATACGCCGCTTGCGCGTCAGCTGAATTTTACTGATGCGAGAAATACAGCCTACATCAAGCCTGATGCAAACGGTAACTATTCGGTCGAGTTCATCTACGACGACGTGCGCGTGCTTGCGCGCAACGGTGCTAACGCACCGCAACCTAACGCCTACTCGCGCGTACAGTTTAATACCGAAACGTCTGAGCTTACCATGCAAGATGGAAAGGTTATTACAACCACGTCTACAACCGACGGTGGTGCGCTTGCAGCCTTCAATGGCACCACAACAGGAGATAAAACCCATCCTTTACAACAGCTCATCTTTGACGTGGTAAAAGGCACCAAAGCGTATGAAATGCCCCTGCCTGTGCCTCACGCACGTGAGGGCTACACCTTTACCGGTTGGACTTCTCAAGTGGTGTTTAAGGCGGGCGAGAAGGCAGCTGAGGGTGCGAATCGTTTGCCGGTATTCTCGGAAGAGTTCCCCTATCAGGTGATTTACACCGCTCACTTTAAGAAAACTAAAATTCAATTTAAAGATACCGACCCAAAGGCTCAGCCGCCTGAGGGCTATTACAAGGTAACGTATACTGCCGACCAAAATGGGCGCCTCAAGCGCACCGTTCCAAATGAGCAGGGTGGCACCAAGGATGAAATCCTCGATACGCTTACCAATGTGGTTGTGCTGGACAAATACAAGGACAACGTAATTGATGCGCCTGTGGCTGTCCCGGACAAGGGTTTTGAAGCTACCGAGGGCTTTAGCTTTGAGGGCAAGGACGAGAAAGACCGCACCTACACTAAGCACTTTGAGATGATTGAGCCCACGGCTGTTGCAAAACGCTATGTATTACCTGGCCACACCCTCTTACAGCCAGGGCAAACGGCAAGAGACCTTGTGGACAATCATGATGCATATGCCGATACCGATGACGCAACAACAGGAGCTCAAGCTGCAACATACGAATTCTGTGATGAAAAAGGCAACGCGGCCACACTTGATGATACTACCGTCGGCGAGCATAAGGTGTTCATTAAAGTTACCGCAGGTCGTGAGCACAGCCGCGTCTATAAAATTGTTCCCTTCTTTTACGAAGTGCTCCCCGAAATGTCATTCGGTGAAGAGTTTAACGCGCACGGCTACACAGACGATATTACAGGCCACTATAAAAAGATTACGTTTAGGTCGAATGCTAATGAGGGCGAACTTATTGGTAAAGATCGCACCAAGAGCGTTGACGATAATAAAACGCTTGAAACATATGTGTACACAGGCGAAAGCGCATCTGGTAATTATAAGCTCGATATGCCTTCTGCGGTGGGCAATGATTACCACGACGATGGTTATCATTATGTATTCCGCGGGTGGCGCAAAGTGGGTGCACATGCGCAAACAACGCCGGTAAACGACTTTAAGACATTTAAAGCGGATATTGCTGCAAAAGAGCGCTATCACACAATTGAGAAACCGAAACAAGACGTTGTGTACGAGGCTGTATACGAAAAAATCCCCTACATCGTAACCAAGGTTACCGACGGAACAATTCCCGAAGATTCGGTTGTTGTTTCCTTTAAGCCGGCACCTGGCCGCAAGTGGGCAGATGGTTCAACCGGACCAAAGGTTCTCTACATTAAGAAAGGTATGGACATCTCTCGCCTCGATGAGCACGGTGTGCCTATTAAGGATGGTGACCATACAACTAAATCGATTCTCCAGGTTTTGGGCGAAAAACTTGATGGTTATGCAAGCGACTGGACGAAGTCGTCGATGGACGGTATTACGCTTATTAAGAGTATGAAAACCGGTGCAGGTGCGGACGGTTGGAAGTCTAATAACGCCTTCCAAGAGTTTGTTGCGCATCAAACGCCGTATGTTGAGCCAGAGGCAGTTTCGGAATTTACTATCGCCCAAAATGGCACGGTACCTACACTTGAGGAATTTGTTAAGAACCTTGCCCAACTAAAAGGCAACAACATTGCAACAGATGATCAAGGCAAGCCAATCTTTAAGATAGAAACGATTGGCCAGATGCCCACTTCTAAAGTAGCCGCTACGTATACCATCCCCTGGACGGTTACGCTCAAACATGCCGATATGAGCGACACAATTACTTACAAGTGTACAACCGTGTTGCGTGTTATGGGTAATGTATATAACGCAACCGATGCGAAAACTATGATTGATAGTATTGCCGCAAGCGAAACACCAGATACAACAACCGGCAAGTCAACGCCGCTTACCCCAGCGCAGGAGCAGTTTAAAAAGTCATACGCGCGTGTTGTGTTTGATTCTGACGATAAAGGTACGCTCTCGGGCGGAGATACCGATACTACGCTTACGCGCTATGTCAAGACCAATACCGATATTAACCTTTCGATTCCTGGCGTAAATCCACACCAAAAGCTCGATGACCATGATGGAAAAGGCGAGTATGACTACCTCTTTGATCACTGGGAAATTCAGG
>CAMXVQ010000062.1 GCA_947252455.1 uncultured Atopobium sp. | reverse complement strand
TGTTGAAGCACCACTTGATGTAATGAGTCACTACAAAAGAAATTCTGTTGACAGCGATCGCGGTGTACTTACCGAGCTTGTAGAACCAAGCGCTGTGTATGCAGCACAAGCATACAAAAAAACTCCCGTAACCAGAAGACGCTTTATCTGGGGATGTATTGGCACTGCCGCTGTTGGGGCGGGTTTATTTGCATGGTTTCAGCGTAAAGTTGACGTCTATGTCAACGATCAAAAGATATCGGTTCATCCAGGTGCAACACTTGACGATCTCTATAAGCAAGCAGGTCTTTCTGTTGAGCCAGGTAATTACATTGCGGTTGACGGTAGTGTTTTGCAAGATGCACAAGGCTATCCCTATAGCGTTTCTATCGATGACAACGACCTTGAAGAAAAAGAATTTGCCAATTGGCGTGCGGCTGGTGGAGAGCATGTAAACTTTGCTAACGGAAACAATCGCATGGAAGACTACGACGTTCAAATTGAAGAAACCCAGCCTAAGCTTGCAACAACAGGTGTAGCGTGGGCTACCGTACGCTATGTTGCACAATGGGGCAAAGTTGGTAAAAAAGAAATTAGAACTGGTAAAGAATCTGGCATTACAGCAGATGGTGATGTAATCCAAGAAGTACAAAACTGCGTCATCCACGGTCAAAATATTAAGCCCGATAACGGAGAAAAGCTTATTTCTGTTACGTTTGATGACGGCCCAAGTATTTATACCGATCGATACCTTAAAATTTTGTCTGATAGAGGTATTAAAACCACGTTCTTTAACATTGGTCAAAATGTTGACAACATGAAAGAACAGCCTAAGAAAGTGCTCGATGCAGGTCACTATATTGCTGGACACAGCTATACACATCCACAGTTGTCAAAGAAAAAGCCCGATCAGTTGCGCGAAGAGCTCAGTAAGGTTAAAGATTCGCTCTCGGAGGCAACTGGCATTACAACTACAATGTTTAGACCACCATACGGTGACTTCACCACACAAACATGGCTTGATAGTCAAGGAATTGTATCATCTGAAATTTTATGGACGCAAGATACCCTTGACTGGAAGCAGCCTGGTGTGAACAAAATTATTGATGGTGCGTTAAAAAATGTCACTCCTGGTAGCGTGGTCTTGATGCATGACGGTGGCGGAAAGCGTGACCAAGATTTAGAGGCGCTTCCTCAAATCTTGGATAAACTTATTGCAGATGGATTTAAGATTGTAAGTATCCAAGAGCTCATGAAATCGGATAGCTCAATTCCTTCTGATATTGCCGACGGGTCGGCAACTATGCCCGACGATTGTGTATGGCCAACAGAGCTTGCATAGGTACTCTAGAGCGTTTGGTCGGACTGCAGCACAAGCGGCAGTACAGTGAAAATTAATAATGCCCACGCTGACTCCCTCGAGACACCGTGGGCTTATTTTTAACGATTGTTTACTTGCCGTCTGTTACTGCAAGTGAGTACATGCGCGAAATGTTTTGCACGAGACCTTTGTTAATCGCGAAGTAATTCATCAGAAAGCTGTTTGTATGCTTCTTTTGCTTGAGCGTGCTCCATATGCTCAAGTTTTTGGCGCGGCGTATTCCAACACTCACATGCAGGCAAACCAGGGATATTACTCGCCACAAATACCGGATCGAGTCCTTTTTTCTTCTGCTCTTGGTAGTCTATAAGTACCGCTATAGCCCATTTACCCAAGAGCAGGATTGCGATGATATTGATCATAGCTTCGATGCCCATGAGGATGTCTGAGACGTTCCACGCGAGATCAAAACTCGACTGTGCACCCATAAACACAGCAATACAACAAAGAATACGGAATAGGAAGAGCACAACCCTATTGTTTTTGATGAACTTAATGTTGCTTTCTGCGTAGAAATAATTACCAATAATGCTCGAGAAGGCAAACGCGACAATCGCGAAGGTTATCACATAAATACCTACTTCTCCTACCGCTGCTTGAACAGCTGCCTGCACAAGCGGCATGCCATTGAGCTTCTCTGACGATCCGTTAACATAAAAGAGAAGGATGATCATAGCACTGCAGGTACAAATTGCAATTGTATCGATAAAAACCGAAAGGGTTTGCGCAAGACCTTGCTTTGCGGGATGCGATACCGAAGCCGCTGCTGCAGCATTTGGCGCTGACCCCATACCCGCTTCGTTCGAAAAAAGACCACGCTTAATGCCAATAACAACGGTTGACCCCATGAACCCACCAAAAATCGATTGCCAATCGAACGCCGATGCAAAAATAAGCGAAAAGACGCGCGGCAAATCGCTAAAACGAAGCACCGTCAAGACAACGGCAAAACCCAGGTACACAAGCGCCATAAGTGGCACAATAATGGAAGACAACATACCAATACGTCTGCCTCCACCAAAAATAATCATCGCTGTCGTAACCGTAAGCAATGTTGCAATCGCAAAATCAGCGTGAGATTCCCTAAATTGGGGAATGAAGTACTCAAAAGACGAGCTCAAATTGTATGCCTGAAGCCCGTTAAACCCTACGGCAAAACAAAGGATAAGCGAAATTGCAAAAATGATACCAAGCCAGTGAATTCCAAGCCCTTGGCTAATGTAGTACGCAGGGCCTCCGCGAAACTCTCCTTCGTCGCCGCGCACTTTCCACACTTGCGCTAACGTGGACTCGATGAACGCAGACGCAGCGCCAATACACGACATGATCCACATCCAAAATACGGCACCAGGTCCTCCTGTTGCAATGGCTGTAGCAACGCCTGCAATGTTTCCCGTACCCACGCGAGACGCTGTAGAGACCATAAGCGCTTGAAAGGACGATACCGCCTCTTGACCGTCGGCGTGGCGCTTTTCCAGCAGCACAGAAAACATCTCGCCAAGCAATCTAAACTGTACAAAACGCGTACGAATCGAAAAATACACCCCAGACAGAATCAAAAGAAATACTAAAAGATACGAATACATATACGAATCTATAGCATCGGTAAGTGCAATGAGTGAGTTCATAGTCTACCTCGTCTCCAAAAGTTTACTGAAACTAAACGCTATGAAAGAGCTTGGTACAAAACGAGCGGTCGTACGTGAAAACATTGCGTGTATGGAAAGCTTTTCTTACATTTCAACCTAAAAAGCCTTGCAAGCTTGGAACGGTTTACACGCTTGAAACTCTATAAAACTTGATGGGTATTGTATCATCTATAAACAACGATCCGAGATTGTTCGAGATAATTAATAAGAAAGTAACCTTGAAACAATGCCGCGCAAGCACTCCTGCCTGCGCGCAAGCAGACGCACGCATCTGCGCCTGCATAGACGTCCGCATCTACGCCCGTACACAAGGTCTACACGTCACCATAGGGAGCTATATGACAAAAAGTTCCATAAAGCATAAGAGCTTTATGGAACATTTTTACGTGTGAATTCTAAACGAATAGTAAGATTCTTTATACGACCAAAAGGCATCGATTGCTTACATGCAATTACGCACTTTTCATAATAACGTTTCTTACCACACCAGCAGCTCTATCACATGCATTAAGTGTGTTTTCCATACGATCAAAAAGACGAAGCCAAGAAACAACATGTCCGCGGCGCGCGTCAGGAAGATCTTCATCGTGGAACAGACGATATAAGGCACTTTCATAAACAGTATCGCCTTCATCTTCTATATGACCAACCTCAATAGAATGAGTTAAAGCTTGTTTATCTTTCTTATAGTCGGGCAGGCAAGAAATCATCTTTTCGATTTCCTTAGCTGCACAAACAGTTAAATCAGCAAGCTGAGTTGCTTCTGTTCGGGTTCCAGACGTATTAAAAAGTTCAAGACGAATCGCAACGCCTTCCATTGAGTCTACAATATCGTCCATACGAAGAGCCAAATCAGAAATATCATTACGATCAAAGGGTGTAATAAACGATGAATAAAGCTCTTCCATAATCTTTTTTACATGCTCATCGCAGTGAACCTCGTGCAATTTCATAATAGGAATCAAATTAACTGTTGTAGGGTAAT
>CAMXVQ010000061.1 GCA_947252455.1 uncultured Atopobium sp. | reverse complement strand
TTCGTAAAGCATAGTTAAAGAAAATCCTCCTCACTAAAATGAGGAGGATTTTTGTTATAACAGTTTTTCATTTCTATAGAGTTGTAGGTCAAAAGAGGCTTAGAACATTTTTTTTTAGATATTCTGTGCAATCGTAGCACGATGTTCCGTAATTGTCTTTCCATTAAGACAGATTTTAATTCTGTGGTTGTTGTAAAAATAACAGCATATAAGTATGTAGAACCATCTAAATTAGAGAAAAAATTACTAGTTTTAGGTGGTGGATTATGAGAGTAATATTTGTTTTCGTTTGTAGTAACAAGATGGTAAAATGGCAAGACAAAGGCTGGAAAGCAACGGTATAGGTGTCTTGAGTGTGGTAGTTCGCAATCAGAATACATATAGAAACGCTGTGATATAGTCGAACAATATCACAGCGATCCTTATCCTTATACAACAGAATAACTTATTTACACACCTTTTGTCCTATAGCCCTTTCTATACAAAATAGCGTATATATGCACGTAGACTGTCTATTCATTGAGCGGTATACATGTCGGCTGTAGAATATCATTTTATCTGCGCTCTACCTAGTTTTTACTCTAAGTTTGTTGTAGGTAGATTGCTAGCAAGTTCTATATATGTTTTTGACCGTGCAGGTACCGAGCAAGAAATTCTTGCGTTCGTGCGTGCTGTGGATTATCAATAACCTCTTCGGGTTTTCCTTCTTCTAAGATGATTCCTTCGTTCATGAAGCATACATGCGACGAAACATCGCGCGCAAACTCAATTTCGTGAGTTACAACCATCATAGTAAGCCCAGCATTTGCCAAGTCCTTCATTGCGGCAAGAACGCTATCTACCATTTCGGGGTCAAGTGCGCTGGTAGGCTCATCAAAGAGCAAAATTTCGGGATCCATTGCAAGAGCGCGCGCAATAGCAACACGCTGTTTTTGACCACCCGATAAAGAAGCAGGTTTTGCATGGATAAAATCTTGTAGCCCAACATGCTCAAGCTCCATGACAGCTCTGTTCTGTGCTTCTTTTTTGCTACGTTTAAGCACACGCGTTTGGCCAATAATACAGTTTTCGAGCACACTCAGGTTATTAAACAGATTAAATTGCTGAAACACCATGCCAACTTTCGCACGATAGGGACCTAGCTCAAAATCGGGATCAAGAATAGAAGATCCATGATATAAAATTTGACCTCCTGAGGGCTTCTCCAACAGATTTATACAGCGTAGGAATGTACTTTTACCCGAGCCAGAACTTCCAAGGATGCTGATAACCGACCCTTTATATAAAGAGAACGATACATCTTTAAGCACGCTGTGCTCACCAAATGACTTTTGAAGGTGCTGGATATCCAGAATTGTTTCTTTTGTTGTCATAACTACTCCTATACATTTATGTGTATACAATTATGCTTTTGTGGTTGATGGGTAGGCGTTTGGTGCAACAATGTATTTTTCTATATATTTGAGTCCCAAACCTGCAATGAAGGTAAGTGCAAAGTAGATAACACTTGCAATGAGATACGTTTGGAATGTTTGATATGTGGTACCTGCAATCGATTTAGTAATAAAGAAGAGCTCTGATACGGCAATAACATTTAATACCGACGTATCTTTAATGTTCATATTGAGCTCGTTACCAACCGACGGCAAAATGCTGATAACTGCCTGCGGTAAGATAATATGTACCATGGTATCCCAGTGGTTAAGACCAAGTGCATTGGCACCTTCGAGCTGTCCTTTTGGAACGCCCAAAATACCACCGCGGACGGTTTCGGAAAGATAAGCACCTGAATTTACCGACACAATGAAAAATGCTGAGGTAAGAGGGGATAAGTCTAGATTAAAGAGCAATTTTGAACCGTAAAAGATAAGCATTGCCTGAACCATCATAGGTGTTCCACGGAACACTTCTATATAAATGCGTATAAGTACGGCGATACTTTTATAAAGTGCATAACGGATATGATGGTGCTTTGACACCTGTATAGTTTGGTAAATTGCAATGAGCAGTCCAATTAAAAATCCTACAAACGTAGAGATAAATGAAATAATAACCGTGTAAAATGTTCCGCGAATAAATTGGTCATGATAGGTATTCCAGATATCTACAATTTGATCAAGAAAGCTTGGATGTTGCTCGCGTTGATTAAGATTTACCATATCTTGCATAAGAGTTTGTTGCTGTTGTGCAGAAACAGCGTCAAGCGCGCGGTTGAGATATTCCATAAGCTTGGAACCCTTGCGTATTCCAATTGCCGATGAAGTGTCGGTGTCGTGCGTGTCAAACCCTGCTCCATCTGCAAATGAGATGTAGGTTAATTCGCTGTTGGCGGCAACTGCAGCCATAGCGGCTGGTCGCTCGGATACATACGCATCAATCTTTCCGCTCATAACCGAGGTTATCATGGTAGGAAAGTCACTAAATGCCACCTGTTTGTCTACGTTGTGGATCTGGTCAATGAGCTTGTAGTGAAAGGTGTTAAGCTGAGCGGTTACTTTGGCACCAGCAAAGTCTTGAATTGATGTTGCGTGTGCAAATGGTCCACTTTTTTTGGTAACCATAACCATATCAGAATAGTAATAGGGGTGTGTGAAGTCGATTTCTTTACTGCGCTCAGGCGTAGGGGTCATACCTGCGATAATAGCATCAATTTTTCCCGACTGAAGTGCAACCGAGAGCCCGTCCCATTCCATTTTAACAATTTTGAGTTTAAGACCTAGGGCAGATGCGACGCGTTTTGCAACCTGTACGTCGTAACCATTTGCATATTCGCCGGTAGAATTGCTAATAGGTACGCCGTCGTGTGCGTCGGTGGTTTGTGTCCAGTTGTATGGTGCATAGTTTGCTTCCATGCCAACACTTAGAACGCCTGGTTCTGAGAGCTCTGTTTGTGAAAGCTCTGGTGGTAACTGCGTATCTGTTGAATTAGACTGCTCTTGTGCAACACCAAGTTGATAGGTGGTGCCTAGTAGGAGCGTGCAAAAAAGCATGACCGCCATAGCCTGTACCAAGCGTTTAGCAGCTGCAGTGCATACCTGCTTGACTGCTGCGGTGCATAATTTCTTTATACATAAAAAAGCATAAAAACAAGGTTTTCGATAGGTGCGGTGTACAGATATACACAATGCAAGTGATCGTGTAATGTGTTGAGGTGTGTGCTTATGCTGTGCTGAGCCGTTCATAGAACACCTTTCGCTCGAAGTGCAGTGCAGATACGATAAGGCTGAGAACGGATACATATGTAAGTGTCTAGGATATGGTGCCCCTAAGGCATAAAAAAACAGGTTGCCTACGCTTAACTGTGTGTTTGCAATATACGTTGCAAGACAGCTGGTATGTATAAGCGTTTAACTGTTTGTCTTCAGTAGCGCTCCACATCTGTGACAGTTACAAAGATGTTATCCTTGTACCCAAGCATACCGTTTGGCAACGATATACTTTCGGCGTTAGGTACCTTTCCTTTTCTTCATAGCTCCCGCTCAAAAAAGTAATCTTTACCAAACGCGCCTCTACCTTATGTGGCTCAAAGTTTACTCGTCTTTACATAAATTGCAAGCAAAATTTTACTCATTGGTGTGTATTTAATGGTCATATATTAATTTTAAATGTATAAAGCTGATTGAATATCCAATAAACTGTAAAAGGATGTTCAGCATAAGATGGATGCTTGAGGTTCTTTTACGTGAAAACAAGCTTAAAAATATGCGAACGCGTGGTCGATGTGTATACGGTGCTTAGAGATGTATGCAAAATATTACCGTATTTTATGCATCAACATTTTGTATGTGTAAATGGTTTAATGTTGCAACTTTTTGTATAAATAGTGATGTCGTTCGATTAATTTTATTGCATATGTGGTGTTGATTACATGCGTTATGGGGTATCAGTTGAGCGCGCTCTTGCGCACAGCTTTTGTGGCATATCCGCGTATCCAAGTGTAACAAATAAGCCCCGCACGTGCCACAGCACCTACGAGGCTTATTGCTTAGCTTAGAGCTACTTTATAACATTTAATATTAGCGAATGTTATAGAAAGCGGTTTTACCCAAGAATTCTGCAGAAGATCCAAGACGATCTTCAATACGAAGAAGTTGGTTGTATTTAGCAACACGGTCGGTAC
>CAMXVQ010000060.1 GCA_947252455.1 uncultured Atopobium sp. | reverse complement strand
AGGTCAAAGTAACTGTAACTGTCTCCGCAACCGATGTCGACGCAGCGATTGACGGTGCATATAAAAACATTGCAAAAAAATATGCGTTTCAAGGATTCAGAAGGGGTCGTGCTCCTCGTCCTGTCATAAACGGCATTATTGGTAAGCAAGCTGTGTTTGCGCAAGCAACTGAGGATCTTATCCAAAACGTACAACCGCAAATGCTTGATGAGCTTGATATTGTTGCTATTAGCAAGCCCGATTACGGTGAAGATCCAAAATTGGTAGAAGAGCATAAAGACTTTACGGTAGAGGCTCTTGTGAGTGTTCCTCCTGTGTGTGAGCTTGATACCTATGATGCTCCTTCTATTACTATGCCTCCTGAGGACGCTACAGATGCCGAAATTAACCGTCAAATTGAGCAGCTTTTGTCGTATAACACAACTTACGAAGAAGATAAGGATGCCAAGGAAGCAACTGAGTCGAGCGTTGTTGTATTAGATGTTAAAAACATCGAAGGTCTTCCTGAGTTTGAAGGTTCAGCGCGTCAATTTGTCCTTGATAGTCCGTATATTCCTCAAGAGTTTGCGCAAGGCGTTACTGGTATGAAGCTTGATGAAAGCAAAGAAATCTCTTGGGTTCGTAAAGAGGACGAAAAAGAAACTCCTGTTAAGGTAAGTGTTACCCTTAAGGCTCTTAAACGTGCCGTTAAACCCGAGCTTACCGATGAGTTTGCTAAAAAGTCAATGGGCTTTGATACTGTTGAGAAGCTTCGTAATGCCGTTAAAGAAGAGATCGAAAACGATAAGAAAACCTCATTACCATCTCTTAAAGAAGATCGTGTTGTAGAGGCTATGGGTGAGCACCTCAAGCTTGATGAGGTTCCTGAAGATTATCAAAAACAGGTATTTTCTGAGCTTGCCAATGAGTTCTTAAGTCAGCTTCAGCGTCAAGGTGCAACACTTGATATGTATCTTGCTTCGCGTGGTATTAAATCCGATGATTTCTTAGCAGATCTTCATGCACAAGCTGATGAGCGTGCTCGTCAATCTTTGGCGCTTAATGCTATTGCAAATAAGCTTAACTTGGAAGCAACTGAAGCTGACGTAGAAGAAGAGTTCAAAAGCGTTGGTAAAGATTATAAACAGCAGATGGAGCAATTCAAGAAGAATGGCCAAATGCCAGCTATTCGTGAGTCTATCCGCAGAAGCAAGGCTGTTAAATGGCTTGTTGAGAATGCAACGGTCGAAGTTGTTGATGAAGTAGCTCAAGCAGATAAGGCTTCAAAGGATAAAAAATCGTCTGCAAAAAAGAGCACTAAAAAAGCTCCTAAAAAGGGAGCTGCAAAATCTTCAACTAAGTCAACTGCAAAATCGTCTGCAAAAAAGAGCACCAAGACAGCAAAGAAGTCTGATGAATCGTCATCTAAGAAGTAGTTAGCTTCATAGATGCACTGTGTGTTGTAGTGTTTATTGCTACAG
The DNA here is from genome assembly GCA_947252455.1 of uncultured Atopobium sp. Lineage (GTDB taxonomy): Bacteria > Actinomycetota > Coriobacteriia > Coriobacteriales > Atopobiaceae > Fannyhessea. Next base: position 2,718 of record CAMXVQ010000060.1, on the reverse strand, counting down.
TATGAGGACGTCTTGTTCTTATGAGCGTAATTCACGCGCTTCGGGCTCTTGTCTCGGAGCGCATTTTTAACCGGAAGGGAACGTATGATTACTCCAACAGCAACGCCGCTTATTCCATATGTTATCGAGCAAACACCTCGTGGTGAGCGTAGCTATGATATATTTTCTCGCCTGTTAAACGATCGTATTGTCTTTTTGGGTGAAACAATCACTCGTGATTCTGCTAATTTAGTAATTGCGCAGCTTCTTCACCTTGAGAGTCAAGATCCCGATAAAGACATTGCGCTGTATATTGATTCACCTGGCGGCGAAGTTTACTCTGGTTTGGGTATTTTAGATACCATGAACTTTATCAAGCCTGATGTTTCTACAATTTGTGTTGGTATGGCAGCATCTATGGCTTCTGTTTTGCTTGCTGCTGGTGCAAAAGGCAAGCGCATGTGCCTTCCAAATTCTATGGTTATGATCCATCAACCAAGTTCGGGTGCGCAAGGTCAGCAAACTGATATCCAAATTGTTGCCGATGAAACTAAGTGGATTCGTAATCACATGAATGAGCTTTTAGCGCAATATACTGGTCAAACGGTTGAAAAAATTAACGAAGATACTGAACGCGATAACTACATGCGCGCGCAAGAAGCATGTGCATATGGTTTGGTTGATAAGGTAATTTCTTCGCGTACCGAACAAGCTGATCACTTAAGTAATCAAGAGTCTCATTAAGTAAAAGTTTGGTTTTATAAGACAATCCTTTAAGTAACGTAAGGAGTCTGTATGGCAATGCATTCCGATGGCCATGGTTTTGTTTGTTCGTTTTGCGGAAAATCTCGTGCTCAGGTGAGTAAACTCATCCAAGGACCTGATGGCGTATTTATTTGTGATGAATGTATTGCTGAGTGCAGTGATATTTTGTCTAAAAGTGAGCGGACGTACGAGGATACGGGGGATACACAGCTTACTCCGCAAGAGTGTTCAGCTACTCATAAGCATCATGGTCCTATTTTGAACGTTTTGCCTACACCACATGAAATTTACGACGAGCTTTCGCAATACGTTATGGGTCAAGAGGCTGCCAAACGTGCTATGAGTGTTGCGGTATATAACCATTATCGCCGTATTATGACCAACGATGCTTCTATTGACGAAGATATTAACCGCAGTGATGATGCCACGTCCGAGGAAGTAGAGCTTGCCAAGAGTAATATCTTGCTGCTTGGTCCAACTGGTACTGGTAAAACCTTACTTGCACAAACCCTTGCGCGTTTTTTGGAAGTTCCTTTTGCAATTGCCGATGCAACCACGCTTACCGAAGCTGGCTATGTAGGTGAAGATGTCGAAAACATTCTGCTTAAGCTTATTAACGCTGCTGATGGCGATGTTGAGCGCGCAGAAGTGGGTATTGTATATATAGACGAGATCGACAAAATTGCGCGTAAAGCAGAGAACCTCTCTATTACACGCGATGTTTCGGGTGAAGGTGTACAACAAGCGCTTCTTAAAATTTTGGAAGGTACCAATGCAAGTGTTCCTCCACAAGGCGGTAGAAAGCATCCTAGTCAAGAGCTCATTCATATTAACACGCAAAATATTCTCTTCATCTGTGGTGGTGCGTTTGTTGGGTTGGACAAAATTGTTGCTGATCGTATTGGTGAAAAGGGTATCGGATTTAATGCACAACTTGCGCGTAAGGTTGAAGACAACCAAGATGAGCTTATGAGTAAAGTTATGCCTCAAGATTTGCATAAATTTGGTATTATCCCTGAGTTTATTGGTAGAATTCCAGTTATTACCACTACTAAAGAGCTTACGGAAGATGATCTTGTTAAGATTTTGATTGAACCAAAAAATGCAATCGTTAAACAATACAAGCGCATGTTTGAAATTGAAGGCGTTGAACTTGAATTTAAAGATGAAGCTCTCCGCGAAATTGCATCTCTGGCGCTTAAGCGTAATACAGGTGCTCGTGGTCTTCGCGCAATATGCGAAGCAACACTGCAAAATACCATGTTTGATTTGCCTTCTGACCTCTCTATTGTAAAGGTTGTTGTTACTAAAGAGGCGGTAGAAGGATCTGAACAACCATTGCGTGTTACCGAAGAAGATCACGAAGAGCGCAAGCATGGTCTATTTAAGGCGCTTAAGAAAGAGTAATGTGTAAGTTGAGCGGATTCGGACTATGCGTTCGTTATGTGTGTCCGTAATGCGCGATCGTAACGCTTATTGCGTGTGCCGCCAGCGTTCACCCGTAACGTGTATTCATATTATATGTGCATCATGCATGCCTCTGGTTGTATCCAGAGGCTTTTTATATGCAAGCATTATGTGGTTTAAGTGAATGAACTTTTCAATCCTGGAGTTATTTATAAAAGCTGTGCAAACAAACATATGTTCGGTTATACTTATTACAAGTTGCTTAAAAAAAGACAGAAGTCTTGCACGCCTTTCTTATTCTAAACAGGTACAATAAGGTGTTAACTGCTGGTTATCGTCACATAAAGAGGGATGCCCTGTGGAGCAAATGCCAAAAACATACAATCCTTTAGAGGTTGAACCAAAACTTATTGAGCAATGGATCCAAGCTGGATGCTACAAACGCAGCAAAGGTGTTGGTGATTGCACGGTTGTTATTCCTCCTCCTAATGTCACAGGTATTCTTCATATGGGCCATGCTATGGACGATACCATCCAAGATACCTATATTAGATACAATCGTATGCG
>CAMXVQ010000059.1 GCA_947252455.1 uncultured Atopobium sp. | reverse complement strand
CCAAGACGATCTTCAATACGAAGAAGTTGGTTGTATTTAGCAACACGGTCGGTACGAGCAGGAGCACCAGTCTTGATTTGACCAGCGTTTGTAGCAACTGCGAGGTCTGCAATAGTGGTGTCTTCGGTTTCACCAGAGCGGTGAGAAACAACTGCGGTGTAACCAGCACGTTTAGCCATTTCGATAGCCTCAAGGGTTTCGGTAAGAGAACCAATTTGGTTAACTTTAATAAGGATTGCGTTAGCTGCGCCAACCTCAATACCTTTAGCAAGACGCTTGGTGTTAGTTACAAACAGGTCGTCACCAACAAGTTGAACCTTCTTACCAATGCGCTCGGTAAGTTTCTTCCAACCTTCCCAGTCTTCTTCTGCAAGACCGTCTTCAAGAGAGATGATGGGGAACTTGTTAACGAGCTCTTCCCAGTAATCAACCATTTGATCGCTGGTGAGGGTGCGGCCTTCGCCCTTAAGTTCATAGTTGCCAGTCTCTTTGTTATAGAACTCAGAAGAAGCAGGATCCATAGCAAACATGAAGTCTTGGCCAGGTTTAAAGCCAGCTTTCTCAACAGCTTGCATGAGGTACTCTAAAGGCTCAGCATTGGTTTTAAGGTTAGGAGCAAAACCACCCTCGTCACCAACACCTGTGTTGTGGCCAGAATCCTTAAGAACATTTTTAAGAGTGTGATAAACCTGTGAGCACCAACGAAGTGCAGTCTTAAAGTCGGGAGCACCAACAGGCATAATCATGAATTCCTGGAAGTCTACGTTGTTGTCAGCGTGAACACCACCGTTAAGGACGTTCATCATAGGAACGGGAAGAGTGTGACCATTTGCACCACCAAGGTACTCATATAAAGGAAGGCCAGCGGATGCAGCAGCAGCACGAGCTACAGCCAAGCTTGCGCCCAAAATAGCATTAGCACCAAAGTTACCTTTGTTGGGAGTGCCGTCTGCTTGAATCATAGCAAGATCGCAGCCACGTTGATCATTTGCGTCACGACCAACCAAGAGCTCTCTAATCTCGTTGTTTACATGACCAACAGCAGTTAAAACACCTTTTCCTTGATAACGATCTTTGTCGTTGTCGCGAAGCTCAACAGCTTCAAATTCACCTGTAGAAGCTCCAGAAGGAACAATAGCGCGACCAAACGAGCCGTCCTCAAGTTCTACCTCAACCTCTACTGTTGGGTTTGCGCGAGAGTCGAGAACCTCACGGCCATACACGCTTTTAATGTTGCTCATGTGCAACTCCTTTCATAAATGCTTATGTATGAAAAATATTTACATAACCTTATACAGTATAAGCTAAGTTTGAAGTCTTGACACCTATTTATAATTTTATGCACAACTCGCATATTTGCCCAGTGTTCTCTAGACATTTTAGAAAGATCTGAGCTTATACGTATCCAAATGACTTGTATACCTGCGTCTATGCCCTCTATTTTCTTTTTTGGAATACAACCATTCTCCGCGCAGATGCGTATATACCAAGGCAAAGAATAAGACCAAGAGCATTGATAATAAATTCGAGGAGTGTTTTGTCTCGTGCCATCATACCAAATGCGGCACAAATAAAGCATAAAAGCACGGCAAGTGAGGCGCGATTCATAACCGTTACAGCGCGAGACGGTACATTAATAAGGCGTGCAGAAACAAAGCCCACATATATCATGGTTAAACTTTCTATGACGCACAGGTATACATGGAATTTCATGGGGTCTGCAGCAATGAGTAAACATGTTGCAACAAGTGAGATAATTCCCAACAACAGGGATGCAAGTGCGGAAAATTTTACCGTTTTAGCAAGCGTATTCAAGGCTTCTCCTATCTGCCCTTAAGCTTTAAACTAGGTCGAAATCATGGTTCACACAAGCTTGTACAAGTACTAATATGCCACAAGTGTGTCCAATGGTAAGAATGTTACAGCTGGTTTGTGACATACCCAACGTGTGAGCGTGGTTTGATTTCGCACATTACTAGTAAGTATAGCAAAATTGAGCAACGTGACGTAGCGTCTGTGCGTGTAGTACATTTCATGTAGTAAGATATAGTTCATTCGTTTGATGGACTTATTTTGTCCGAAGGAGAATCAAACGTGCAAGCTCATCTTCTGAAAGGGCTCCAGTTGTTTGGTCCGCTTCGAAATCATATTAGGCAAGGCGTGCATTTGTGTGAGGCAGTTATGTATGTTGTGGACAAAGTTTATGGGTATGCAACATGGTATATTCATGTAGTAGGATAGTAAGTCATTTTATGAGTGGTAACGATAAGGAGTATCTTTTGTGATAGCTCTTGCCGAAAAATTATCTAAATCATTTGGTTCGCAACTGTTATGGTCTGATGTTGTCTTACAACTTAACGCTGGTGAACGATGGGGGCTTGTTGGCCCTAACGGAGCTGGTAAAACAACATTTTTAAAGATTCTTATGGGACTTGAAACCCCTGATGAGGGTCGTGTAAGCTTTGCGCGCGATATACGTGTTGGCTATCTTGAGCAAGAGACAAAACTTTCAAAAGATACAACCGCTTTAGAAGAAGTTGTGCAATCAGCTCACGAAGTTGTGCGCTTACAATCTCTTTTAAGCGATCAAGAGCATCAAATTGCGCAGCTCAGCAGCTCTTCTGTAGATACAGCTCAGCAAAAAGAATTGGACGAATTGCTTGCAAATTACAGCAAGAATCAAGAAAATTTTGAGCGTTTGGGCGGCTACGAACTGCAGGCGCGCGCTCAGCAGATTTTAGGTGGTCTGGGATTTCCGGTAGAGGATTTTCACAAGCTTGCTTGCGAATTTTCTGGTGGATGGCAAATGCGTATTTCGCTTGCCAAGTTGCTGCTCAAGCATCCAGATTTATTACTGTTAGACGAGCCAACTAACCATCTTGACCTCGAAAGTGTTGCATGGCTTGAATCGTTTTTGTCAAGTTATGATGGTGCGGTGCTTATGGTATCTCATGACCGTGCATTTATGGATGCTTGTGTTTCGCACATTGCGTCAATCGAAAATAAGCGCGTTATGACGTACGTGGGAAATTATACGCGCTATCTTAAACAGCGTGAAGATAATCTTATACAGCTGCACGCAAAACGTGAAGCTCAATTGCGCGATATTGCCCATATGCAGGTGTTTATTGATCGTTTTAGGTATAAACCCACCAAAGCAAAACAGGTACAAGAACGCGTGCGCCGCCTTGAGCAAATTAAGTCGGAGCTTGTAGTATTGCCGCAAGCGTCAAAGAAAGTGCATTTTAATTTTCCTGCGCCACCACGAACAGCAGATACGGTAGTGTCAGTTGAACATGTGTCAAAACAGTTTGAAGATGCAGTTGTTTATAACGATGTGAATGTTGTTTTGTATCGAGGAGATCATGTTGCCCTTGTAGGGCCTAATGGTGCAGGTAAATCAACGCTTATGAAGTTGATTTGTGGCATCGAAAAACCAACAGCAGGAAACATTGTGCTTGGAAAAAATGTTGAGTTTTCTTATTATGCTCAGCATCAACTTGAAACGCTCAACGAACGCAATACCGTATTGCAAGAAATGGGTGAAGCCTCAAATACATGGACTACCTCTGAACAACGTAGGCTTTTAGGTGCGTTTTTGTTTCACGGAGAAGATGTTGACAAGCGTGTCAGCGTGCTTTCGGGTGGAGAACGCGCTCGTTTGGCTTTGGCAAAAATGCTGGTCTTTCCCGATCCTCTTTTGTGTTTGGATGAGCCTACCAATCATTTGGATATCGACTCGGTTGAAGTACTTGAGCATGCATTAACTACCTTTAAGGGCACTGTTTTGTTGGTAAGCCATGATGAACATTTGGTACGAAATGTAGCAAATAAAATTATCGAAGTGCGCAATCATCAGGTACGCGTCTTTGACGGTGATTACGATTATTATCTGTATAAGCGCGAAGAGTTGGATGCGCGCGAACAAAAAGATGCTGCTGGAGCGCACGCTCAAGCGCGTGTAGACAATACTGGGTTGTTGCATGCTTCGAGCAAACAGAGAAGTGCGGCTTTAGATGCAGCTTCACAGGGTAAGAAAGCTGAGGCTGTTGTTTCTCAGAACTCCACGCGTACAGATTCCTCTTTGGATTCGCGTGCGCATCTGGCAAAACGCAATGTTAAAACCAAAGAGCAGCGCCGTCTTGAGGCCGAAGCGCGCAATAGCGCACATAGACGTGTTGCACGTGAGAGAAAACGCTTGTCAGAAGTTGAGGCTGTTTTGCAGGCGTCTACTTCGCGCAAACATGAGCTTGAAACTCGTATGTCGGATCAAGAAATTTACCAGCATAAAGATGAATTTAATGAATG
>CAMXVQ010000058.1 GCA_947252455.1 uncultured Atopobium sp. | reverse complement strand
ACATGACTTTCAAATTCATTAGTATCCAAAGGTTTTTCTAACGTTGCAAGTAAACGAGGTGCGCCTGCGTTAATCTCAACATGAGTGAGAGGACCTACTTTATGTCCATATAAACTCATGTTGCGAACCAATCTACCTGTTAACACATGAAGTTCTGGAGCGCTACAAAGTTCTTTAGGTAAACCTTCATCGGTCAGGGTAAACATGCGGCGCACTCCAAACGCACGAGCTTTAAGTGCTTGTGCCCCAAGAAGAATGCTTCCATATGGTTTAGCGGACACTCTTGTTAAGTCAGCTGCTTGAGGAGGAAGAATTATCGATATTTTGGTAGCATTTGCAACTGCAACAGCACGTTCGCACGCCTCTTCTACACCTAATCCATTATTACGATCACGCACCAAAGCAGTCAAAACAAGCGCTAGCTGAGCAGATATGCATTTTGTATCGATGGCATGTACACATACACCAGAAATAGATTTAGCCGCCGTAACGCACGCAGAATATGAGTCAAAAAGCTTTGTTGATGCATGTAGTGTCACAATATCTTTATAACCCAAATCCCTACACTCTTCAAAAACACGAGCATAATCTTTTGTTGTGGGCGATTTAATGGCAAACCGACCCTTTGTAGCAGACAGATAAACGTAAAAATCCAAGGGATCAAGATCTATGCACTCGCGATAGTTTTGTTCTTTTGAGCAAACATAATAGGGAACGAGGCGAACATGAGCAGCATTAAGTGCGTGCAGTGGAACATCACATGCACTATCACATACAATTGCAAACTTCTTTCGTTGTGTATCCGCCATGTTACACCCCTCTCCTTATTACAACACAAGCGTTTTATGCGCGTTCTGTCTCAATGAGACAGAACGCATTCAGTTATTATTTAATTCCAAAAACGATTGATGGTTTGCTCGCGCTCAGGACCAACGGTGATAATAGAAATACGTACACCGGCAAGCTTTTCCAAAAAGTCAATGTAAGCTTGAGCTTGTTTAGGCAAATCTTCGAAGCGACGCACACCTGTAATATCACAGTTCCAACCAGGAAGCGTTTCATAAATAGGCTTTGCGTGCAAAAAGCGCGCCTGAAACTCGGGAACACTGTCATAGCGCTCTCCATCACAGTTATAGGCAACGCATACCTTAATCTCATCCATACAGCTCAATACGTCAAGCTTGGTTATAGCAAGATCTGTTAAACCGTTCACGCGCACCGAATGCTTTACAATAGGAGCGTCATACCAACCGCATCTACGAGCGCGTCCTGTAGTTACACCAAACTCAGCACCTTGTTGACGAAGCTTTTCGCCCATTTCATCGGTGAGCTCTGTTGGGAAAGGACCAGAACCAACACGTGTTAGATAAGCCTTTGCAACACCAATAATACGATTGATTTTAGTGGGGCCAACACCAGAGCCGGTTACTGCACCACCCGCAGTACAATTGGAAGAAGTAACAAAGGGATACGTACCATGATCAATATCGAGCATAGTAGCTTGAGCACCCTCAAACAGAATGCTTTTACCAGCATCAAGAACTTTATTAAGATATAAGCAGCTCTCAATAATATAGGGTTTAAGCTTTTGTGCATACCCAAGATATAAGGCACTTAATTGGTCTTTTTGATAGGGTTTTAAGCCATAGACCTCAGTCAAAATTGGATTAATGTAGGCAAGAGCCGCATCAAGTTTTTGATTAAACGTATTGTCATCAAGAAGATCTTGCACGCGCAAACCAATACGATTCATCTTATCCATATACGTTGGACCAACACCGCGTTTAGTAGTTCCAATAAGATTTTTACCAAGTTTTTGCTCGTGAGCACCGTCGAGGTCTTTGTGATACGGCATAACCAGATGTGCATTTCCTGAAATACGCAAATTATCACATGGAACACCTTCTGATTCAAGCGTATCAATCTCTTGAATTACAACTTCGGGATCAACGATACAGCCGTTTCCTATCACCGAGATTGCGTCTTTATACATAATTCCAGACGGTATCTGATGGAGCGCTAATTTTTTAGAACCCACTACAACGGTGTGACCCGCATTTGCACCACCGGAATATCGACATACAACATCGAAATCACCCGCGATAAGATCGGTAACTTTACCTTTTCCTTCATCGCCCCATTGAGCACCAACAAGAACTGAAGCAGGCATAAAATCCCCCTTCTTAGATTTATATAACTTCTTTAGTATTGCATTATTTATACATAGGAAACAAGCAGTAAAACAAAGTCTACGTACAACTTGTATATATTATGCGTACGTTGTAAAATACCAGCCTCACAACCCTGTTATTCCTCATGCGATTTGTCGATTTCCAAAAACTTAGTTGTTCCCGGTAAAAATCTTAATGATACAACACCCAAAGGACCTGACCTGTTTTTAGCAATAATTAGATTTGTTTCTCCTCTATCTGGTCTGTCTTGACGCTCGGCTTCTTCGTCGGTCATAGAGCGATCAAGCAAGATAACAATATCAGCATCCTGCTCAATTGAGCCCGATTCACGCAGGTCAGAAAGCTGAGGTTTTTGATCTCGACGACCAGTAACCTGACGATTAAGCTGAGACAAAGCAACAACAGGAACATTGAGATTTTTGGCCATAATTTTAATACCACGCGACATCTCTGATACCTCGGTTGCACGAGAGTCGGCACGATAGCGCCCCGATGGCGGTGAAAGCAGCTGGAGATAATCTATAATAACCACACTGTTTTCTTTATTATTCAGCATACGACGCGCTTTAGCACGAATTTCGGTAACGGTAGTTCCAGGCGTATCATCAATCATAATGTCGAGTTTAGAAAGATCCGCAGTTGCCGCCATAATAGGGGCCCATTGATTATTTTGAATATTTCCGCCTCTAATAACCGATAAATCAATCTTTGCCTGAGCAGACAGAAGACGTTGTGCAATTTCAATTTTACTCATCTCAAGAGAAAAAAATGCAACAGACGCCCCTGAATTTGCCATATTAACTGCCAAATTAAGTGCAAATGACGTTTTACCAACACCTGGACGAGCGCCTACGACCACCATTTGTCCTGGACGCAAACCCTGCAGCCAGCGATCTACCGTAGGATAATCAGTGTAAACTCCTTGTGGCTTTCCGTTTTCTTGCATATCGCTTAAATCGTTATACAAATCTGCCATGAGGTCGGACAATTGTGAAAAGTTACTGGTAACCTCTTTATTGGTAACGTCTAGCAGCATATTTTCTGCCGAGTCAACCACTTCTTTGGTGTCTTCGGGCGCACTAAACGCAAGTTTTTGTATATTAGCCGATGCATGAATAATTGCTCGTAAAGTTGCATTTCTACGTAGGATTTCAATATGATGTTCCCAAGACGTTAACGAAAACGTATTTTCATTAAGTTCAAGAAGCGTTGATGATCCACCTATTCTATCAAGCTGGTTTTGACTTTTTAGGTAATCCGCAACCGAAATAGGGTCAGCTTGATGACCTTGTTCTGAAAGAGCACATATTGCATTAAAGATCATCTTATGCGACTGTAAATAAAAATCATCTACACGCAGACGCATCAAACATTCCTGTAATACATCATCAGACAAAAGCATTGCAGAAAGAATCGATTTTTCCGCATCGCTATCCTGCGGCATATGAACTTGGGTAGGATCAAGAGCGCTAGATTTGAACTCGGGCTGTTGATTGTTATCGTAAGTTTGAAAAGTATTTTCTGCCGCCACAGAGCTTCCTTTCATAGCAAAAACTCTCATATCGTCCAACAGAGCGTAATTTAGTCTACAACAAAAAAGAATGAAGAAATTTGAAATCAAGTCTTTACTTTTAAAGTTTAGACATATAAAAAGCTTTCATCGTTGATTGTTTATAATAGTCAGGCTATTTCAATGCATTTTATAAGTTTTCAACATTTTCAACATTTTAATAAACGCTCTTTTGATAACTTCAATAATATGAAGGATTTGTGAAGTGATATTTTGTTTAATTTTGCAAAGAATGGAATACGTGCGATTATACGTTTGACTTTGCATAACCGCAGGTATTTAATTTGTATATACGGTTTTACGTATATTACTCTGAACAAAACCTGTTAAATCGGCAACCCACTGAATACTGTTTTTCGTAGGATTTATACCAATATACATTTTAGACGTATTTATTTAATCCATATTGTTAATAAGTTAACACGTACATTACGTAAAAAACAGGCAGACGATTTGTCCACCTGTTTCGCTTGAAATTTGAATGAATACACCGTGAGTTAAATACTACTCAGCTGCATTCTCTTCGGTTGCAGCGTCTACTTGTGCATCTGCTTCAACGGTTTCAGAGTCTTCTTTATCGTCGGAAAGCGATTTTTCAATCTCTTTAACATTTGCTCCAACAACAACAAAAATCTCTG
>CAMXVQ010000057.1 GCA_947252455.1 uncultured Atopobium sp. | reverse complement strand
GTGGCTTCAAATGCAATAAGCGGAATAAAGCGCAGCATGAGCGAAAACACCATGGCGATTTCGCGCGCGGGAAGACCAATGCGTGCAAGTGGTGTCAAAAAGGCTTCAAATGCATTGCACAACTGCACGGTAGACGTGGTGCGAATGAGAACCGCGCCTAAGGTGAGCGCGCATAGTATGCGCAGTGAATACAAACACGAAAGCGCAATTCCGCCGCGCGTAAGCGTAAAAAATCCCAAGGATACCAGCGCTTCTCCTTGTTGTATAAAAATCATATTACATATACCAACGGCGATAATAATTCCTAGGAAGTGTTTGCATGAGCGTGCAAGTTCTAACAGTGAGATATGTGCCAACAAAGTGATAACAACGATGAGTGCTCCATGTATTAGCAGATCGGTAAAGGTTGATATACTAAAAATTGAAAATGTGAGTATAACCAGCGCAAGAATTTTAGTGCGCGGATCCAAATGGTGTATACGTGAGAACGTATCTGGTTGGTGATTATCTTTAACAGGTATCATGATATGCTCGTTTCGTTGAGTATCGCATGGGCGCATGTAAATGAATCTGTATTTGTTTGACTGCTTTCACAGAATGTGGCTTTTTTGCTCAAAAGAGACTTGAGCACGTGCATAAAGCCTGCGGTGGTACGTAGGTGCTCTCTGTCATGGTCAAGTATAGTAAGACAAGGCTTTGCCCAGATCATGGAATCGGGTAATCCAAGCCCCCATGTTTTCAACATGTTTTCTTTTTCATAGGTAAAAATTTCTGAGGGCGCGCCCTGAGCTACTATACACCCTTGATGAAGCACCAAAACATAGTCACATTGTGCGGCTTCGTTCATATCGTGCGTGGCCTCCAAAAGAGTAAACGAACCTTTGAGTTGATCTAATAAATCGTTAATACATCCGCGCGAATGGGGGTCTAAACCACTTGTTGGCTCATCCATAAGTATGAGCTTAGGCTTCATTGCCAACATGCCAGCAATTGCACATCTGCGCTGCTCACCACGCGAAAGTTCGTCAGGTGCGGCGTCTTTTTTGTGTGCCATTCCTACCGCCTCAAGCGCTTCGTTTGTCTGACTTGCAATAACAGCCGCGCAAAGTGCTTGATTGCGCGGACCTTGTGCCACGTCGTCGTATACTGTTTGACCAAAAAGCTGTAATTTAGGATTTTGCATAACATACCCAACGCGTCCTAGAATATATCGACGCTCGCGCGCCAACTTAAGAGACCGGGCGTTTACGAATAAATCTCCCTGTGTTGGTTTATCAAGACCACTTATCAGACGAAGCAGCGTTGACTTTCCCGAACCTGTTTGTCCTATAAACGCAACGCGTGTTCCGTATCTAATCTTAAAATTAAGGTTGCATAGTGCCGCTTTACTTGTTTGCTGATAAGAAAAGCCAAGGGATTTTGCCTCTACGGCATATGCGTGATTTTCTAAAGAGCTATGTGTCAGATGGGTTTGTGTATTTGTTTCCTGCATATTTGCGTTTGCATGTTGGTATGTACGCGCATCTCCACATTCCACCGTATTTCTTTGATCATGAGTGTTTATGCATGTATGCAGCAGTTTTGCTAGGTCATCAGGCGTTATGTCAACAGCGCTTGGGTAGCCAAAAGCATGACACAGGTTAGAAATTTGTGCCGACAAGGGAAGATCAAGACCTATATCGCGAAGAAGCTTGTCATGGCAAAATACTTTACGCGGAGAATCATCTGCAACAATCTGACCGTGATCTAAAACCACAACCCTGTCCGCTCCAAGTGCTTCGTCCATAAAATGCGTGATATGAATAATGGTGGTTTTTTCACATGAAAGCTGCTCAAGCAGGCTATTGAGTGTTTTTCTGTTTGCCACATCAAGTTGCGCGCTTGGCTCATCCAATATAAGAACATAAGGATCCATAGCGAGTGCGCCTGCAAGTGCGAGTCTTTGTTTTTGTCCGCCTGAGAGCTGATGGGGATTTTTAAGCCGCAGACCATCGAGGTTAAAACGAGAAAGCTCGCGTTGTACACGACGGTCAATCTCAAGAGGCGAAACGCCTAAATTTTCTGGACCAAACGCAATGTCATCTTCAACAACGTTGTTAATGATCTGTTCATCGGGGTTTTGAAACACATATCCCAAACGTTCTTGTGCGTGCGCATAGGCAAACAAGTTTTTGGCTCCTTGCGCAAAAACACAATGTTCAAGCAGGCAAACATGACCTTGATCAGGTGCCATAAGTCCAGCGATCACGCGCGCAAGCGTTGATTTTCCCGAACCATTTGCACCCAAAATGCATACACGTTCTCCTGCATTGATTGACAAATTGATGTTTTTTAGTGCATAAAACGTTTTGTTATAACAAACAGACACATGTTCAAGCTGAATGATTGGTGCGTTCATTTTATTTTGTTTGACCTGATGATAAGTTTGCATGTGCACACGCTTAGCCTTTAGTGTTTGGTACTGCGTGTAAACGCACGCGACACAGGGACAAAAAGAGCCAGGGCCAGTGCACTATTAAGCACTGATTTTATAACATTAAAGGGGATAATAAGGGGAACGATAAGACCTGTAACTGCTGCTATGGGCATACCTGTATAAAGTGGTGTTATAAGCAGATTGCCTATAACACATGCAATAATTGAACAGATACTTCCCACAAGTAATCCAACTATCAGGCTATGATGCGTTTTGTGCCAACGATAGAGCAAAACTGGCGGCATGACATATGAAACCGCAGCTATAATTGCCATGATTGTTCCGTAGATGCCCGATGAAGTTGCAACGTGTACAAGATAGGGGATAATGCTTATAGTTAAGCCAACAATGGGATCAAATAATAATCCTCCAAGCACGGCAATAACGCACGATGGATCGTATTTAAGATATGTGATTCCAGGCATAATAGGAAATTCTAAAACAAGCGTAGAAATTGCCGAAATAGCACATAAAAGGGCTGTAATTGCAATGCGTTGTGTTGACCACCCTTGACCTCTATAGGTGCTGTTGTGTGCCGATTCAGCATAGACGGATTCTGATAAACTTGAATCGCAATACGTCTGTTGTGTGTTTTGAACAGGTTGTTTGTTGTTTGCGGTATCTTGAGATGGTGTTATAAAATCACGCATAGCGCTATCCTCGTTTCTTTCATCCGGACTATAACCGTTGGCCTTGGAATTTCACCAAGTCAGCCACAAAGGCTCGCGGGCTTAGTGTTTTGTGCACTATACCGCCAGTGGGGACTTGCACCCCGCCCTGAAACTTACGGTCTTACCCTATCACGGATATCATGAGTTTGTAAAGTCACGGGAACGCTTCATGTAAATACATCCATAAACCTGTTGTCAAATTGTTATAAGAAATGCAATCACGCAACCATAAAGGTTTTATGCGTGTATGTCGCCACAAAGTAGCACGGTGCACCGCGCGGTTAGTATGTTTTACAAGGCGACAGAACATGTTTTATCGGTATAAGCATTTACCCAGGATAATATTTATACTAAAATTTAATGAAATATGTGTCGCGTTCGAGGCTATGTTTAACCTTATGCGGTAAGCGTCTGTTGTCTTGTGAAGATGCATATAACTGTATATCCGATGGTGAAAACCACCAAAGATAGGAGTGTGACAAAGGCATGTCTGACAGTGCCGATCATTTGCAGGCTTTAGCCGCAAAATTTCAAGCTATTGTAGGCGAGGACAACGTTGTATGTAATGAACCCATGAGCGAACATACAACTTTTAAAATAGGTGGTCCTGCTGATATTTTTGTTATTCCCGATACGCCCGAAGATGTTCAATCACTCGTTAAGATTTGTAAAGACGAACAAGTTCCTTATTTTATTTTAGGTCGTGGATCAGATCTGCTTGTTGGAGATGCTGGCTATCGCGGCGTTATTATTGCAATTGCAGATGGTTTAGTTAATGTTTCCATTAACGAATGTCAAATGACTTGTCAGGCAGGCGTGAGTTTGCGCGAGGCGTCAGAAATGGCATGTGAGCTGGGGCTCACTGGCTTTGAGTTTGCCTGTGGCATTCCAGGCTCTATTGGTGGTGCCTGTTTTATGAATGCAGGTGCATATGATGGCTGTATTGCCGATATTTTAACTTCTGTACGAGTGCTTATGCCCGATGGAACTCTTTGCGTTATTCCAGCAGAAGAACTTAATTTAGGTTATCGTCAGTCTCGCGTAAAAGATGATGGATTAGTTGTTGTGTCAGCAACATTTACCCTTCGTGAAGGCGATCCGTCTGAAATTCGTGCAAAAATGGATGATTTAACAGCAAAACGAGAAGAAAAACAGCCGCTTGAGTACCCCAGTGCTGGATCAACGTTTAAGCGTCCTGTTGGCCATTTTGTAGGACCTTTAATAACCAAGGCGGGATTACGTGGATATCAATCGGGAAACGCTGCAATTTCAACTAAACATGCTGGCTTTGTTATTAATTTAGGCGGCGCAACGGCGCGTGATGT
>CAMXVQ010000056.1 GCA_947252455.1 uncultured Atopobium sp. | reverse complement strand
TCATTATAGAGTGCAGCAGGCGAAATACCTTGTAATGTATAACTACCCCATGCGCTCTGAACTGGAACAAGTGTACAAGGTATCTGGGGTGGGTTATAAGGATTTTTGCATACATAAAACGGAACATGTGCTTGTGCAGCCAGCGCCATATGTGCGCATATAAACAGTCCACGATCGTGATATACGCGTTTTACGATCCATGTAGGCAATCCCGAAACTAAACACGCCTCGCAAATAAAATCAGATTCACACGTAAAACCAAAGGATTGCAACAGATGATGTTGAGATTCAACCGAGATTGGCGCAGCGTTTATTATGCGCAAGATATCATCGTATGAGTGGCAATCTTGTATAATCCGCACAAGATGTTGACGCGCGCGGGCAAAGTTTGTCTGGTCATACGCAGCTATTCTGTGCAAAACGGCATTTACAAAAGAAGCCCCACGCTTATCCACCAAACGTACAAGCTCTACATATTGGCTTACAACTGCATAAGCTGCCGTTTGCCTATACACCAACTCATAGGTAGCCATACGCAAACATATAAGCACTTTATACGGCTGATGAGTAAGACGCTTTACATACTGCGCAAGCATCTTATCCACCACACTCTGCGAGCTTATAACACCACATACAACATGCTGGACAAAACTTTTTTCGTCTTGTAAAAGCGCGCGAAACATATCAAAATGCTTTAGAAAGTCCTGAGCATATGTGGTGTTTTTCCGCAGTGCACACAAAGCCTTAAATGCCACCGTGCGCGAAGAAGCAACCTTAACGCTTGTCATGAAACATGGCTCCATGTAGAAACGTTATGTAAACCCAAAGACCAGTCGTGTGCCGACATAGCAGATTTTCCATCGGGTTTAACACCCAAAAGTTCTAAGGTGCCCGAAGCACAGCCTAAAAATACACGATGATTTTGAATGAGAACCGAACCTGCTGGTATGTGTTGTAAGCACACGGCGTTCTTGGAGGCTGCGCTCTCGGAGGCCGCATTTTCGGACACCACATTTGCGGAGGCTGCGTTGCTAGACGCCGCATTTTCGGATGCAACTTCATCACCCACAAAGCGCCCAACAAGCGCACGAACACCCTTTTGACCCATCATAAAACGTGCAGGCGCAGCATCGCCAGACGCTTGTATACGAACCACATTACTTTCTGCAGATAAACTGGGGTCTAGCAATAACTCGTGTTTATCAATTTTTTGAGCATATGTTATATCGGTTTGAGATTGCTTATGCCATACAAGCTTATGCGCCTCTAAATCACTAAGCGCACACAAAAGCTCACGCGCACCCAAAGCACTAAGTTTATCGGTAAGCTCGTCTAGTGATTGCGTTCCAATCTTAAGCGATGCTTGTCTGCAAAAATCTCCTGCATCAAGTTCGTGAACTACGTTCATAATGGACACACCTGTAACTTCATCGCGCGAAAGAATAGCTCGTTGAATGGGAGCAGCTCCACGCCAACGCGGAAGAAGTGACGCGTGAATATTAAGCGTTGTATATCGAGGCAAAGCTAAAACGCTATCGGGAATAATGCAACCATAGGCAGCAACAACAATAACATCAGGCTCACATGCTTTAACTGCTGAAATGAGCCCCTCATCAAAACGAGTTGCCTCACGCACGGGAAGCGAAAGCGCGTTCGCACACTGTTTAACTGGTGACGGTATGAGCTTTTTTCCTCGACCACGCACCGCGTCGGGGCGTGTAATAACAAGCGAAATCTTGTGATGCTTATGCAATTCTTGAAGCGGGTTAACCGAAAAATCGGGTGTACCCATATAAACTATATTCATAAAGCTCTCAAACCTTACATTTCAACTTAAACTTAAAACTCAAACCTTAAATTTCAACTTCACCAGGACGCGCGCCTGCCTCTAAAGCATGCTTGTATTCTTCGAGTTTTTCCATTTTTTTGTGAAGCGGCAAATGATCGGGAATCGTAACGCCTTGCAGGTGGTCACACTCATGTTGTAGACATGCAGCCAACAAATTACCGCGTGCCTCGTAACGAATAAGATCGCCGTCCAAATTTAATGCTTCACAAATAACGTGCGATGGTCGCTTTACGGGCACCAAAATACCTGGATACGAAAGACAACCCTCAGACATGCTACGATCTGCTTCATCGGCAACAACAATTTTTGGGTTAACAAGCACATATGGTTTTTTGCGAGAGCCTTCGCCCCATTCGCAATCAATAACCACCAAGCGTATGTTTTTGCCAATTTGAGGCGCGGCAAGTCCACATCCATCAGTTGCATACATCACTTCAAACATATGATGAGCTAGATCTTTAATTTCCTGCGTTATTTCTTTAACGGGCTCACACACTGTTTGCAAAATAACAGACGGCGCGCAAACCATTTCTTTATACGCAACACTTTTTTTCATAACACTCCTCATCCTATACGTTTAGAAAGTAACCTTGTACATGGCATATTATTCATGCATATTATTCTACCGTTACATAATATCGTAAGCATCCACATCAATAGAGATGCGAAGTCCAGGGGGCGTTTTTACACGGCTTATACACGATGAAATGGTTGTGCCAAGTGGCGCGCCAAGTGGCGCTTTAACTACAATATGACGGCGATACCTGTCGTTAACCTTGTATTTCATGCAATTAGATGGGCCAAGCATACGCCACATACCTTCTTGATGTGCAAGCGTTGTTTGTAACTCAATTGCTAGACGCGCCGAAAAATCAACAACATCTTTTGCATTCAAACTCCACATAAGCACATTAGCAATGCGAGAAAACGGAGGATAATATGCCGATTGACGCTCCTGCAATTCTTGTGTTACAAAACGTGTGCGATTATGAGTTTGCACGGCTTCCATTACCGGATGCCCAGCCCAATATGTTTGAATAACAACCTTACCGCCACATGCACCTCTCCCCGACCTTCCGGCAACTTGCTCTAATAAGAAGTAGCTTTTTTCTGCCGCTCTAAAATCGGGCATTTTAAGGGTGGTATCTGCATTCAGCACACCAACAAGTACCACATCGGGAAAATCAAGACCTTTGGCAATCATTTGTGTACCAACTAAAATGGCACAAGAAGCACTATCAAAGGTTTCTAAAAGCTTTTCATGTGCGCCTTTAGCACGCGTTGTGTCGGCATCCATGCGAACAACCACAGTTTTATCGCCAAACATACGAACAAGCTCGTCTTCTACACGCTGAGTACCTGCTCCAAATCCTGCCATGTATTTACTTCCACAATGAGGACAAGCGGTAAGCGGATTTGGATATACAAAAACCGACCAGTGACGATCACATTCGTGACATTTGAGCTCATGCGTTTTTTCGTGATAGGTAAGCGTAATTGAACAATGCGGACACTCAGGCACCGCACCGCACTCGCGACACATTAAAAAATTAGCAAATCCGCGCCTGTTAATAAGAATCATAGCTTTTTTACCAGCATCAACCACATGCCACAACTCTTCTGTGAGTGCACGAGAAAACATGGATTTGTTGCCAAGCGCAAACTCTTTGGTCATATCCACAATCTGAATACGGGGTAAGTGTGCGCCAGCAGGACGCTCGTCCATAACAACATGCGTCCACGTACGAGCTTGGTGGGTGCGCTTTGAACAGTGCATTAAACTATCAAGCGAAGGAGTTGCAGATCCAAGCACCAATGCGCTATGCGACAGCTGCGCCAGTTTTTCGGCAACGGCGCGTGCATGATAGCGTGGAGCAAGTTCTTGCTTGTAACTACTATCGTGTTCCTCGTCGATCACAATAAGGCCAATATCAGCAAGCGGTGCAAAAAGAGCAGAGCGAGCACCAACCAAAACACGCGCGCTTCCTGTACGAACCATATCCCACTGATCATAGCGCTCGCCTACCGAAAGCTTTGAATGAAGCACTGCAACGCGATTACCAAAGCGGCTACGAAACCTACCAACTGTTTGTGCTGTTAGAGCAATTTCGGGCACAAGTACCAGCGCAGTTTTCCCTTGTGCTATCACATCTTCGATTGCTTCTAAATAGACTTCGGTTTTGCCTGATCCTGTAATGCCGTCTACAAGAATTACATCTCCTGCTTGAGCCTCACAAGCACGCCTAATAGCAGATAGCGCATTAATTTGACCGTGGGTCAGCTGAGACGGCTTTAAAGCTTTTGCACTTGAAAGCGCAGATGGTGCAACCTCACGTTCTATGCGTTGTTTATAGATTTCTACCACATGCTTTTTTTCGAGCGCACGGGCAACCGAAAGTGTTCCTGGAAGCAAAACTTTTAACTCTGCTACACGAACAGGACCTGACGAAAGCGCTGTTAATAACCTACGCTGCGCACATGCACGAGCGGCTGGTTTGAAATCTTTACCCGCTTTCGTAAGCTTGATCCAACGTTCATCAACACAACCTCGTTTCTCGCACACAAGCTGCCACGGAGCGTCTTTTGAATCACGTTTAATTTTTACGAGTTGTCCCGGTGGCAAAAAAGGACGAAACGCTTCTGACAAAGGACATGCATACTCACGCGAAATCCATGTAGCCAGC
>CAMXVQ010000055.1 GCA_947252455.1 uncultured Atopobium sp. | reverse complement strand
CGCGCACTCGGGCGTATCTATACTTCACAATTTTTATACACATTGTATACGCAAGCAAGAACGAGACCTAAGTACGTGGAGCTGACACGAGGCACGTGAGGATTTTTGGTGCGCGAACGTGGAGCGGTTGCTGGAAACGCGTACACGCACACATGAGGCAACGCACAGGTTTGCTGGAGCACACACCAGGCAACGCACAAGGGCTTAAATGCAAGAACGCGTGCGCGTCTTTATTTTGCGTTGAACATAACCAACTGCACGCGACTATCTTCGCATGCAGAAAGCGCGTGTGGTTCGTTAGGCGCAAGATATATAAAATCGCCTGCAACCATATGATGTACGGCTTGTCCTACCGTAAAGTTAAGAGCTCCCGATATAAGCGTTACGATTACCGCCTTAGGCGATGTGTGCTCCGATATTTCTTGTCCTTTTGCAACCGAAAAGACACTTACCTGCATATTTTTTGTTTCAAATGGAACTTTTGACACAATTCCCTCGCGCGTGATTGGCAAATTCTGTACAATTCCCAAGAACGCTCGTGATGTTTGTTCGTCTTGTATTGGCATGTTTTCTCCCTCTTTTTGCTGGTGGTTACTAGTTACACACGTCTTGTTATGGCTCACACGCACTAAGCTGCACGCGCGCTGTCGTTTTGTTTGCGTTGGGCGCGCTAGCTCCTTATTTGCGTTGGACACGTGTTCATGCTGCTACTTTGCGCGTGAAACCATGGCAATTCCGCACATGTGGTTGGCGTGACGCTTAAACGTTGCACGCATTTCTAAAACGCGCTGTTTAGCACCTGGAATAGTGAGCACGTTTTTTATGATTTTTATAACGCCGCATAAGCCTTCGTCCGCAAGATTGCGTCTAGGATCAAGCAACGCCATAGGAGCGGTTTTTGACCACGTAAGTTCAAATCCTGCTTCTTGGAGATAATCTCCCCATTCACGTTGGGTTATAGGCTTCACGTTTACACGAATTGCACGAGATAAATCGTGCTGAATGTCCTCTTCATCGTTGGCAGAAATGCTGTTGGGCGTAATGCCTAGTTCGTGGCTTACAAAAGTTCCACCTGGCTTTAAAATACGATGAATTTCACGAAGAATTGCACGCTTGTTCTCGGGCGTTTGCATGGTGAGCATTGCCTCGCACACAACTACATCAGCATAATTATCGGGGAGTTTAGTGTCTTGAGCCATGCCTTGTTTGCATGTTCCCCTATCTTTAACCAAAGCCGATACAAGTTTAACCGAATCGGCGTTGGCGTCGATACCAGTATAGGACAAAGGCGTGCGCGCAAGAATTTCCTGGGCTGTTCTACCAATACCAGGAGCAAGCTCAACAACAACTTTGTGAGCAAGCTGGGCCTCATTAAGCATTGCTTGAGTAAGTTTAAGTCCGCCAGGACGCAAAACGCGCTTGCCCAAACGAGCCAAAAGCCAATGTCCGGGTACGGTTGCGATGTTTTTGTTTTCAAACATGTATGAGTTGTGTTCCATGTATGATTCACCTCCAAAAGACAGGCATACTGTCAAAGTACATGCTGTCTGCGAAATATTGTTAGCTTTGGTTAATCATACCCGATTATATGAGACATAAACACGAAACATCAATTTTGAACATCGCGGCGTGAAACGTCACGGGGGACGTTACTATTTGCGCGCGCCGAAGAGCGGCGCCAAGCATGCAGGTGCACGACAAGCGCGGCGCAGACATGCAGGTGTACGTTATCTTGTCCTCGCCCTTAGCCACAATAATTAGTGGTAAATGAGCCACCAACACCAAAGAACTTCTCAAAGAATGATTTAAACTTTTCAATGACACCTTGCTTCTTAGTAGTTCTATCGCCGCCACCAAAACGAGATATAGGAGGCATGAGTCTATCTATATCCGTACCTGTTGTTTTGATTTCACCATCACGAAAAGCATTCTCAATGAACTTCCTTGTTGCATCCTCTTTAAGTTTTTCTTCCTTAATAATCTGAACAAGTTCTTCTTCTCGTTTTTTAGCTACATAACTGTGCCATTCAGTCATAACATCTTCAACATCATTAATATCTGCAATAAAGGTTTCAATAAGTTCTTTCTTGCTACGAAGCTCCGGACTGGCATCAATAGCCTTTTTGATTGTGACAAGTACTTCCTTATCTTCACAGTGGCTATCGTGGTATTTCTTAACAAGCATAAGGATATAATCGATATTGATTTCTATCTGCTTAATAAGTTCAACTTCAAAGACAATATCATCGATAATATCTGTGCTTTCACCACGCTTGCGTCTTTCATTCCATTCATCACGCAAATCCTGATACCTGCCAAGATAATCCTGTAAATCACGCTCAGTTATCATCTCTTTGCCAGCGAATTCATCAAATGCAGATAATAGATTTCTCATGCGTAGGATTGCACCAAATAGGGAGATAAAGTCCTTCTGATTCTGCTCGCCTATAATCTGTGACTCTGAAAGTGGGAATTTTGATGTTAAATCATCCATCATATCCATATATCCTGGATACTTCTTTCCATCCTCACCTTCATAACCATAGTAGTAATCTTTGAAACCTTTCATCAGAACGATACCACCTGCATTCTTATCACCGAAAAGAGAAATAGCAGCGTCTACTCGTTTCTGAAGGTTTCTAAAGCATACAATATTACCAAATGTCTTAATCGAGTTAAGAATTCGGTTTGTTCTTGAAAATGCCTGAATGAGTCCGTGCATCTTGAGGTTCTTATCTACCCACAGTGTATTTAATGTAGTGGCATCAAAACCTGTTAAGAACATATTTACAACAATAAGTAAATCAAGTTCTTTGTTCTTCATACGAAGAGAAACGTCTTTATAATAGTTCTGGAATTTGTCGCTATCTGTCGAATAGTTCGTATGGAACATCTCGTTATAATCTTTGATAGCAGCCTCAAGGAAATCCCTTGATGACTGGTCAAGTGCAGATGTATCTTCTGAATTTTCCTCATCAAGGATACCACTTGTATCTTCATCGAATTCTGCCTCATTTGCACCATAACTATAGATGGTTGCGATACGAAGTTTCTTTGTAGGGTCAGCCCCCATCTGCTTTTTGAATTCCTGATAATATAATTTTGCCATTGGAACAGATGCAACAGCAAAGATTGAGTTAAATCCACTTACACGCTGTTTCTCTTTAATTTCATCTACAGCACCATTCTTGCCGGATGCAACTTCTGAAATATTGGTAAGGGTGTTGTAAATATATGTTTTATCACCACGATATGTTTTTCTATCAAAGTTGTTAAGAATATATTCCGTCACAAGCTCGATACGCTCAGGAGCCGTCATAGCCTTTTCGCGAGCGATATCCCATACCTGTTCATCATCGATATCTTCATCCATATCCATTGTCTTAACATAGTCGACTCTGAACGGGAGAACGTTCTTATCATTGATAGCGTCAACAATAGTATAGGTATGCAACTGGTCGCCAAAAGTCTGCTCTGTAGTAAAGAACTGAGGCTTACGGATGCTTCCTGTATTTGCGGGAAAGATTGGTGTACCTGTGAAACCGAATAAGTGATATTTCTTAAAGCTTTTTACAATAGCTGCGTGCATATCACCGAACTGACTTCTATGGCATTCGTCAAAAATGATTACAACGTGCTTGTTGTATACTTCATGGTCTTTATTTTTCTTGATAAATGTTGCAAGTTTCTGAATAGTCGTAATGATAATGTGAGCATTAGTGTCTTCCAACTGCTTTTTAAGAATGGCAGTAGAAGTATTACTGTTTGCAGCACCTTTTTCAAAACGATCATATTCCTTCATAGTCTGGTAGTCCAAATCCTTACGGTCAACTACAAAGAGCACCTTATCTATGTAAGGTAATAAAGAAGCTTGTCTTGCAGTTTTGAATGACGTAAGTGTCTTACCTGACCCGGTTGTATGCCAGATGTAACCACCACCTGCAACATCGCCATATTTTTTATAGGTATTAGCAATTTCAATACGATTAAGAATACGCTCAGTTGCCGTAATCTGATATGGTCGCATTACCATAAGCATATGCTCGGAAGTGAAAATGCAATACTTGGTAATGATATTAAGGATCGTATGCTTTGCCAAGAATGTTCTTGTGAAGTCAATCAAATCAGAAATAACTCGATTGTTTGCATCCGCCCAGAAGGATGTAAATTCAAAGCTGTTGCTTGTTTTGCCTTTCTTAGCAGTAGCTACAGCATTAACATCCTTGATAGCATTGAAACGTGTGCTGTTGGAATAGTACTTTGTGTTAGTTCCATTAGAGATAACAAAAATCTGTGTATATTCAAACAGACCACTTCCTGCCCAGAACGAATCTCTCTGATATCGGTTAATCTGATTGAAAGCCTCGCGAATAGCCACGCCTCTGCGTTTAAGTTCTATATGAACAAGTGGCAAACCATTCACAAGGATCGTAGCATCATAGCGGTTGTCGTGCTTTGCACCTTCTGCAGTACCGTTAACATACTGATTGATGACCTGCAAAAAGTTGTTGTGGATATTCTTCTTATCAATAAGGGTGATGTTCTTTGTACTGCCGTCATCTCTTTTTAATACTTGAACATTATCTTCCTGGATTTTTCTTGTCTTTTCTACGATTCCTTCATTCTGGTTGGCAATGGAATCTTTGAAAAATCTAT
>CAMXVQ010000054.1 GCA_947252455.1 uncultured Atopobium sp. | reverse complement strand
GCAATGCGGTTAAAAGCTGGAGAGGGTTTTTAAGCGCACTGATATCTTGTCTTATTTAACTCACACCATTCTGCGTCGCCTCTTGTTGCGCAGGTGGTATAAGGGAGGATACGTATGTATAACGTGCGTAAAGTGGTAGATGATATTTGGTGGACAGGTGCGCAAGATCGCCGTCTTGAACTTTTTGAAAACACCTATCGTGTACCTGCAGGAATGTCGTATAACAATTACGTTATCATGGACAATAAAACTTGTCTTATGGACGGCATTGATGCAGCGGTAGAGCATCAGTTTCACGACAATCTAGATCATGTATTAAACGGTAGACCCCTTGATTATATGGTAGTTGACCATATGGAGCCCGATCACTGTGCGGCTATTCCGTATTTGACCGAAAAATTTCCTGATATGAAAATTGTTGCCACGCAAAAGGCATTTCGTATGATGGAACAGTTTTACGATTTTGACGTTCAAAGTAGAGCAGTTGTGGTTAAAGAAGGCGATACATTGTCGCTTGGCAAGCACGTTTTGCGCTTCATTATGGCTCCTATGGTTCATTGGCCAGAAGTAATGGTAACCTATGACACAACTGATCATGTGCTTTTTGCTGCCGATGCGTTTGGCGCATATGGCGCTATGCACGGTAGTCTTTTTGCCGATGAAGTAAACTGGGAAAAGGATTGGTCAGATGAAACGCGCAGGTACTACACCAATATTGTGGGGAAATACGGTCCACAAACACATGCGCTGTTAAAGAAGGCCTCTCGTTTAGATATCTCATATATTTGTCCTTTGCACGGCTTTGTGTGGAGACAAGATTTTAATATGCTTATTGATCGTTATGAAAAATGGTCTACGTATACACCCGAAACCAATTCAGTTGCTATATTTTACGGTTCTGTGTATAGCGGAACCGAGAATGCGGCTGATATTCTGTCGGTAAAGCTTTCAGAAAAAGGTATAAGAAACGTACGTGTGTTTGATGTGTCAAAAACCGATTTATCCGAAATGCTTTCCCGTGCATTTGAGTATTCTACATGGGTATTTGCCGCAGCAACGTATAATTTAGGTGTTTTTGATCGCATGCATTTTTTGCTGCACGATATCAAAACGCATAATTTACGCAATCGTTGCGTTGGTCTTATCGAAAATGGTACCTGGGGTCCTTTGGCAGGCTCATTGATGGCTAAAGAGCTTGAAAGTCTTAAAAACATCACGATTCTAGAACCGCGCGTGACGATTCATTCTGCGCCCAAAGAAGATACCCTTACTGAGCTGGAGAAACTTGCCGATGCGCTTGTATTAGCGGTTAATGAGCGCTCCTAGGCTTTGGTGTATGGTAGCATACAAGTTCAATAAAAGTTCATTTTAGATGGTTATAAATTGAACCTTGTAGTACAATAGACCCTGAGTTCAATTTGAGCTCAGGGTTTTTGTATGGCGTTGTATGATGCACTGTTGTGTAAGCTTAATGCTCGTTGCCTCTGCACAAAAGCTGTACGACACCTTAGAGCCTTGTAGGTAAGGTGCTGTGTTGCACCTATGAGGGGAGCACTGCCATGAACACATCTCTTGTTACACCAGTATTTACGCAACAACTGGTACATTTTATGAAACAATCAGATCTTCGCCAAGTTGATCTCATTGAACGCGCACGTCAAAGAGGAGTTAAGCTGGGCAAAAGTCAACTGAGCCAGTATATAAGTGGCAAGTCGCTTCCTCGCTATGATATGGTTCAAACGCTTGCTCAATTGCTTAACTGTACTGCCGATGATCTTCTAAACGCGCCTTCACTCAAAGCTTCCAACATGCAAGATAGCTTGCACAAGGCACAGAGCAGCTCTCATGTAGAGCATTCCCATGTCGCCGCAACTTCCACTCATGCGCCAAAACCTAAAAAATCTCGTCGCAGCTTTAAGAAATCGTCCAAGCTTGATAACGTTTTGTATGATGTGCGCGGCCCTGTGGTAGATGAAGCATATCGTATGGAAGCAAGCGGCGTTCACGTGCTTAAGCTTAATATCGGAAACCCTGCGCCGTTTGGATTTAGGGCGCCTGATGAGGTCATTTACGATATGCGTCAGCAATTAACCGATTGCGAAGGCTACTCTGATAGTCGTGGACTTTTTTCTGCGCGCAAAGCCATCATGCAATACGATCAGCTCCGCGGTATTCCTAATGTTTCGATGGAAGACATTTACACAGGTAATGGTGTATCCGAGCTTATTAACCTTTCTATGCAGGCATTATTGGACACTGGCGACGAAATTTTGGTTCCTAGTCCCGATTATCCATTGTGGACCGCATGTGCGACGCTTGCTGGTGGTACTGCAGTTCATTATCTATGCGACGAGCAGGCTCATTGGTATCCTGATATTAACGATATGCGCTCTAAAATTACACCTCGCACCAAGGCGATTGTTATCATTAACCCCAATAATCCTACAGGCGTTCTGTATTCACGCGAAGTGCTTGAAGATATTGTTGAACTTGCGCGTGAGTTCAATTTGATGATTTTTTCTGATGAAATTTACGACCGTCTTGTTATGGACAATAAAAAGCATATTTCAATTGCCTCGCTTGCACCCGATTTGTTCTGTGTTACGTTTAGTGGTCTTTCAAAATCGCATATGATTGCAGGATATCGTATTGGATGGATGACGCTATCAGGAAATAAATCAGTCGCGCGCGATTACATTATGGGCATTAACATGCTTTCCAACATGCGCTTGTGTTCAAATGTCCCTGCACAGTCTATTGTTCAAACAGCTTTGGGTGGATATCAAAGCGTAGAAAATTATATTGCCCCAGGTGGACGTGTTTACGACCAGCGTGAATTTACGTACAACGCTCTTTGCGATATGGAAGGTGTTTCGGTAGTAAAACCCGACGCCGCGTTTTATATGTTTGCTCACCTTGATAAGAAAAAGTTCAATATCCGCGATGATGAACAATTTGCACTTGATTTGTTGCGTGAGAAGCATGTACTTGTGGTGCATGGTAGGGGCTTTAACTGGGAAACGCCGGGCTATTTTAGAATTGTGTATTTGCCACGTTTGCAGACGCTTTCAGATGCTCTTGGCAAAATTGCCAACTTTTTAACTTCGTATCATCAATAAATATATCGCTGTAAGCGCGTCTAAGCTCAAATAACGCATGCACTAACGATAACGCGTGTAAGTTGTACTGCTTAACAAAAACCGGGCCTTGTGCCCGGTTTTGTTGGTTAGTTTGGGTTGGTGTGTCTGCACGTGCGTCTACATGCCTATATGCCTACATACTTACGCGCCTATACGCACGGCTGCAGCCTTGTCGCTCACGTGCCCACGCGTCAAGCATCTGCGCACTCAAGCATCCAAGCGCCTATGCGTCCATATGATCTCGCGCTGCGTTTACAAAGTTCTGGATAAGCTGCATATGTTCTGGATAATCAAAACACATAAGTTCAGGGTGCCACTGAACAGCCTGAACAAAGGTTTTATCGGGCATATACACTGCTTCGATAAGATTATCATCAGAAAACGCCATAGGAACAAAGCCTGTACCTAAATCCTTAAGTGCCTGATGGTGTCTACTATTTACACCAACATGGTTATGCGTAAGCAAGATATGTTCTTCCCAAAGCTTTGCCAAAGGAGTGGTTTGTACAATTGATACGGTATGCCACGGCTTAAAATAAGGCGGACGCATACTGTGCGTATGAGCGTTAGGCAATTGCGTGGGAATATCCTGATACAGTGTTCCTCCAAACACGCAGTTCATGATCTGAATACCGCGACAAATTCCAAATACACACTTATCAAGTTCAACTGCTTTAGAAATAAGTAAAGTTTCGTAGACATCAAGGTCGTCGTGGGGAAGTTGGGTTTGTGCAAGCGCTTCTTCATGATAAAGTGCAGGATTAACATCGTCGCCGCCTGTAATGAGTATGGCGTCAACGGCTTCAAGGTATGCATCTATCACAGCAGCATCACTTGTTACTGGTAAAAGCATAGGCGCAGCACCACATGCGCTAATTGCACGAATATAAACGCCCAGCGCTGCGTATTCATCTGTTGCGCAAAGATTTCTGGTAGTGATGCCTATACGAGGCATACGTGCGTGATTTTTTGAGGCAATACCTAGGCGTTCTAAGTCATTGTTATGTTGCATGGTGAATACTTTCTTGTCATACGATTGAACTTAATGACTCATAAGTATATAAACGAAAATCCGTCGTCATAAAAAATTTGTTATTTAGAAATACAATTGATATAGAGCTTTCAAACGTTAGGTGTTAAAGCTGTTTGAAGCTGTATAGGACATAGGCTGTAGCTTGGTTATACCCATGTTATGAGTTGCAACGTTTACAAATAGACCACAGAGCCTTCAGAATGCCCGTAAACAGACGAATAGAGGCCTTTATGTAAAATAATCCGTAAATTTAAATATAGGTCGTAAACGGGCGTATGTGAGCTTTGGCTAGATGGTGGCATATGAGATGCGCAATTGTAGGTGTTCTATGATGAAGCGTAAGTTTACGGACTTCTGGTTGACACGCAAAAGCAAAATACGTATATTTACTTCTTGCGCTTGAAAGCCAAGCTTTGTATTTGCAGGCTTTCAGCACATCACAGTGCGGGGTGGAGCAGTTTGGTAGCTCGCCGGGCTCATAACCCGGAGGTCGTTGGTTCAAGTCCAGCCCCCGCGACCA
>CAMXVQ010000053.1 GCA_947252455.1 uncultured Atopobium sp. | reverse complement strand
GTAACCTGAATTATGCCTCGCATAGTCATAGATAAAGCCAAGCTCGGCAAGCCAAGATTATACACATACAAAAAAATGCGAAACGTTTTGTTTTTCTCCAACGCCTGCGTACGGGTAAATAGAGCTAATAGTAAAAATACAAACATTCCTAAAATAAAAAGATGCGTATGCACTTTACCCAAGCTTGTTGCGCCGATAAAATCACAGTATTTGGTAAACTCGCGATAAAAAACACCGCTGGCTGCAGCTGCTCCTGCATAACACAAAGTCAAATTAAAATATTTTCTATTCATAATAAAACGTCCTTTCTCTCCTTTTTCCAAGCTTTATAAGCAATTTGGACCATCCACAAATACGCACAAGTTTTTGGAACCATCAAAATTCCGATTGCAGGAAACGTCCCAGAAGCAACAACTACTGGCAGATAAAAAGCAAAACTGAGTGCGATCGTCACCCAAAGATAACGGAAATCTGCATCTTTTTTCTGAGAAGCAAAACGGTAAAACAGAAAAAGCAACAGTAAACCTATGAGCGTAAAAGGAATATTTCGATAAATCCCCCAAATTAAAGGAGGTTGTGAGCTCAGCCACTCGTTTTGTGGTAAAAGCACCAAGATTCCTCGCAACGCCACCAAGAACCACACCAAAAACGTTAAACCCTTTTGCTGCTTAATCTGATACCGTTCACGCCAAACGTAGTAAAGCAAAAGATAGAATAGCGTCATGGTTAATGATGTGATCAATTTTCCAATACCCAAGGCAACTGGATAAGCTGCTGTACCTAAAGTATTCAAGGCAATTATCCTTGGCACCAAATGAAAAGTATCTCCTATACCCAAAACCAATGCCATAATCCCAAACAAACGAAATTGTTTGATATCACCAGCTGATGTAATTAACTTAAAACCTGCACAGATTACTACCGCCAAATAGGTGGCGTCAAAAATTGTTTCAAAAACAGCTTGCATAGTTCCTCCTTATAATATGAACATTGTTCAATTTGGTGCAAAATAAAATTTTCTCCGCGCATCCAAAAGAAAAAGCGAGAAAATTCTTAATTGCAGTAAATAATGCGTCTAATTATCTCGATCAAAACCGTATAATTAAAATCCTTTTGCAGCATCAGAGAAATCATATGCATAATAATAAAATCAACAAATTCATCTTCCGTAAAGCCATCAGCGAATACGTCTGGTTGTACATCCTGATCTTTTTGCAAAACCTGCAGCATATTTGCTTTCATCTTCGCAAAATAGTTTTGCATCGTCTTTTGTCCCTTTGCCTGCCCTCGCGTAGAAAAACTGAGCGAATGGACCGTAAAGAAATTGGGATATTTCAGGATTGACTGCTTAAGATGCTCAAAGAAATTCGTAATATAGCAATCAAAAGGTAAATCTGCTTGAGCTAATTTTTCACAGTTAAAAATATCATCCCAAACACTCTCCACAGTTGCCAATAAAAGTTCATCTTTAGAAGGGAAATAATAATACAGCGAGCCTAACGCCACATGACAGTGTTGTGCTACTGTTCTCATATTGACAGCAGCCAAACCTGACGTGGCAACTAGCTTACGACAAACAGTAAGTATCTCTTCTCTTGAAGTTATAGCTGTATTCATTTTCACCTCCCTACGTATGTATAATCTTTATTTCTGTCTGCCACAAACAGAACATCTACAACTTGTGGGTGTTTGCGCGTGCTCTTGCGACAGAAAAGCGATGCGGCTATTAATCGCTGGTACACATGCTGAACATTGTTCAGTTTGCATAGTTAGAATTGTAAGACCCCTACAGCTCGCTGTCAATCCTATTTCCAAGACTTGTTGCAGTACTGAATAAAGTCAGCTGTAATAAAAACGGTTAACTACACGCTTAAGTCGAACACTACCTAAAACTACTAAGTCTCTGAAAAATGCGTGACAACTACCAACATGCACGCTTAAACCCTTTCATCATGTATAATTACAAACATATGACAGACGTGCAACAGGCATAATCAGCCATATGCATACCTTAAAACGCTTACATTAACATATAAAAGGACACCATGGAAGTTTATCTTGACTACGCAGCAGCAACCCCTATGGATAAAGAGGTTTACGAGGCACAACTCCCCTACTTTACTCAAAAGTTTTACAATCCTTCAGCTTCGTATTGTGTAGCGCGACAAATTCGGCAAGATCTCAATAATGCAAAAACACATATTGCACAAACACTTGGTACAAAAAGCGCATCAATAGTCATGACGGCAGGCGCAACAGAGGCAAATAATCTTGCTTTAGCATGTGTAACTGGTCCTGTGATTTCTGATTCGCTTGAGCACGATAGCATCTTGGCATGCGTTGATCAGCGCGAACATACGCTGCTGCGTCCCACAAAAGAGGGATTTATTACACCTGAGAACCTCCAACAAGCCCTTACACCGCAGACACAACTGGTTTCTATAGAATATGCAAATGGCGAAATTGGCGTAATACAGCCGCTACGAGAGCTTGCTAAAGTTATCCAACAAGAACGTTACCGCAGGCTTGCTCATCATGAGACAACTCCTTTGTTCTTTCATAGTGATGCATCTCAAGCAGCTCTTACCTGCTCGGTTAATGTGTCCTCATTAGGCGTAGACCTTATGACCTTATCGGCGGCTAAAATTTATGGACCAAAACAGGTTGGGCTTTTGTACGTATCGCCAAACGTTGCGCTCAAACCACAGATTTTAGGTGGCGGACAAGAAGGCGGCATGCGTTCTGGTACCGAAAATGTTGCAGGTACCATAGCATTTGCCAAAGCTTTAGAACTCGCTCAACAATATCGAACAAGTTCAGGACTTCAAGAACTTAAGCGCAATAGAAATTTTATGCAAAAACAATTAACTCGTTTATTCAAATGCGCGGTAATTTCGGGCCCTCGCAACGATCGACATCGCTTACCAGGGTTGTTACACATATCATTTCCCTATCTAGAAGCACGTCGCCTTATTATTTTATTGGAAAGTATGGGCGTCTACGTTGCAACAGGTTCTGCATGTGCAGCTAGCAAGATGAAAATTTCCCACGTACTCAAAGCACTTGGAATACCAGAATACATAGCACAGGGATCCTTGCGAATTACCCTTGGAAAGCACACGACTCAAGAAGAAATAACCTATGCAATTTCTAGTATAGAAAAGGCAGTTAACTCTGAAATGCATCGCCTTAACCTTACTGACAAAATCATATGCGAAAGAATGAATAATGAATCTGTAACAGCGCTTCATACTACTGCATAACGCATTAACAGTTTTCATGCGCATGTGTTTAAACGTATATTTTACAAACAATGTCCACATCAAACACCTAGAACGGATAAGCTTATGGTAACAAATACACCACACGAAACAGACACACCCCTTGATACGCCTTCCCCGCTAAAACCTGACGCAGATTTAGACACCCTGCTCAATACCGTAATTACCTCGGCTCAAGAAATGCCTGCACGCCCTTCATACGCTCCTTTCGGCGCGCGCGTATATCTTGGTATGAGTGGTGGCGTAGATTCGGCATTATCTGCTGCCTTGCTCCAAGAATGGGGGTATGACGTTAAAGCAATCTACATGCGCAACTGGTCGCGCGATTTACCAGGCTTTAAGTGCACATGGGCAGATGATCTAGCGGATGCAGAGCGACTTGCTGTTAAATTAGGCCTTACCCTAGAAGTGTGGGATTGCGAAAAAGAGTACAAAGAAACAGTAGTAGACTACCTCATAAATGCATATCAGCACGGATTTACACCAAATCCTGATGTGATGTGCAATCAAACGGTAAAGTTTGGTACCTTTGCAACGCGTGCCTTTGAGCACGGAGCAGATTTTATTGCAACGGGACATTATGCACGTGTCTATACCGATAGTCAAAACAACGTACATCTGTTACGAGCAGCAGACGAACATAAAGATCAGACATATTTTCTTTGGCGTGTAAAACCTTCCTTGCTTGAAAAAACTATATTCCCCATCGGATCGATTACGTCTAAAGAAATTGTTCGCCAAATGTGTGCTACACGTGGCTTGGGCATAGAATCAAAACCAGATTCGGACGGTATTTGTTTTATTGGTGAGGTAGGCATACGCACGTTTTTACTTGACACACTTTCCAAACGTGCAGGTGACATTATTGAATGGGAAACTGGTAATGTTTTAGGTCATCATGACGGAGCGTTTCTGTACACCGTTGGCCAGCGCAAAGGATTAAATTTGGGTGGAGGACCTGCACGCTATGTTGTTGGTACCGATACCGAAAAAAATCGTGTATATGTTACTGCCAATACCCAATGCCCTGATTTATGGTGCCAAACCATGGTATTAGACGACGTATACCTTCTTAATGAATCAATCGACGAACACGCCCTATATCAAGTCCGCCTTCGTCATACCGGAAAACTTCAAGATGTGCATGTAAAACCAATACATGATCATAAAATAGAGCTGTATTTTGAAAGTGCTGTGCCAAAAATTGCTGCAGGACAAAGTGCTGTTATCTATCAAGGAAAAATTTGTGTAGGTGGCGGCATAATTCAAAAGCAACCCCTGCATCTTTCGTGGTGTTAAAAGAACATGCGGTAAAATATAAACCTGTTGAGCATCTGTTCTACAAAAGCCTACAGAGCACAAACACACACGAAAGGAGGTGCTACCTTGCAACAGCCACAGGCAACTCGTCAAAGCAAAACAACTCGTGATGTAAAAAATCGCGCAGCAAAAAAAGTTTCGATACGCGTATCAGCATCATCAAGTGTAAGCGAGAACCAAGAACAAGCAGAACAGCAAAGTATGTCTCTTGTTCGTAAGAGCTTACTATTTTTATGTGCTGTTGGGGTAGCATATCTTCTTTATCTGGTATTTTCAGGTCAGCTAGACGAATTTATTGAAGCTCTTCAAGGCGTTAACACCGATTGGGTTATATATGCCATGCTCTGCTACGTAGTCTACTACATTTTAGGTGTAAGCGCGTATGTTATAGCAGTTATCAAAGACCCACATAGTCCTGTTGGTATACGCGA
>CAMXVQ010000052.1 GCA_947252455.1 uncultured Atopobium sp. | reverse complement strand
CGTGGTATTACCATTAACGTTGCTCACATTGAGTACGAAACTTGGGAGCGCCACTATGCACACGTAGACTGCCCAGGTCACGCCGACTACGTTAAGAACATGATTTCTGGTGCAGCTCAGATGGACGGTGCAATCCTCGTAATTGCTGCTACCGATGGTCCTATGGCTCAAACTCGTGAGCACATCTTGCTTGCTCGCCAAGTAGGTGTTCCTTACATCATCGTATTCCTTAACAAGTGCGATATGGTAGACGACGAAGAGCTTATCGACCTCGTTGAAATGGAAACTCGTGACCTCTTGAGCGAATATGACTTCCCTGGAGACGATATTCCTATCATCCGTGGTTCTGCTCTTGGTGCTTTGAATGGCGAGCAAAAGTGGGTAGACTCTGTTGTAGAGCTTATGCACACTGTTGACTCCTACATTCCAACACCTGCTCGTGACAACGAGAAACCATTCTTGATGGCTGTTGAAGACGTTATGACCATTTCTGGTCGTGGTACCGTTGCTACTGGTCGTGTTGAGCGTGGTGAGCTTAAGCTTAACGACACCGTTGAGATCGTTGGTATTAAAGACACTCAATCTACCGTTGCTACTGGTATCGAAATGTTCCGTAAGACCCTTGACTTCTGTGAAGCAGGAGACAACGTAGGTATTCTTCTTCGTGGTATTAAACGTGAAGACATCCAACGTGGACAGGTTCTCTGCAAACCTGGTTCAGTAACTCCTCACAAGAAGTTCACTGGTGAGATCTACGTTCTTACTAAAGATGAAGGTGGACGTCACACGCCATTCTTCTCTGGATACCGTCCTCAGTTCTACTTCCGTACCACTGACGTAACCGGTGACGTACAAGCTCTTACCGATGCTAACGGTGGTAAAGTAGAGATGGCTATGCCTGGCGACCACGTAACCGTTACTTGTGAACTTATTCACCCCATTGCTATGGAGGAAGGTCTTAAGTTCGCTATTCGTGAAGGTGGCCACACCGTAGGCGATGGTCGTGTATCTACCATTATTGAGTAGTACATTCTCGTTTGCTTGCTAAATTCCGTAAGGTTTATTACAGCAAACAATAGGTCCGGTGCTCCACATAGGGACGCTGGACCTATTTTACCGTTTTAGTTATACAGAAGAAATCACTCAGATGACTTGCTGCGATGTTTGATAATTTGGTGGTTTTGTTAAGTTCTGTAATTTGCTTAAACAATTATTGACAGTCTTAACTGTTGAATGATAGCGTTAGCTATCGTGTTGTCTTATCGAAGGCAACAGTTACAGGAGGATTCATGCGTACTTTAGTTACTCTTGCATGCACCGAGTGCAAGCGTCGCAACTATACTACGGACAAAAATAAGTCCAACACTCCAGATCGTATGGAGCTCAAGAAATATTGTCCGTGGTGTCATAAACACACCCTTCATAGGGAAACCCGCTAATTAGCGGATGTAATTAGGCCAGTAGCTCCAATGGTAGAGCGGCGGTCTCCAAAACCGTTCGTTGTGGGTTCGAGTCCTACCTGGCCTGCCAGAAATACCACCGGCTTTCTTCGCTTAGAAGAGAGCCGGTTTCATGCATACTTAGAAGAGCTCTAAAGGAGTGAACTGATGGCAAAAAAAGAGCGACAAAAGAGAAGTGCTCGTCAAGCACGTTCGCAGGAGCGTGAACGCTTGTCTGCTGATGGCGCTACCGATGAGACAAAGGCATCATCTAGCAAAGTAGCTCAATCTTCTCTTCAGCCATCACACAAGCACTCCAAGTCTGATGCAAAGAAGGCTAACGGAGGGCGCATTAAAACCTATTTTAAAGCCGTTAAAACAGAAATGCATCGTGTTGTATGGCCAAGCAAACCTGAGCTTAAAAATTATTCAGGTGCCGTTATTTGTGCGCTCGTTATTTGCGGGCTGGTTATTTGGCTTGTAGATACAGGGTTTGTAGCTCTGCTCGTGAGCTTCACAGGTTTGAGAGGTTAGTTGTGGCTAAGCATTGGTATGTCATTCACACCTATTCTGGGTACGAAAATAAAGTTAAGTCAGATCTTGAGCACCGTATAGAAACATATGGTCTTGAAGATCAAATTGTAGACATCAAAATTCCAACCGAGGAAGTTGTACAGGTTAAAAGCGATGGAAAACGCAAAAACGTTGAAACAAACGTTTTCCCTGGTTATGTTTTGGTTCGCATGGAAGTCGACGATAATTCGTGGGCTGTTGTGCGTAATACCAACGGCGTAA
This sequence comes from uncultured Atopobium sp., assembly GCA_947252455.1. Classification (GTDB taxonomy): domain Bacteria; phylum Actinomycetota; class Coriobacteriia; order Coriobacteriales; family Atopobiaceae; genus Fannyhessea. The sequence continues at coordinate 2,942 of CAMXVQ010000052.1, read as the reverse complement.
CAGGTTTTGTTGGCATCGATGGAAAACCTGCACCGCTTCGTCGTTCTGAATTTAATAAAATGATGAGAAAATCAAACGCTTCTCAAGAAAAGGTTACACCACAAAGCATTACCACCGATTTTGAAGTGGGAATGGCCGTGCGTGTTATCCAAGGTCCGCTTGAAAAGTTTGAAGGCAAAATTACCGAGGTTATGGTTGAGGCAGGTAAGCTTAAAGTTTCGCTTACCATCTTCGGCCGCGAAACTCCAGTTGAGCTTACCATGAATCAAGTGGAAGTTATTGCGTAGCAAAGCGAAGTTAAGCTTTTCTACGAGGCTTGTATAAAGCCACAAGTTGGACATTCTCTTGTCTGGTTTACTGCTCATAAAACAGGCAAGATATGAATGATGTGCATGTTGTATTCGAAAGAATATGCTTCTCAGCATGCAAGAAATAGTATGGGTAGCTTTGAGAATAAGATTCTCAAACAACACCAAGGGAGCATTATGGCTAAGAAAGTTGTAAAGTTTATTAAGCTGCAGATTCCTGCAGGTAAAGCAACTCCTGCACCTCCAATTGGTTCTACATTGGGTGCAGCTCAGGTTAACATTATGCAGTTCTGCCAAGCATTTAACGCAGCTACTGCAGACAAGGGCGGAGACATTATCCCTGTTGAGATTTCCGTTTATGAAGATCGCAGCTTTGATTTTGTATGCAAAACTCCACCTGCAGCTAAGCTTATTATCAAGGAGCTTGGTATTAAAGGCGGTTCTGGCGTTCCTCAACGCGACAAAGTTGGACAACTTACTCAAGAGCAATTAACTAAAATTGCCGAAATTAAGATGCCCGACCTTAATGCAAACGACATTGAGGCTGCTAAGAAGATCGTTGCAGGTACCGCTCGTTCTATGGGTGTTACGGTCGCTGAATAGTAACACTTTTCTGAATACTTTTTGGGTCACTTGTAAGTCTATAGAATTGTTTGCCACTCAAAAGGTACGTCAGAGCTTTTGTATTCATGTGGGAGGACATTGGCGTCCGTTATAACCACCCAACTACCTAAAGGAGGTAGCTTTTATGCCAAAGCATGGAAAGAACTATCGTAACGCTGCTGTAAAAGTAGAAGCAGCTAAACTCTACACTCCCAAGGAAGCTCTCCAGCTTGTTAAGGAGCTTTCATCTGCAAAGTTCGACGAGACCGTTGAAGTTGCAATTCGCTTGGGCGTTGATACGCGTAAAGCAGATCAAAACGTTCGTGGTTCTATTTCTCTTCCTCACGGAACGGGTAAAACTGTTCGTGTAGCAGTATTTGCCGAGGGCGACAAGGCTCGCGAAGCTCAAGAAGCTGGTGCAGATATCGTTGGTTCCGACGATTTGATGGAAGACATTCAAAAAGGTGTTATCAACTTTGATGCTGTTATTGCAACACCTAACCTTATGGGTAAAGTTGGTCGTCTTGGTAGAATCTTAGGACCTCGTGGTTTAATGCCAAACCCCAAGCTTGGTACCGTAACCATGGATGTCGCAAAGATGGTAGGCGAGCTTAAAGCAGGTCGTGTTGAGTACCGTGCTGATCGTTATGGTATTTGTCACGTTCCTATGGGTAAAGTTTCCTTTGATCTTAACGACTTAGCAGAGAACTACGGTGCACTTTTCACCGAGCTTTTGCGCGTTAAGCCTTCAAGCACTAAAGGTCGTTATGTGAAGTCCGTTGTATTTTCTTCAACAATGGGTCCTGGCGTTAAAGCCGATACTTCTGTAACGCGTAACTTTACCGACTAGTTCGCATATGTGGCCCTAGGAGTGATCACAAGCGCTTTTGTGCTTAGTTCTGTGCTTACCGGGCTACATAGCGCAATTGATATGAATCTAAAAGCAGCTGCTTTGTGCGGCTGCTTTTTTCGTATATGCGTTTGCGTATATGCGCTTGCGCTCTTTGTGCTGCGCGTGCGTGAGCAGGCCGTGAGCGCTGACACGAGCGCAGGTGCTGACACGCGCCGACATGCGTTAGCCTAGGCCTACAAAAAGTGCCACTCTTTGTAGGCAACCAAGAAAGGGGACGGCGCTCGCACCCGCCGCACTTTTGTCAGTATTGAGCTTGTCGGCATCTAGCTGCAGCTAAGCTGCCGCAAGCATTGGTGACGACGGAGGCATTCTTGGCTGCTGCAAGGATTTCTAAAGGGAAAGCTACACTATCTTCTGCGATGGACGCGCCTGTGCGGAGCGGAGCCCGCGTCTGGATTTCCCCACAAGCCGGCATGAGCGCTTCTGGCCTGCTTCTGCAGCGCGCGGAATTCATTCACATATTTTAAATCAGGCGGGAAGGTGTAGACCTGCGCATATCCTTCTTGGACAAGCACGGCGTTAAAGCATTTGCTTGAGAGGTCGCTTGCGGAATTGGGGATATCGGTCCACACATAGCGCAGTAAGCGATGATAGCGGTCGTACTCAGATACATCCTTTTCGAGATACACTGTGGTACCTGTGAGCTGGCCTTTTGTAAAATTCGACGCTTCTTTGCCATAATATTGCACGGCCTTGCGGGGGTGAACCGTTTCGGGTGTGTCCACAAGGATGAGGCGCACTTTCTCCGCGCCGCGACCGCGATTCACCACGATCGTGTCTCCGTCCACAACGCGGACGACACGGGCTTGTTCAAGCTGGTCTCTACGTGGTAGATTGCCGAGGTCTGTGGGCGCTGCGGGAGCTTCAGGTGCTGGCGCCGAATCTTGTGCTTGCGGTGTTTGCGGCGCGTTGGGGATCCACTTGCCGTTTTGGTCTACTTGGTAGCCGTCAGGTGTGGTTGTGCTTTTGAGCATAGCGCCACTTGAGCCCAGGTAATAATTGCCAATCCAGCAATTAGAAACCATGTAGCCAGAGCCGTCAAAATAGTAATAGCTGCCATCAATTTTTTCCCAAGCACCCGCTGGATACGAACCGTCTGTATGCTGGTACCACCAGCC
>CAMXVQ010000051.1 GCA_947252455.1 uncultured Atopobium sp. | reverse complement strand
GAACAGGACGGCCTCATTTGTGTCCGCCTGGTGCATATGGATGTGTTGCATTTGTTATTCGCTCTTCTGAACTTAAAACACCAGAAAATCTAGTTTCTTCTTTTACCAGTTCAGCTCAACTACCTGGTGGTATAGCACTTTCGGCAGCTACGCTTGCCCCGGACGCTACCGATTCACAAAATGCTGTTCTTAAAAGAACGGCAGAAGAAGTAAAAAAGTTGGATTTCCCACTCGTGTCTCCCATACTAAGCTCGCTTTGCACGCTTTGGGCTGATTTACTTGAAAATTATGGATCACTCTATGATCACATGAGCTCGATAACTGATGGTGTTTTTAGAAATTTAAGTTTCTCTGGAAATTCTAAGGTTGGCATGTGGCTAAAAAATAAGCTAGGTGAAGTTATAACAAGTTTTGGTTTTGAGCCTGTGGATCTTCGTCTTCTAAAACCTGTGCGTGTCAATTCTCAATATGTCTTACATAAAGCAGGTTTATCTCAAAACGATCAGTTACGTGCTTGGATCGAAAAAATGCCTCGTGATCCTCAAGCGTTTAAAAAACAGTATCTTGAAAAAATAAAACAATTATTAGGAGATGATTCGTTCACAATTGCACAAATCCCCAAACTAGGTTCGGAAGAATCTTATCCGATACACCTGGATTTATCGTTTTTATTAGAGAAATAATGTCATAGATTGCAAAGGTTGTAAGTCATGTTTGGTAATACTTCTCGTCATATCTGTAGTGCCATTGCTGTGCGTATGCATGATCTTTGTAGTAACAATCGAAATGTATGCCGCTTCGACTCCCATATTGTAGTATTACAAGATAATACAGGTCAGATGTGCGTAGAGCTGGTAGTGCTCATGCCTATTATTCTGGTAGTTATCTTGATTTCATATAATGTTGGCATGTATTGCAACTTATGTAGTCGCTTTGATCGTTGTGCTCAAGAAGCAATACTTGTTCAAGGTGTTGCTCCTGCTGGAGAACAAAGCGCTCAGCATGCATGCGAGGAAATTCAAAATCAACTACGTGCAGCAATGGATACAGATCTTTGTGATATTGAAGTACAAAATGATGCTTTGCATACGGATCCATCACGTCCTTTGTCCTATGCAGTCTCGCCTCTTCTTAGCAGATATACCTGCACTATGAAATATAAACCTTGGCCATCGTCGTTTGTGTGTGCAGGTGTTGTGTTTAGTCCTCAAGCCTATGTTGAACACAAAAAGTCTCTAGTAGTGGATAGATTTAGAGCAGGGGTATTGGTGTAGTTATGACTATAAAGCTTACAAAAAACTCTTCACAGACTATGTTAGGGGAGTTTGAACTTCTTGAATCAATATCCGCAAAGTTACGAGGACTTATAGGAACAACCGCGCAGCATAGAGGCGTTATTCTTGCTCGATGTTCTTCGATTCATACGTGTTGGATGACGTATCCGCTTGATGTTGCTTTTATTGATAGTCGTGGGGTAGTGATAAAAAGCTGTCGCAAACTGAGGCCCTGGCATGTTCGGACAGCGAGGAATGCTCAATGGACTATTGAGCGTCCGTGTTCGACGACGGTATGGCTTAAAGAAGGTGATCGAATTATTTTTGAAGGGGGTATTTGCTAGCTCAACGTGAAAGGAGTTGTTTATGCAGTTTATGAGGAAGGCCAATCAACTTGAAATGATGAATAGTGCGAAAGATCTAGATTCTGAATCAGTTGATATTACCAATTCGCTTCACATACCTATGGAATCTTATATGAAGACAGCCGAAAGTATTTCTCGTGCTTCGGCTGATGAAAAAGATTCAGCGCAACACATGTGTGCGACGAAACGCTGCCCTGTATGTGATGAAGAACTTTTTGAAGATATGAACATATGCTATGGGTGCTTATATGATTTTTCTCGTATTTCGCTTGATCGAGAGCAGGGAAAAAATGAAGACCGCCAAAGCGCGCAGCAGAAGCCTAATATGCATACTAACGAGCTTATCAGTTCTGAATTTTTGATTCACTCTGAAATTCTTGATACAAAAATTCGTTTTAGTAATCAGCTACGAGTGGGAAGATCATCCTCTAATGATGTTGTCTTGCATGCTCATTCTGTTTCGCGTAACCATATCAGAATCTTTATTAACAAAGATGAGGTATTAGTAGAGGATTGTGGAGCAACTAATGAAGCAAAAATTCATGGTCGCGCGATTATGGATCCTGTATCAGTTATGGTAGGTGATACGATTGACGTATGCGGAATTACGTTTACGCGGCTCTCGTAATATATTGTCATGAGTTGATTATGCATTGTATGCATTGTGAGCACTTCGTTTGCAGCTTCAGTGTCACCTATGATCATAGCTATTTACAATGGTTCTTTGATATACTTGTCTATATGTGTTTACCTGTTCTTAAGCTATGAGAATGGATATAGATGAAAAATTTAAAGCTCAATCATAGTTGCCACTTGCAAAATGTGTATTTCTTCTTGATCTATACCGTTTATACAACACTTATGTGTGCGCTGGCTCGTGTGTTTGTGCCTAGAGTGACTGCGTTTAATAGGCGGAATAGCTCACGGATACGCTTTTGTAAAGTTGTGAGTGCGCTTGCGTGCGGTATGTATCTTTTGAGCTGCTCATTTATGCCCACGTATGCGTTAGCAGATAAAAATTATCGCATCACAGATGTTAATATTTATGCTTCGCTAACCACTGATGGCACATTACAAGTTCGCGAACGTCGTACTTTTGAGTTTAAAGGCTCGTTTAAAGGCGTATATTGGGATCTTCCCTTTGGAAACTATGAAGATCGCTATATTGAGCCTCAAGATATTAAGGTTTCTGAGCTTGCAACGCGAGATGCACAAAGCGCCTCACCTGTATCGTATGAAGTAGAGAATGAATCAACATATAAGCATGTAAAAGTATATTCTGCGCATAGGAATGATCGCGCAACCTTTGAAATATCGTATAAGCTGCCCCGTGTTGCCATGCGTTATCGAGATACCTCGGTGCTCTATTGGAAGTTTGTATCGGATGGATGGAAAAAAGGTTCAAATAATGTGACATGCACGATTGAATTGCCCTGTCCTTCAGGTGACGAAGTTCGTGAAGGCAAAAATGTTCAAGCATGGGCACATGGACCTGTTGATGGATCGCTCGCGTTTAATTCTCACAGTATTATTTGCACGGTGCCCGAGGTACCCTCACATGCTTTTGCAGAAGTTTGCATCTTGTTCCCAAATTCATGGCTTTCCGCTGCCGATCAAGTAGAAGCTGATAAAAAAGAAAGCATACTAACAGAAGAGCGTGCATGGGCACAACAAACTAATCGAGAGCGTGAGATAAGACTGCTTGCACCTCGTGTGCTTCAAGTTGTGCTGGCTGCGTTTATTGTTCTTGCATGCGTTGTAAGGATTGTGCTGTGGATATCTAAAAAGCGCTGCTATCGACCCCAGTTTAGCGATCCTTATTTTAGGGATGTACCATCTCATGATCATCCAGCTGTGCTTGGATATCTGTATTATGATAAGGACATCCGTCCGTCAGCTCTGATGGCTTCTCTTATGCGTTTATGCGATTTAGGTGTCTGTAAGCTACAACCTTGTAACGTCATGCCTACAGCTGCTCAAAGCGAGGTCAGCAAAAAAGATAAGCAATCTTATGAGCTTATCATCCAAAAAGATAAAGACTATTTAGATACACTTTTCCAAAACCATGATCCTCATTACGCTCATTGTTTGGGATTATCGGATATAGCTACGCTTAGACAAACACATGTTGAAAAGCGCAATCGCTCTGCTTTACATGTGCTTGATATAGATAAAAAGGCCTATGATTTCTTAACGAGTTTTGTCAAAGTTTCCAATAATTCCAATACTGATGAGCCTGTTTCATATGTTGGTGCACATGTGAGTTTTGCCGATATGCATGCACTTAACTCTTCGCAACCCAACGCGTCATCCTGTGCGCATGCGTATCAGAGTTGGTATCAAAGCGTTGAAAGTGCTGCTATGTATCGTGCATTTTTCTTTGCTCAGCGCTCCTCTGCTGTTTCGCGCGCACGTGTATGCTGCTGGATACTTATAGTGTTGGCAACATTGCTGGCTTGTCTTAGCTGCATTGGTTGGTTAAGCAGTTATATGGTTTTTGATGCCATTTTATTGGGTGAGCTCATAGCAGTCTGCCTTGTTTTGTGTGGGTATGTATATGCGCTTAAAAGCTATAAGGCTCTATCACAAGAAGCTATCGAAATTCGTGCAAAATTGCATGCATTTCGTCGTTGGTCGCTTGATTTTACGCGCCTTAAAGAAACTATTCCAACCGACTTGATCCTTTGGAACAGATTGCTTGTTTTGGCGGTTGTATTGGGTGTTTCAAGCAATTTATTAAAGAACATCCATGCATGTAACCCCGACATGGAAATAGGCGACATCGGCGACGACTTTGTTATGTACTGGTGGTACGCATCACTTTTTTCACCGCGTATGTCTGCCTATACACCTCTTGATGATTTTTCAAGAGGAATTGATAACGTTACAAGTTTTTCTTCTTCTCTTACCAATGCCGATAATCCTTTTGGTGAAGCAAGTAGTTTGTTTGGTGAATCAGGCGGATTTTCGGGCTTTGGCGGAGGCGGCGGCTTTGGCGGCGGAGGCGGCGGAGGCGCGTTTTAGTTTATGCGTTTTAGTTTATGCGTTTTAGCCTACGTGAAGCCATTGTAATTCTTGAAAAGTTCTGAGAGCGTACAAAAGGAGCGTTCAGAAGCGGTAATGCGTGCATATGATTTTCAAATATTGTGGAGCTTGGTTATCGTTTGCACATATTTTTAAGAAAATTTGAAATTAGGCTTTGACATACCTTTCATTTTTGTTATAGTGAATAGGCTTGCTTTTTAAGAAGTGGCAACGTGGCTGGGTAGCTCAGTTGGTAGAGCAGGGGACTGAAAATCCCCGTGTCAGGGGTTCAATTCCCTTCCCAGCCACCAGTTCTTTTTCTCCTTTTTTACATAATCTACCAGCGCAAACGCGAACATTTTAATACGTAAATATTCATCAATTGCGCTAAGTGTTGCAAAGTGTAAAAAAGCGTGTTTAACTGGTGTGACAGGTTGTGACCGATACACCAAAAATCTCATGTGACAAAAAAGTGACAGGTTATCATACTTTTTTAAGTGCGCAGCATGATCAGTGCCCACGCTTTTTAATTAAGGGAGCATTATCCTTTAAAGGTTTAGAGATTCAAAAACGCATGAAAACATATAAAAATGCATAAAAACATATAAAAACGCATAAAAACGCATAAAAATACGCAGTTAATTTTCTTTTATCATTAAGCAAACGTTTTCAATATGCCAGCTCTGCGGAAATAGATCAACTGGTGTA
>CAMXVQ010000050.1 GCA_947252455.1 uncultured Atopobium sp. | reverse complement strand
CTTGCAACAGATGATTAGAGCTTACTTTGGGCGAGCGCGTATGCTGCGCGTAAGAGCTCATTTCTTTCGGCTAGATTAGGCGCTTCGGCATAAATACGAACTGTAGGCTGCGTACGCGAAGGACGCAGCATGATCCACGACCCATCTTCAAACGCAAGACGCAAACCATCTGCATGGCTTACTGCACAAGGAGTTTTTTGCGCAATACTTGCAGGATTAACACCGGGTAACATGGTAGAAAATGTTTGCATTTTAGCTGGATCGAGGCGCAAATCCTTGCGAATATAATCCATATTGCCAAGGTCAGAGCTCATCTTGGCAATAATTGTATGAAGCCCTTCGTTTCTCATTTGCAGATAGCGAATTACAAGCAGCGACGCTAATATGCCATCGCGCCATATACCAAAACCAGGAACACATATACCTGCATATTCATCGCACGCTAGTAAGACGTCGCCTTCGGTAAGCTCATCGGCAATACGAGCATAACCTACTGGTACAATACTTGTTTCACAGTTCAGCTGTTCGGCAAGGCGACAGATTCTTACTGAGCTTGCCTGTGTAGTAACCACACGCCCACGCTCACCGCAAAAGCGTACAAGAAAATCAAGAATACATGGGGCAATAAGGTGAAGCGGCACTTGCTGGGCTTTGTTATCTATTAAGCTAAAACGCATTCCGTCACCATCATATATAACTGCTACATCAGCCTGTGCCGAGCGTAAAACTTCATAGCTGTGTTTAGTCCACGGTTTAATTGGACAGGGATGTACACCGCCAAAATCATCGCGCGCACCCTGGCGTGTGGTAATAACTTTACAGCCAAGAGCCTCAAACAATTCGGCAGCAATGCCACTTGTTGCTCCATGCATATAGTCGAGTACGACGGTAAGTGGACGATACAAACCATGTGGTGCCATGTTTTTTACAAAGGCGAGAATCTCTTTTTTATAGAGCAAACGCGCATCTTGACGCGAGGCAACAAGCGTGCGATCAAGATCTTCTAAAGAAATTTCGTGATTGGTAAGCGCTGTGATAAGCTGCTGCGTTTCATCGGGAATTGTCTGCTCAACAAGGCCATCAAGCTGAGACCATATGTTAGCGGCTACCAGACCGCCTCCACGCGCACGCAACACGACGCCGCCGTAAGTTCCAGCATAATCGGCACCAGAAAGCATAATCCCCAGTGCATAAGAAGAATCGCTCATCATAAAGCTTATCATGGGAGTTGTTACCGCATAATTTAAAACGCGAACAGAATAGCCCTGATCGGCCATCGTTGCAGCCACAACATAGGCAAGCATGCGCGATTGACTTCTGGTGTCATAGCCTACAAGAATGGTTGAGCGAGCTTTTTCGGCCTCATATAAATGAGCAAGCGTTAGGGCAACACTATAAAGAGCTTGGGGTGTGAGAGCCTCATCAAACCGAGCATGCCAGCCATTAGATCCAAAATGTACAATATTCATTTCGATTACCCAAAAACATTCCGGCTCGATTGTTGCAAAATACACCAATTATAGAATGCGCTGAAACGTATAATGCCAAATCTATGATCGCATTTATTGCTGTTTTCATTGCTGCCTTTATCGTACTCTCTGCTACAATGCCGATTTTAAAACTGAGAGAGCGTCATCGTTAAGCGCTTCAATAAACGTTGGGCGAATATCGGGATTAAGCAGAGCTATACGAGCGTTTGTTGCTGCCCAAGCGGCTGGAGTTCCTGTGTCGCAGCCTTCGTTAATGTCAACAACTAGTGCGTACATTTCTTCTTCGGCAAGCACGCGTTCCATAGCATCGGTAAGCTGAATTTCTCCGCCAGCGCCCACGCCCTGCGTTGCAAGCAGCTCCATTACACGCGGAGTTAATAAATAACGGCCGACAATGAAAAGGTGACTAGGAGCTTCTTCGGGCTTTGGTTTTTCAACCAAACCAGAAATCTTCCAAACTGCGCCTTCTTCATCTGAGGCAGCGCCTTCAAAACCTTTAAGCGTACCCACCTGCTCACCTGCAATGATGCCGTATCTGCTCACCTGATCTTGGGGAACGCAAGCAACCGCAATAACAGATGCGCCAGCATGTTCGTCTGAAATTTGCTTCATGCGAACGCACATTTGACGGTCAGGAACAAAATAATCGCCCAACAGTACAAAAAAGCGCTCATCATTGGTATAAGGGGCTGCACAATGAACTGCATGACCTAGACCTAACGGTTTATCTTGATATACAAAGTTTATAGGCAAAGATTCGGACTCTTGCACCATTTGAGCTTCTGCGTTCTTTGCGCGATCATGCAAATACCGCTCAAGTATTTCGTTATGCTGAAAATAAGAATCTATCTGAGGCTTTTCATGAGAATTGATAATAACTACACCATCAACATCATCGGGCTCAAGTGCCTCTTCTACCACGTACTGAATAACGGGTTTGTTAAGAACCGGCAATAATTCCTTTGGAGTTACTTTAGTAGCAGGTAAAAAGCGAGTACCAAGTCCTGCCGCAGGAATAATGGCCTTCATAGTGGTTCCTTTCTTACACGATGATAATACCGAAACACAAACACACGAGTATTTCTTCGTGTTTTATTTGTTTTCCATAAAAGAACAAGTATGCATAAAAGTTTATACTAACCGTGTATCTTTTTGATACGGTAGCACAAAACAGACAAAAGTTCTAAAGTCCACAAAAGGCTTTCTGCACATGCCTCTATATTATTCTTCAATGGTTATACCTTGTTTATCCAGATATGCAAGCCATCTATTCTGTGTATCGGTTGATATGGCATGCTCCATAAGACATGCCTCATCATCGGCAATTTCGCTTGCCACGCCTAAATCTTGAACTAAAAATGAGCGAATCATGCGGTGACAACGCCAAATATGTGCGGCGTATTCCCTACCCGTGTCAGTTAGTTGAATGCGGCCATACCGATTCTGTTCAACATAGCCGTTTTCTTTGAGAACATTCAGCGCCTTATTAACACTTGCTTTTGAAACCTCAAGCTGGTCTGCAACATCTTTTGACCGAATTCCTTCAAAAGCATTCTCTTCTTGCATAATGCGATATATTGTTTCTAAATAATCTTCACTCGCCATGGTTAAGCGATGCCATGCTTTTTCTGCCGTATTAGCCATAGTCTCTCTCCCTATGCAGCGTATTCCCCATCCAATAGTGCATCGTAATACGTCTTTAGTGACATGTACCACATTCAACGAATATATTTCATTGTAATTAAAGATCTTCAACAAAACATGTCTTAATGACCTGCTTATGCAATTGTATACATAAAATGCTTATATTTCTTCATCTTCTATCTGCATTCTTCGTATATGTGCACCTAACGACTGTAATTTTGGTACAAAGTTTTCATATCCTCTATCGATGTGCTGAATCGCAGACACCGTGGTATAGCCATCTGCAACAAGGCCTGCCATCACGAGCGCAGCACCTCCGCGCAGGTCGGGCGATTTAACATTGGTACCAGAGAAACGAGAAATTCCGTGAATAACGGCATGATGGCCTTCAAGACGAATATCAGCACCCATACGCTGCAGCTCGCTTGCAAACATAAAGCGGTTTTCAAATACATTCTCGGTTACAACACAGCTTGAATTGCCAAGCGCCAAAAGACACACAGTTTGTGCTTGCATATCAGTTGGAAAGCCTGGATACGGCAACGTTTGAATATCAACAGAATTAATAGGACATTGGCGCTGAACACGTACAAAATCGTTTCCTTGTTCGATAGACAAGCCCATCATTTCGTACTTTTTAAGGACAAGAGATAAATGCTTAGGATTAAATCCCTTAACTTCAACGGGATCTCCACACAAACCGCCAAGCGCAATAAACGTTCCCGCTTCGATGCGATCACCAACCACCTTATGGCGTTCAACGGGATGAAGCTCCTCGGATACTCCTTCAATCTCGATGATAGGTGTGCCAGCACCTTTAATTTTTGCACCCATTTCTTTAAGAAAGTTAGCCAAGTCAACAATTTCGGGCTCACGAGCAGCGTTTTCGATGGTGGTTACACCTTGCGCGTGCACGGAAGCCATCATAAGATTTTCGGTTGCACCGACACTTGGGAATTCCAAAGAAACTAACGTACCGCGAAGCCCGTGCTCATCCTTTGCATGAATATTGCCGTGGCTGATATCAAACGTAACGCCTAAGGCTTCTAAACCTAAAATGTGCATATCGATTTTTCGAGCACCGATGTTGCAACCGCCTGGCATAGCCACCACCACTTTATGAAAACGTGCAAGAAGAGGCCCTAAAACAGCAGTTGAAGCACGCATTTGAGCAACAAGATGATAGGGTGCATCCCAACGGTTAATATTGGTTGTATCAATTTCGAGTTCGTGCAAATTTTTTACGGTAATTTTTGCACCTAAATAGGTAAGTACTTTTCCCATTACATGTACATCAGATATGTTGGGAACGTTGGTAAGTGTGGTAACACCAGGAGCCAATATAGTTGCAGCCATAAGCTTAAGAGCGGAATTTTTTGCTCCTTCAACAGTAACTTCCCCTGTTATAGGATAGCCGCCTTCAACACGTATGACTTCCATACTTCCTCCTTGAATATACTCATGTCTAAGGTTTAGTATCTATGCTTATTTTACTCCCAAAATACAGCAACACCACATTTTGGTGTAAGCAAAAAACAAGCTTAAAATATGCGTGAAGAAGAATAACAAAAGAGCATTGCATATGCAATGCTCTTACCATTTTTAGACCCATCTTATGCACAGATTAAACACGAACAGCAAAGAGTCATTATAGACAAACACATCAAGGATTATTGTTGTCTTAACTTTTGCTCTTCTTTTAAAAGCATATTACACCACTTAATTTTCTGCTCGTAATAGGCGCTACGATTATCACTTTCATCCAAATTTTCGAGCGCATCAAGTGCTTTTTGTCTGGTTTCAGTAACCACATCGGGATCAATATCATTTGCGAGACGAGCATGATCGGCAAGAATAATAACACCATCAGGTGCAATTTCGGCATAACCACCCGACACAACAACGTTATCGGTGCCGCCACCATCTTCGTCAAGATGATGCAAGCGTACAACGCCATCGCCCAACGAACAAATCTCGTGCGCATGACCAGGCCACACGCCAAGCTCACCATTTTGTGTAACCAAAATGAGACTTTTGACGAGACCTTCATATATTAGTTTGTCAGGTCGAACAAATTGGCATGTTAACTCGGCCATTGCTATTGTATCTCCCGATTCTTGTACCAAACCCAAATTAGTGCGTGCTATCTTTCATAGCTTCAGCGCGCTTGCGTACATCTTCGATGGTTCCCGCATAACGAAATGCTTGCTCGGGCAAGTCGTCACATTCACCATCAATAATTGCAGCAAATGAACGAAC
>CAMXVQ010000049.1 GCA_947252455.1 uncultured Atopobium sp. | reverse complement strand
CGCGTGATGCAACCGATGGCGTACAAAGCGTTCATGTTATGGTAGAGGATCCGCGCGAAATTGACGCTATTTTTGATAGTGCAATTGTGTATGCCAAAGGTGCTCGTTTGTTGGTTATGGTACGCGCGCTTGTGGGTGACGATGCCCTGCGCAGAGGTCTTAAAGCATATTTTGACGCGCATCAGTATGGTAATGCTCAAGGCGAGGATCTATGGGATGCACTTGAGGCTGCAAGTGGCTTCGCGGTAGGTCAGATTATGAACTCTTGGCTTGAGCAGCCTGGATATCCTGTTATTAACGCGTATGTCAAAGATGGACGCCTGTGCTTGCATCAACATCAATTCTTTATTGGCGAGCATTGTGATCAGGCTCGTTTATGGCAGATTCCGCTTGGTTCAAATTATGAACAAGTGCCCTCGCTTATGACCGAAGAAACTTGTGATTTAGGAGATTATGCGCAGTTGCGCGCATGTGCTGGCACTCCGTTTATTCTTAACAAGCACAATACAACGCATGCAATTATTAACTATGACACCACACTTTTGTCTGATATTCTTGCGCATATTAAAGAGCTTGGTGCTGACGAACAATTTAAGCTTATTCAAGATATGGCGCTGCTTGCAAAAGCCGAGCTTATCACATATGCCGATCTTATTCCTTTGCTGGTAAAAGTAAGCGCGTCCACATCGCATATTGTTGCGCACAAGCTTGTAGAAGTTTGCAATACGCTTGAGCAGTTTATTACGCCAGATAGTGACCAAGAGGCGCTTTTCAAGCGCTATCGCAATCTGTTGTCACAAGATCGTATGCAAACTTTGGGCGTATGTCCTCGTAGGAGCGAATCTCACGATGACATGCTTTCAAGGCCGCTCTACACATCGTTAGCGTTGCGTGCCGACAACCAACAGATCATCGAAGAACTTCATAGGCTCTACGAAACTCATCACGAGAATCTCTTTGATATTCAAGCGGATATTCGTCTTTTGGTTCTTAAAAATGAGATTCAACATTTTGAAACGCCAAGCCTCGCGTCTGCTTTGTTAGGACTTTATCAAACAACAACAGATGCGCTCTTTAAGAACGATTTACGTGCGGCAATCTGTGCTTCAACAGATGAAAAGGTAATTGCTGATGTTTTGCGTAAATTTAAGGATACCGACGTCATTAAGCCTCAGGACGTGCGTATGTGGTATTACGCGCTTCTGTCCAATTCACATGCCGAAGAACCAACGTGGCAATGGTTGCAAAACGAGTGGTCTTGGCTTGAAAGCACTATTGGTGGTGATATGGAATTTACCAATTTCATTAAAATCTCGGCAGACGTATTTCACACGTCCGCGCGCTTGCAAGAATTTAAGGCGTTCTTTGAGCCTAAACAAGATGTTGCTGGCTTGGGTCGCGAGATTGCAATGGGCATCACCCTTATTACAGGTAAAGTTAAGCTGATAGAAGCTTCTAAGCCTTGTGTTCTGCAAGCGCTTAGGACATCAGTTACTGGATAGTAAAGCGAGAGTTTATGGACATACTATTTAATCCCGTTATTGTTTCGGTTGTGGTGCTGTGTGCGCTTAGTTTGCTTAAGCTTAATGTTTTGTTGTCTATGATCGCGGCAACAATTGTTGCTGGAGTTGCTGGTGGCATAAGCCTTTATGGCGATGGCACAAGTGTTATGAGCTTGTTATGCGATGGTTTTTCGGTTAATGCCCAAACGGCACTTGCCTATATTTTACTTGGTACCTTTGCCGAGGCAATTTGTACAACGGGGCTTGCCGAAATTATTACCGCCAAGCTTGCGCGCGTTATCGGTACAAAAAAATACGTCTTGCTTGTCATGTTGACGTTTATTGCCGTGTTGTCGCAAAATTTAGTACCTGTTCATATTGCATATATTCCTATTCTTATTCCGCCTATTCTTGCGCTTATGAATAAGCTCAAAATTGATCGTCGAGCTGTTGCGTGCGCAACGGCATTCGGCTTAGAGGCGCCCTATATTGCAATTCCTTTTGGCTTTGGACTTATTTTTCAAACGGTAATTGCTACCAATCTTTCGGAAAATGGTATGAGTGTTACGGTGATGGATGTTACGCGTGTAAATTGGTATTTAGGTTGTGCAATGTTTATAGGACTGCTGATAGCGGTGCTGATAGTGTATAGAAAACCACGCGTGTACCAAACCACTTCTATCGATACACAAGCTGCTATGGCGCAGGTGCCAAATCTAACGTATAAACACTATGTTACGCTTGCTGCAATTGTTGTTGTTATGATTGTGCAGCTTATATCGCACGATTTATCACTGTCCTCACTTGCAGGATTAGCCGTTATGATTGCTTTTAAGGCAATTGCTTGGAATAGCATTGACGAACAGCTTGCTGGCGGCGTTAAGCTTATGGGGCTTATTGCCTTTATTATGCTAGTTGCTGGAGGCTATGCCAATGTTATTAAAGCAACAGGCGGTATTGATGCGCTGGTGTACTTTGGAACAAGTTTTATGCACGGCAGCAAAATTATCGCAGCGTTGGTGATTACGATCATTGGTCTTTTAGTAACTATGGGAATTGGTACGTCGTTTGGTACCGTGCCTGTTTTGGCTGTTTTATTTGTGCCGCTTTGCCAAAGTATGGGCTTTTCGGTTCCTGCAACTATTGTTTTGATCAGTGCTGCAGCTGCTTTGGGCGACGCAGGTTCGCCCGCATCCGATACAACTTTAGGTCCTACCTCTGGTCTTAATGCCGACGGTCAACATAGCCACATTTGGGATACCTGTGTTCCTACCTTTATTGTGTTTAACTCGGCTTTGATGATTGCAGCGGTTATTGCAGCACAGTTTATATAAGGTGTGTAGTCTTTCATAAACGCCTATACACGTTATACCCTTACATAACGTACAAACAACCACTAAAAAACGCGCCTCATCCCTAAGGCGCGTTTTATACATAGTATGAACTCCTATTTACATGTCGTAAATATCATCTTCGGTTTCGATAATATCAGTTGAGAACGTGTAAATAGTGGTTGAGCGATAAGGCTTCGTTGGCGTGCAAACAGGTTGTGGCCATTCGCTATGGCGCGAACAATTAGGATAAAACTCTGGCTCAAACGCAAATCCTGCATGCGCTTGATAGGTGGCTCCATCTTTTACATCGTTTTCATCAAGCTGATTTCCCGTGTAAAAATGTGCTCCAGGTGTACTTACCGAAATATGCAAATGTCTACCACTTTGAGGATCGCTTGCATACAAGGCGCTGCGTACTGTTGTATTATCGTGGTAATTGTCAATGCAATAACAGTGATCGTATCCACGGCCTCTGCGTAGTTGCTCGTTAGAAAGTGGCATATCAGCGCCTATTGTCCGCTCTTTTCTAAAATCAAAAGGTGTATCCTGAACAGGCAAAATAGTGCCTTCCGAAATTCCATCCTCGCGAATAGGAAGATAATTTTGGGCGTGAATACATACGCGCTGATCTAATATTGATCCACTTGCATGACCTGCCAAATTAAAATACGCATGATTTGTCATATTCACAAAGGTAGGCATATTGGTAGTACAGGTGTACGATACACGAAGTTGCTGATGAGTGTCGTTAAGTGAGGAAAGCTCAAAGCGTGCAGTAAACGTGCGCTCGCCAGGAAGCCCAAGTTCCATGTCCTCTAATGAGCAGGTAAGTATTACGGTGTTATGTTCTTTATCAACTTTTGCACCCCAAAGTTTTTTGTGCAAGCCGTTCTCTAAATCTGTATGGAGATTATTCTGTTTGCGCGGCCCATCATTTTGAGGCAAGTGATACACACGATCGTTAAACATAATCTGTGCAAATTCGCTTCTATTGGCTACAGGGCCTATAGTTGCTCCATAGCAGGCAACATTTTGTCCAAGATAACCTTTTATATTTTGGTAGCCCAACAAAATATCGTCGGGATGCTTGTTTTTATCGGGCGTTACCACCTTAAGAAGTGTTGCGCCATAATTGGTAAGTGTAACACTTACATTTTTGCAGGTAAGCGTATAAGTACGGGCAAGAAGTCCATTTGGTAATGTTCCTAAGGTTCCTGTTCTTATCATAGATAACCCCCGTGATAGCTAGATAGTTGGTACTACTGTAAACGTTTATTACCCAATTTTTATAGTGAAATTGTAATTATCTGTAATCGGTAGTTTTTTGTCGCTTATCAAAGTTATACAAGCACGCTACAACTCTTTGGAATATATGAGAGTTTGCACATACTGATTGTACTACGTAGGGCGTGTTCACGGGATAAAAGAATGTAGATCGTCAAGACATGTAAGAGCTGCTTTACATTTTAGCACCTGTGATATTGAGCATATCTGCAAACCGTTGAGAAAAAAATTACTACCAATACCAGAAAAAATCATGTAGCATAGACCAAAAATAATGTTATTCCGCAAGCGGATAGGGTACATTGGTACCAAGAGCATGTACATATTCATATATGTGGGTATAACACGTTTGAGTGTCATGTCAGACGTTGGTATAAGGAGGTTTTATGAGTAAGGTTGCTGTTGTATATTGGAGCCAAACAGGTAACACAGAAGCCATGGCAAATGCCTTAGCAGACGCTGCAGGTACTGAAGCTATTGAGTGGACTTCGTTTACAGCCGATGAAGCTGCCGATTATGATGCATTTGCATTTGGTTGCCCTGCTATGGGTGCAGAAGAGCTTGACCCTGATTTTGAAGAACTTTTTAACGATGTTGTTGCCGATGCAGGTGACAAGCCGTTTGTCCTTTTTGGAAGCTATGACTGGGGTACAGGAGAGTGGATGGACACCTGGAAGGCTTCTGCTGAAGATCAGGGTGCAAATGTTATTGACACCATTATTGCTAACCTTGAGCCCGATGACGATGCATTAGATGCATTGGCCGAGGCAGGCAAAAAACTTGCTGCTTAACAAATAGTACGGTGTTGTGTGAACATGTGCTTTCTTGCTGTTACAAAGCACATGTTCACCGCATATGTGCCTGTTGCAGGCTTATAACCTGCATATTTTTTATCACGCCTTGTCGTTTTATACGCGGGTGTGATTTTTTTGCGCCGCGCATCTTGATGGCGTATGCACCACGTATCCCTTGTGTTTCTATAAATAATTGCCGTTAGGTTACGATTTCTCGTTGTATTTGTTGGTTTAGTCCGTATTGCTGTTAGGTTTTATACAATGATAGTACGCAGCTTTTCCGATGTGTTCAAGAGTTTGGCTCGCCAAGCTTCGCATAAGGAGAAGAAGCACAGATCATATGGTGTACGTAGGAGCAATAAAGGGGTTTTTATGGCACAAACAGCTATTAGACGAGCTTTGCTTTCGGTTACCAATAAAGATGGAATCTGCGATTTTGCAGCGCATCTTGTGCATGATTTTGGGTTCGAAATTATTAGTACCGGGGGAACAGCACGCGTCTTAGCAGAAGCTGGCATTCCACTTGTTGGTATTGAAGGCTATACGGGCTCGCCCGAGATGATGGGTGGGCGCGTTAAAACGCTTCATCCGCGTATCCACGGTGGTCTTTTATGTAGAAGATCATGCGAGGAAGATATGCGTGACGCACAAGCGCAAAATATTCCGATGATTGATTTGGTATGCACCAATTTGTACGAGTTTGAAAAAGCAGTGTCACAAGACGGTTGCACGCTTGATAATGCAATAGAACACATAGATATTGGCGGTCCTTCAATGTTAAGAAGTGCCGCCAAAAATTTTAAATCGGTAACTGTCATATGCGATCCAC
>CAMXVQ010000048.1 GCA_947252455.1 uncultured Atopobium sp. | reverse complement strand
TGTTACGAAGGGAACAGGCGTATACGCGCCCATGCCTCCTGTATTTAAGCCAGTATCTCCCGTACCTTGGCGCTTGAAATCTTGTGCACAGGGTAAATAGATACGACTATTGCCATATACAAGAGTAAAGAACGAAAACTCAGGACCTTCAAGGAACTCTTCAAGAACCACTTTTGTTTGGCTTCCAAACTCATGAAGTGTAAATATTTCTTGAAGCGCTTGGTCTGCGTCGTGTAAAGTACGAGCAATAATAACCCCTTTACCTGCCGCTGGACCGTCGGCTTTAATAACAATAGGAGCAAAATGAGACGAGGTGACACACTGTTTTTTTACAGCATCTAATGCACTTTCATAAGAGGTATGAACTGAATATTTTGCCGTAGGAATGTGATGTGCTTCCATCAAGTCTTTAGCAAATGATTTTGATGATTCTATTTGTGCAGCTTTTTGAGTTGGGCCAAAAATTTTGAGCCCGCGTGCCTCAAAATAATCAACAATGCCAGAAAAGAGAGGTAACTCGGGTCCAACAAATGTCCAATCGATGTTATGTTGTACGCAAAAATCGGCTAATCCCTTAAAGTCATCTTGAGAAATTGGAACACATGATATCTTTTCAGCGCACATGCCTGGATTACCAGGTGCGCAAAAAACGTGTGTCACGTGAGGCGATTTCGCAAACGAGCGCGCTAAGGCGTGTTCGCGTCCACCAGAACCTACAACCAATATGTCCATGAGACATCCTTTCGTGCTTCTTGTGCTTCTTGTGCTTCTTGTGCTTCTTGTGCTTCTTGTGCTTCTTGTGCTTCGTACACGATATATTACGCACTCACGAGTTCATCAGTATCAAACGTACTTTTACAGGCAATTTTTATCAAAACAGAAGGGTATAACAAATGCTCTGCTTCATGAATACGCGCTTCAAAACTATCAAGAGTATCATTGTCAAAGCGAGGAACTTGCACTTGACTTATAACTGTTCCTGTGTCTATTCCCTCGTCAATGTAATGAACGGTTACCCCTGAAATCCTTACTTTTGCAGCAAAAGCATCTGCGATAGCTGTAGCTCCTGGAAAAGAGGGTAAAAGCGCAGGATGAATGTTGATGATTTTTTGAGGAAATGCGTCCAACATAGGTTTATGTAAAATACGCATATAGCCTGCCAATGCCACAAAATCTATTTTATAGCGCTTGCAAAGTGCAACAAGAGCTTGCTCGTAATCTGCACGCGTTGCAAAATCACAAGGAGAGAAAACCTCAAGCGGAACGCCTAATTTTTTAGCGCGCGTACACACATACGCATTTGGGTTGTCACAAAAAAGAAGCGCAATTTCTAAAACACGCGTTTGACGACAGCAGATATCATAGATAGCTTCAAAATTTGTTCCAGAACCCGATGCAAAAACAGCAAGTTTCATAACTTAGTGCTCCTCAGAGGTCTTGGCGTCTATAACAATTTGTGGTCTATCTTGTAAATATACAGATGAGCCATGTTCTATGGAATCAGCTTTCTCTACACAACCAATAGCAAACACCCGTTCACCTTCGGTTTTTAGAGCATTCATTACCTTTTGAACATCGTCTTTACTAATAGAAAGGACAAGACCAATGCCCATATTAAAATATTCAAACATAGAAGCGTACTCAAGATTACCCTGCTCTTGAAGCATGCTAAAGACGGCTGGTTTATCCCATGATCCATCGTATATATGAGCTCGCAAATCACGCGGCAACATACGCGGAATGTTTTCAACAAATCCACCGCCTGTGATATGAGAAATCCCGTGAATAAGCCCTTGCTGTACAAGCGGAAGAACGCTTTTTACATAGATTTTAGTAGGCTCCAAAAGCTCAGGATGTTGCGAGAGCGATTGACCTAAAATAGAGCGAACAAGACTAAATCCATTTGAATGTATACCCGAGGATGCTAATCCTACAAGTACATCACCCTCGTGCACCAACGATGTATGCAAAAGTGCACGACGCTCGGCAATGCCCACACAAAAGCCTGCTAAATCAAACTCATCAGATTCGTACAGACCAGGCATCTCTGCCATTTCGCCGCCAATAAGCGCAGCTCCTGCTTGTTTACACCCCTCACACACGCCTTTAACCAACGCTTCCATACGTTCAGGCGAGTTTTTGCCCACGCTTATGTAATCGAGGAAAAACAGGGGCTCAGCGCCTTGCGCAAGAACATCGTTTACGCACATAGCAACACAGTCTATGCCAACAGTATCGAGTTGATTAAGTTGCTTTGCTAACAGGATTTTGGTACCAACACCATCGGTTCCCGAAACTAAAACGGGATCGTCAAAGTGAAAGTCTTTAAGCGAAAACAAACCAGCAAAGCCACCTAGATCGCCCAAAACTTCTTTTCGGTATGTTGCATGAACATGTTTTTTTATACGAGATACAGCTTCATAACCTGCTTCTACATCAACACCTGCTTGAGAATATGCATTTTGGCTCATAAGAATCCTTTCCATTTGCGATGCAAAACACCTCGTACATGCACGCCTGTGTTATTGGACACGATCGGTAATATGCGAAGCATGTTTAAGCGGCACTTGATTTACCTCGGCAAGAGAGGCTTTGTAATCCTGCTCGTAGTCAAACAAGCGTGTTGGATAGTCACCGTTAAAGTACGCCATGCACAAACCTTGATACGGAGCATCTACATGCAGATCGATCGCTTTAATAAGACCTTGCTCACTTAAATACGCAAGTGATGTTGCTCCAATAAAGGACCTAATATATTCAAGGCTGTGACCTGCTGCAATAAGCTCACGCGTATCAGAAATATTAATTCCATAAAAACACGGATATTTAAGAGCGGGACTCGCAATGCGTACGTGCACTTCACGCGCACCAGCTTCAAAGAGCAGTGCAACAATTAAACGCGAGGTAGTGCCACGCACAATTGAATCATCAACCATCACGATGCTTTTACCTTCAACAATCTTGCGCACCGCCGACAACTTCATGCGTACGCCTCGCCTGCGTTCGGCTTGAGTAGGTTGTATAAATGTTCTGCCAATATACTGATTTTTAACGAGCCCCATTTCGTTAGGCAAGCCCGACGCTTCAGCATAGCCCATAGCTGCAGAAAGCGAAGAATTGGGTACACCTATCACCAAATCGGCCTGCGGACACGGAGCTTCATGCGCAAGAATTTCGCCAGAGCGTTTGCGCGCTGTATGAACGCATACATCGTGAATAACAGAATCGGGTCGCGCAAAGTAGATATACTCCATAGCACAAATTGCCTGTTGATGGTGGTTTGTATAATATTCACGCGTAACCTGACCGTCTTTAATAAACACTACTTCACCGGGCTCAACATCAAATAAAAATGATGCACCAATTTGATTAAGCGCGCACGATTCGCTTGCCATACAATATGCACCGTCGCCCAGTTTTCCTACAACCAAAGGCCTAAAACCGCAGGGGTCACAGGCACCAATCAACTCATCGCCCGTTGCTAAAATATAAGTAAATCCACCTTTTACCTGCAGAAGTGCGTCTTTTATCTGCTCATGAAACGAGCTTTTTGAACTATGACGAATAAGATGCATTAAAATCTCTGAGTCACTGGTGGAATTAAAAATAGCTCCTTGGTCTTCAAGACGTTTTCGCAGTGTTGTGCTGTTTACAAGATTGCCGTTATGCGCAAGCGCTACATTTATATCCGAAAATCTGAATACAAATGGCTGAATATTATTAATTGACGCATCACCACAAGTTGAATAACGGACATGTCCTAATGCAATATCGCCCGGAAGTTCAGAGAAATCCTTACGCTGACAAAAAACTTCACTCACCAGCCCAAGACCACGTTTTTGATGAACACGCGGCTGCGCCGCTCCATCTTTATCGCGGTTAGTAAAACTTACAATCCCTGCGCCTTCTTGACCTCTATGTTGCAACGCAATAAGCCCAAAGAAACTTAAAAGGCTTGCGTCACAGTGATGATACACACCAATGAGACCACACTCTTCATGCGGCTCATCTTGGGCAATGTCTTGATAATCGCAGCTTACAAGTTCGCCTGCCTGCGCGTCATATTCGTGCATAAAAGTTGTTTCGGTCATATGATCTCCTGCTCCTACATGTGACGCGAAATAGTTGTTTCCCAGCAGCGCTTAAGCTCTTCCACGGAAACACTCAGCTGCTCATCCAATGTGGTAATACGCAACTCTGCTTCATCGGTTACATAGCCTACCTGCTTAAATTGAGCTCCATAGGCTTGCTCAAACGCAGAACGCTTATCTTGAGGAACGCTTAAAACAAAACGTGATTGCGTTTCGGCAAATATGCGCGGCGTATGCATATCAAGCGCAACCGTAGCTCCAACGCCATGCTCAAAGCAACACTCGCTTAAAGCAACTGCCAGTCCACCTTCGCTCACGTCGGTACATGCAGAAACAAATCCATCTTTAATTGCGCGCAAAATGAGCTCTTGATTATGCACTTCCGCCTCAAGGTCAAAGGCAAAAAGCTTTCCGCTTACACTTCCGCACTCAAGATTTTGCAGCTCAGAGCCATTAAAATCGTCGCTCGTTGCGCCAAGCGTATAAATTACATCACCAGCTGTTTTAAAATGAGAGGAAGTAATATGCGATAAATCTTCGATCAAGCCCACCATGCCAATCATAGGAGTTGGCATAATAGCATGACCATTTGTCTCGTTATTAAGCGATACATTTCCCGAAACAACAGGCGTTTTAAGGGCAGAACAAGCATCGCCAATGCCACGTGCACTTTCTTTAATTTCGTAGAATATCTCGGGATCTTTTGGATTTCCAAAGTTTAAACAATCTGTAATTGCCAAAGGCTCAGCGCCTGTTGCCACTAAATTGCGCGCAGCTTCGCAAACAGCAATTTGACCTCCCACAAAGGGATCAAGATAGATGTAGCGCGCGTTGCAATCGGTGGTAGCGGCAAGCGCTTTGTTAGTTCCACGAACACGAATAACTGCAGCTGATGAGCCTGGCCCCACAACCGTAGACGTACGTACCATGGTATCGTAGGTTTCGTATACGCGCTTTTTAGAAGCAATGGTAGGAGTCGCCAACAGATTCTTAAGCGTCTGAGTTGCATCGGCAAAGCAGGGCGTATACTGCTCTTGAGGCGCCTGCGCAATACGCTGAGGCTCGCGCGACTCATTTTCATATACAGGTGCATCTTCACTTAACGCATCAACAGGAATATCAGCAACCAGCTTGCCCTTGTGATACAGCTTATATTGGTGTCCTTCGCAAACTTCACCAATTTTTACCGCATCCAAGCTGTACTTTTTACAAATCTGAATAATTTTATCTTCGTGACCTTTTGCAACACATAAAAGCATACGCTCCTGAGATTCGGAGAGCATCATTTCGTATGGCGTCATATGTGTTTCGCGCTGAGGAACAAAATCAAGGTTGAGCTCCATGCCCATATGCGCTTTTGAAGCCATTTCCGAACTAGAAGAAACAAGGCCGGCTGCACCCATGTCTTGAATACCTACCAACTCATTAGGACAGGTTGTAATGATATCTAAGCACGCTTCCAAAAGGAGCTTTTCCATAAAAGGATCTCCTACTTGAACAGCAGAACGCTTAGACTTTTTAGTGGTATCAAATTCCTCGCTTGCAAACGTTGCACCGTGAATGCCGTCACGACCAGTTTTTGCGCCTACATAAATGATAGAATTTCCAGCTCCAGCTGCACGACCAAGCTTTAAGTCGCACGTTTTCATGAGACCAACGCACATAACGTTAACCAGCGGATTTCCTTGATATGATTCATCAAAAGCAATTTCGCCGCCAACGGTTGGTATACCAATACAATT
>CAMXVQ010000047.1 GCA_947252455.1 uncultured Atopobium sp. | reverse complement strand
TAGTAGGTCTTTTTTGTTTACTTAAAATTATCTTATCTATCCCAAGAAATATGAGTTTTCAAAATTCGTGTTGATAAATCTAAAATTAAATAAACTGCAGGGAACATGTAAATAAATTCGCGCTGTTATATGCGCAAAGCACGCGCAATAAGTTTAAAAGCTCTAACGAACATAAGGATAAAAAACTGGAGCCAGCTACCAGACTTGAACTGGTGACCCCCGCTTTACGAGAGCGGTGCTCTACCAACTGAGCTAAGCTGGCCTACCATAGGCGTATGTTATGCGATGTTTGAAAACATACGCCTATCTACTATACGGAAAACCGGCTATATTTCAAGCGAAAATTCTGCTATGCATTATTTAACCAAAATTGCAAAACTTCGTACCAAAAAAGCTTGCCTTTATGCAAGACAAGCTTTTACCAATCTTATGAGTGCCACAAGCAGCGGAGCTGGAGCTCAATGAACGCTTATACCTGTTACTTACAAACGGAACAACAAATACCTTTTAAGCGCCAAGCGTGTTAATCGTAACCGTCACGCGACTAAATGTTTTGTTCACGTACGTTCTCCACTCTTCGTCGCTTGCCTGTTTAACTTGATTTACCTTTTGCAAAGCAAGTGAGTATGCAATGCGGACTGCGTCGTAGGTTGTACCTTTGCTCGAAATCTTAAACTTGCTTAACCCCTTAGCAAAAGCGCTGTCCTTGGATTTCCATGTATCGGCTGAGCTATCCCATTCATCGCCTGCAAGATCAATAATATATTTTGCATATTCAGCAGAAGGCTCTTGCTCTTTGCCAGCCGCTGGCGGTTTGGGAACAGAAGGAAGCGTAGGAACCTTGGTGGTAACAACCTGTTTGCGAAGTTTGTCCAAAATTACAGACGTGCGAAGCAATTCCTTAACGTTGTCTTCATCCATACCATAACTTTTAGCAAGTAATGACATATCGTCGGTTCCCAAAGAATTCTTTGCAAATTCTGAGACTTCGTCGTCAGAAGCATCAATGCCTTGATCAGCCGCGTCTTTTTTGAGTAACTGAGTACGAATGTAACCCATAATTTCTTCGGCAGATGGCTTTGCATAGGTACCATCGTCACTCTTAGAGCTATCAAGCGAACGCTTTTGTGCAATAACATCTTTTGCAAGGACATCTACACGCTTACCGTCAAGTTCGTACGTTGCAATAGCTTGCTTTACACTATCGTCAGTAAGTGTCTGCGATGCAGCAGCACCTTGGCCGCCAAAACTTGGGAAGGGCAAGCCTTGAATATAGTGACCCAAGCACATTCCCACAATTAATACGATAAGGAGTGCAACAACAAGAAGCAAAAATGATCCCGAATGATGCTTATTTGCTTTATCAGCACCTTTAGGCAACACAATCTCGCGTGGTGCAGGACGTGTACCCGTTGCTTTATGCAAAGAATTATCCTGGGCATGCATCCCATAATTCCCATTTGAATTTGAACCCATAAAAACCTCCGATTTTTGCATGGAGTTAACCATGCAACTGATCTATGCAACTGTTATGCACATCTTAGTGTAACGTTAAAATTGCTTACAATAAATCTTATTCCTCTTTTTTTAACTCCTCAATAATTTCAACGGAAAACTTATTTATATAACCATCTGAATTATGCGCATCAAATTCAAAACGCTTCTTCATGGCGGTGCGCGTTTTACGAGAAATATGTGCCTGCGCAAACGTTAGCATCATCTTTAAAATATCGCGATATTCAGGGTCGCCGTGGTAACACTGGATAAACTCATCCAAGACGGCCCATGATTTATCAGAATTTTTCTCAGTTTGGCTGCCATAGGCAACTAAAAATCTACACGCCGCTAAACGTACAGATGCCGACTCATCGTCAAACAAGCAAGTCTCTGCATCTCTAAACGACTTTCCCACAGCCTTAACATCATAGGGAGCAAGTACAGCCAAAGCATTAAGCACTTCCCAGCGCGTTTGCGCCTCGGTGCAGGTAAGCGCTTTTTGTAGGGGGCGTATGTGCTCAAGCGCTGCCTCAGGATTTTGTGAGCAACGCGAAACCAGCTCATGAGCACAATCTTGACGTTCACGACGACGCGTGCTGCGCAGGCCCGTGACCAAATTTTCCAAAGGAATTTTTGTATAATCTATCTCTTCCATAACAACTCCTCTCTTAGCGTTCTGAAAAGCCGTCTATCATAACAGAACCTTTTTTCTCATCATTATGAATGGTAATAAGCTGCAGCTTTGCAGCTTCTTCCAACAAAGCCGAAAAGCACCTATAGCCATAGCTTCTCTCTGAAAATTGAGGACACTTACGAATCATGGTTATTTTTAAGTGCGAAGCAAAAATAGCCGAATCGTTTTCATGCTGAAGGGCGTCAATTGTTTCGAGCAAAAGCTGATAGCAGGGGTGTTTTTCGGCAGGTACAATGTCTTTAAACTCGG
The DNA here is from genome assembly GCA_947252455.1 of uncultured Atopobium sp. Taxonomy (GTDB): domain Bacteria; phylum Actinomycetota; class Coriobacteriia; order Coriobacteriales; family Atopobiaceae; genus Fannyhessea. Next base: position 4,125 of record CAMXVQ010000047.1, on the reverse strand, counting down.
GAATTCCAGCCTGCGATAAAATGTCTTCGTAAAAGATAAACTCATCGCAAACTTCAACCAAAAGCGAGCTGGTAATAGGTTTTGCGCCTATTCCAATAACGGTTTTTCCAAATTCTTTTAATTTTGATACCAAAGGCGAAAAATCTGAATCACCCGAAAGAATCACAAATGTATCGATATGATCTTTGGTAAGGCACATCTCTGTTGCGTCAACAGCCAAACGAATATCAGCAGAATTCTTGCCTGTAGACGAACGATCGGGAATCTCTATAAGCTCGATACCCAACTCATGCAGAGGCGTAACATCTTGCTTAAAACGCTGCCAGTCGCAATAAGCACGTTTTAAGGTAATACGGCCTTTATCAACAAGCCTGCTAAACACGCATTTCATGTTTGGCTGCGCGCGCTTACCGTGCAAAGACGTTTTATTTTTTGATGCGCCTGCCCCAGCCGCAAAATTTTCGTAATCAATAAAAACAGCTATTGATCGTTGATTGATGTCACTCAAATAGTACCCTTTCTGTAAGACGTGTCTGTATATACGTAAAAGCTATAAAATACCTGTTAATACTCTGCTGACACGCAAAAATAAATATCAGACACATCGCATATTACATGTAATTATATCGTATGGACAGCATAATTAACGCCGTGTTTGTAAGGACAACAGTATTTATAAATTTTACGAAGTATATATTTGTGAGCTCGTTTAAAAGGTGCGCCTGCTTATTGTTCACGCTTATGTACTTACTACTTATCGCTTACGCTTATATATTCGGGAACATCGGTATTATCGCGCAAAGAACGACGCACCTCTTCCGCACGACGACGGCTTTGCTTGGTTTTTCCGCGCTGCACATGATCTTTATTAACGCGAAAGAACTTGTCGTGAAATTTCCAAACGCCCACGCTCTCGCCAAAATCCATTTTGAGCACCGTGATAGCACTTGCCATAGCGCCAATAGGAATGCCCGCCAACACAATAAGGTTTAACCAACACACAAAAGCGGATATCAAAACACCCATTACCAGGATTTTAAGATGTGCTATCCAATAATCTTTATGATTTATACAGTTTTTGGCAAGTTCGGATCCAATTTTTGTACCAAGTACCATACCAAACAAAAGCATAAGCACCGCTATAAGCGCCACACCAAAAGAAGCAAAATTAAATGTTGGCATACCGTATCCTTATTTCATCCAATTGTCCAAAAGACCCTGCATATCGCTGCGCGCGTCATCGGATGAATCAGCAGATTCCTCTTGGCCGCTCGTATAAGATGAAGCAGCATCTCTGGTGTCTTGATCTTGCACGCAAGACTTCGGCTCATGCGTATCAGCAGACGATTGAGCAGACGATGGTGATTCTTGTTCGCTGTCTACATACAAATCCTTTTGATATGCCGACCAATCAAGTCCTGCCGCAACACCTTGTGCTTCGTCTTCATAGAGCAAAGAGATTGCCTGAGTTCCCAGACGTTTTCCTCCAATATCGCAAAGCATATCGTAGAGGTTATACGCGGTATCCGCACCAGGTAATGAAACCTCAACCTCTTGAGCATGTTCAAGAGCAAGTGATAAATCTTTTTTCATGTGGGCAACCATAAAGCCAGGCTTATAATCACCATCACAAGACTTAGGAGCCAGCTCACAAAGCGCACGCGAAGAACCCATGCCCGATGAAATCATATCAATAACCTGCGCAGTATCTAAACCAGATTGCTTAGCAAGCGCAAGGGCATCTGCATAACCAACCATACAAGAAGCAAGAGAAACCTGATTACAAAGTTTTGCAACCTGCGCTTTTCCAGCTTCATTAAAGTAAAATCGCTTGCTTGCAAAAGCAGAAATCAAAGGAACAACAGGCAAAATATCTTGTTCACGAGCTCCGATAAGGGCGGTAAGATGAGCTGTTTTTGCTCCTGTTTCGCCTCCTGTTACCGGACAATCAAATGCAACGCAATGCTTAAGAGCCGCTGCCTGATGAATTTCTTGAGCAAGCAGCGGAGATGACGTGGTAAAGTCGATAATCCAGGTATCTTTAGCAACGTTTTGCAAAATGCCCGTCTGCGTAAGATAAACATCTTCAACATCTTGCGGATAGCCAAGCATAGTGCATACAGCGTCAGCATGACGCACTGCGCAAGCAACATCTTCTGCCCACTGTGCACCTGCTTGAATGAGCGCTTGAGCCTTTTGTTTAGTATGCGAATGCACAATCAGGTGATATCCTGCACGAAGAAGATGGTGCGCCATAGGTGCACCCATAATTCCAGTGCCGATCCACGCCACGGTTGTAATACGTTGCTTCATAGATGAATCAATCCTTAGTAAGAAAACAGATGTGTACGATATACCAAAATGCGCGTCTGAGGCTGACTACGAAACTGCTCCGCCCATAGTTCTCTTGATTTTTTGCGCGATTTTATCGGTTAAAGACTGTTCGCACCTTCTGTCTGTACCCCAATAAACCATAGCAACCATGCCTGGCCCAACATGTGAGCCTAAAATAGGCGACACTTGAGAGCGGATAATAGTTACGCGCTCGCAACCTTTAACTTTTCTGATTTCTTTTTCAAGCCAATCGGCATCTTTTTCGGCATCGGTTGAAACAATCGCAAGCGGCAATGATGTATCTTTTGCATATCCTGCTTCAAATGCCTGAATCATAGCTTTGAGTGCTTTTTTACGACCACGACACATTCCGCGCAAGGTAAGCGCACCGTTAAGATCATACGAAAGCACCGGTTTAATATTAAGCTTTCCGCCCACACTCGCCGCCGCTGGAGGAATTCTTCCTCCAGCTGCAAGTGCATCAAAGTTTTCAAGCGTAAAGAATCCCTGCAGGAAATAACGAGCATCGCGCGCCCATTCATATACTTCTTGAGCAGTTAAACCCAGCGATGCTTGATGAGCAACCTCAATAGCAAGCAACTCCCCTGCTGCTGAATCACAACGATTGTTAAGCACGTAAAGCTCAAAATCAGGGAATTTTTCTTTAATCATTGCTTGCGCACGGCGTGCCGATTCAATCGAAGACGACAATCCACTCGACAGGCATAAATACAGCGTTGGCGTTCCCTTTTGAGCACAGCGTTCAAAATACTCATAGTATCTACCAGGAGTTACTGCCGTTGTAGAAAAGTGCATCTTAGGATTTTTTCTCATGCACTCATAAAAATCGTGGGCAGACATAGTTTGCCACATGTCATCCATGTGCTCTATGCCTGCCTCATCAATGTAGGTAAACGGAATGACTTCCAAACCCAAGCGCTTAATAATAGCTGGCGAAAAATCCGAGGTAGAATCCACAATAATATGAATGTTATTCCGACACGGATAATCCTGCTTACTGCTTTGAACGTCGGCGAATTTTGTCTGTTCATCCATCGAGCTATACTGGTTTGTATCCATAATCAATCCTCACAAACGGTTAAGATGGCGCAGTTTTAACACATGTGATTATGAAATGCAACCGCACGCATGCGCTCTATGAATACAACTACTCGCCATCTTCTGTTTCAAGTTTAGGTTTAATAATACCGTATCCACCGTTATGACGATGATAAACAACATTAATTAACCCAGTTGTTGCATTTTCAAACACATAAAAGTCATGACCAATTAAATCCGTTTGTACAAGCGCTTCTTCTTCGGTCATAGGATGAAGATCAATATACTTCTCACGAACCAGCATGTCGTCATCGGCAACCTCGTCAATTAAGTCTGACAGATCCTTAGCTGGCGCTGGTGCAGGCGCTTGAGAGCGTTGTTTGCGATCAATAATACGTGTTTTATATTTGCGCAACTGCCTAGTAACTTTGTCGCTTGCAGCGTCAATAGCGGCATACATATCTTCTGAACTTGCTTCAACACGAACTACATTATTACGCACATAAACGGTAACTTCGCAGGTTTTACGATCAGGATTTGAATGATTTTTATCTACACGAAGAACAACATCACAGGTCATCGGCGTAATATCAAAGACCTTAAGCGCATCTCCTACTTTAAGTTGCACATGATCGCGCAACGCGTCACTTACGGAAACCTTACGACCGGAAATTTTAATGTCTGTCATGATTCCTCCTTTAATAAAGTTACTTCAAATCCAGGTGTATGAAC
>CAMXVQ010000046.1 GCA_947252455.1 uncultured Atopobium sp. | reverse complement strand
CAGTGATACGCGATCAGATGAAGTTTTTCGCACAGAAGAAAAGCATCTGCACGACGTGTATGCCAAACTCGTCCAAGAGAAAAAGACCTTAGAAGCGCAGATGATTAAAGCGCACGAACGCGCACAAAAAGATCTTAAAGAAATGTCAAGCGAAGTCCGCCAAAACTTTGGCTCGGATGACGAGGCAATGGAAACGTATGCCGCAATTGAAACGCTTAACGCTGTTATAGACGTTTACAATCAAAAACACGATTTTGACGCGGATAGACTTAAACGCATTGACACCCTTTTGTTACAACCATATTTTGCCAAAGTTGTTTTGCAAATGCGCGCTGGTCGTCCGCCGCAAAGTGTGTATATTGGGGCTGCTGGTATTACCGATGAGCACCGAATTCCTTTGGTTGTTGACTGGCGTAGTCCTATTGCACAAACCTACTATAATCAAGAAAATGGGCTGATAACATACGAAGTTAATGGTAAAAAACGCCAAGTGACACTTAGTTTGCGCCGCCAATTTGATATTGTGCGCGATTGTTTGCGTGCATATTTTGATTCGGACATCGCTATTGAGGACGCTCTCTTGAAACAAGCACTTGCTCGTCGTCACTCGGAAAAGCTTCAGGCAATTACTGCTACGATTCAGCGTGAACAGAACAAAATTATTCGCTACAAAGATGTAGAGGCTCTGCTTATTGATGGTATTGCAGGATCGGGTAAAACTTCGGTTTTGCTGCAGCGCATAGCGTATCTGCTGTACCAGCAAAAGGATACGCTCAGCAGTAAGGATATTTACTTTTTTGCGCCCAATGATGTTTTTGCTCAATATATTAATATGGTTTTACCGCAGCTAGGTGAACAGAATCCACAGACGTTTACATGGAAATCATTTATAGCACGTCTTGGTCTTTCTACGTATGGAAGCGGTGTGGCAACCACCATCGAAGACCTGCATGATCTTGAGCATATGCTTCCACATATACAAATTAATGATAAAGATATTCAAGAAATAAAGTACCGCGACACCGTACTACTTAAAGTGGCAAGTATTAAATCGGCGCTCGAAAAGTTTGCTGCTATCGGATGGAATCGCAAACGTATTGCCCTTGTCAAAGACGAGTTGCATACACGACTTGACAGACGCATTACTGCACTGGCTCAAACAGAAGATTTTCAAGAGGCGCTTTGTGAACTTGACGTAGAGCAGCAAATGCAAATTTTTAATGCAGTTATTGCTCCACAAACTGCAGAAGATACCTTAAAATACGCACGTATTTACGCACATTATTTGTATGACGAGGCACATGAGGCAATCGAATGCGTAAGTTGGCTTAATTTTGCTCATATTGCACAACACAATCTTACCCGCGAGCACCCCACATCGGTTGAAATATATTACCTCCACCTGCTGTTGTGTGATAGTACGTTTAAGGGAGCACGGTTTGTAGTTATCGATGAAGTGCAAGATTACACACCAGCACAACTCTATGTGCTTACACAAACGTTTCATGGTGCGCATTTTATTTTTGCAGGAGACGAGCGACAAGCACTCACCATCAATCGCAGTAGCTTTTCCGATATCGAGCACGTCTTAGCTCACGCCAATATTGCATACAAACACATGTTCTTGTCAACGAGTTATCGTTCCAGTAAGGAAATTACAGATTTGTTTTGGAGTATTTTTTCGGCGCGCGAAGGTACCGACATTGTATCGGTGCAGATGGAAGGCGAAAAACCGCATTTTATCAGCTGTGATGAGCACGATGCCAAAGCCTATGTCGAAAGCTTACAAAAGCTGGTAGACGCGCGAGATCCGCAGGAATTATGTGCCATCATTACACGCGAAGAACGTGGCGCAAAATGGCTTGCACAGCGCTTACACGACGGAGCTCATGCGATTACACGTATAAACGCAAACAGCATTTTGCCACAGCATGGCGTAGTTATCATGAACTTAAAACTTGCCAAGGGCCTTGAATTTGACCATGTCATTTTAGCTGATGCACAAACCGCCAACTATCCTTGTGATACAGAAGAAAAAGAAGACGTATCGCGCAGATGCTTATACACCGCCCTATCGCGCGCGACACATCGCGTGGATGTCGTATCACAGGGAATACTCACACCTCTTTTGTGTAAAAATGACCAGGAAACCAAGTAGATTTTTACACAGTATCACATGCTTTTCTCAAAAAACGAGCTTAGGGCGTGTACATAAAATCGTAAACATCATAATGTATATGTAAACTGCCGGTAAAAGTTTACCGGCAGTTTTTAACGTGCTACTCGTTTTTATACAATACCTTACTCGTTTTTATACAGTTCCTTCAGGCGAACAAGATGCTCCCAGCGCTGCATTGCAGACTCTTCGTTTTTCTCAAACAACTCATCTGCTTGATCGGGGAACTCTCGCGTCAGGCGCGCATAACGAGATTCGTTCATAAGGAACTCACGGTATCCACCCTTAGGCTCTCTTGAATCCAGCGTAAACTTACGACCCTTAGGAGCCGCAGGATTAAAGCGGAATAAGTTCCAGTATCCACAATCAACCGCACGTTTCATTTCGTTTTGACAGTTAGCCATACCACCTTTAATGGAATGCATTTCGCAAGGAGAGTATCCAATAATCAACGATGGACCATCATAGGCCTCGGCCTCTGCAACAACCTTAAGTGTTTGGGCAGGATTTGCACCCATTGCAACTTGAGCAACATAGACATACCCATAGTTCATTGCAAGCTCACCGAGCGGCTTTTTGCAAACTTTTTTACCACTTGCGGCAAACTGCGCCACCTGACCAAGATTAGATGCTTTGGATGCCTGACCACCTGTATTGGAGTACAGCTCGGTGTCAAAGACAAAAACATTAATGTTGTGACCTGATGCAAGAACATGGTCAAGACCACCAAAGCCAATATCGTATGCCCAACCGTCGCCACCAAAGATCCAGAACGATTTCTTAGTCATGAAGTCTTTATTGGCTAAGATGTCCTGCGCTACAGGCGAATTGAGCTTTTCAAGCTGTGCAATATAAGCAGCTGCAGTAACTTCTGAGTCCCCTGCTTGTTTGTGCGAATCTATCCAAAGCTGCGCCACGGCACGGAAATCATCGGAAACTTCAGAAGATGCAATAAGTTGCTTGGTGGATGCCACCAAACGCGCTTGTTGAGCTTCGTAGCCCAACAACATACCTAAACCGTGCTCGGCATTGTCTTCGAACAGCGAATTATTCCACGCTGGTCCTTGGCCTTTTTTATTAAGCGTAAACGGCGAACACGTGGATGGATTGCCCCAAATTGAAGAACAACCCGTTGCATTAGAAATAAACGCCCTGTTACCAAAGAGCTGAGTTACGCAACGCGCATAACTTGTTTCTGCGCAACCTGCACATGCACCCGAGAATTCAAGGTGAGGATTTTTAAATTGCGAGCCTTTAATTGTTGTGTTTTCGAGCTGCTCTTTTTCCGAAACGTTATCCTCGTCAACGGCGTAATCCCAAACTTCTTGCTGATCAAGCTCTTGTTCGGTGGGAACCATTGTAAGACAATCTTTTGGACAAACGTATACACAATTGGTGCAGCCCATACAATCAAGCGGCGAAACAGCAATCGCAAACTTAAGGCCTTCGGCACCCTTGCCTTTTGCGTCAATCATACGCATTTGAGCAGGTGCTGCAGCGGCTTCTGCCTCGGTCATCGCAATAGGACGAATGGTAGAATGAGGACATACAAATGAGCAGTTATTACACTGAATACATTTTGTTTCATCCCAGTGTGGAACCATAACAGCAACGCCGCGCTTTTCGTAGGCTGCGGTACCTAGTTCGTATTGACCGTCAGCGTGCTCCTTAAAGACCGAAACAGGTAATTTATCGCCTTCCATCATATTGATAGGATTAAGGAGCGTGCGCACCTGTTTAACAATCTCGGCGCGACCCTTAAGTTCTACTGTATGTACTTCATCGTGGATATCTTTCCAACTTTCAGGAATCTCTATTTGCGTAAAGGCAGAAGCACCAGCATCGATAGCTTTGTGGTTTGCCTCAACAATTGCTTGACCCTTCTTGGAATACGACTTAGTAGCTGCATCTTTCATGTACTTTATTGCGTCATCAAACGGCAGAACGCCCGAAAGTGCAAAGAACGCCGACTGTAAAACGGTATTAGTACGTTTACCCATACCAACTTGACGTGCTAAATCGATAGCGTTGATAAGGTAAACTTTGATTTTATTCTTATAGATGTAGCGTTTTGCCTCGGCATTAAGATGACGATCAAACTCATCAAAATCCCATTGACAGTTAACTAAAAATGTTCCGCCCGGCTTAACGTCGCGAACCATTCTAAAGCCCTTAATAATATAAGAAGGGTTATGGCATGCAACAAAATTTGCCTTAGTTACATAGTATGAGCTGCGAATAGGAGCGTCACCAAAACGCAAGTGCGAAACAGTTACGCCACCCGTTTTTTTGGAGTCATACTGAAAATACGCCTGAACATATTTGTTGGTATGATTACCAATGATCTTAATAGAGTTTTTATTCGCACCAACGGTACCATCGCCGCCCAAGCCCCAGAATTTGCATTCAATGGTAGACGGATCAGCAGTAGAAGGACAATCAGGATCCTCCTCAAGCGAGAGATGCGTAAGGTCATCAACGATTCCTATAGTAAACTCACGTTGAGGATTATCTTTTTTGAGCTCATTGAACACCGCAAATGCCGAAGCAGGAGTAGTATCTTTTGAGCCCAGGCCATAACGACCACCAATTATTGAAATATCGCTTCGACCAAGCTCGTACAAAGCCGATACAACATCTTGGTAAAGAGGCTCGCCAATAGATCCTGGCTCTTTTGTTCTGTCTAAAACAGCCATATGTGTGCACGTTTTTGGCAAAACCTCACCAAAACGCTCTACGACAAACGGACGGAACAGACGAACCTTAATAAGTCCTACTTTTTCGCCTTGTGCGCGCAGGTAATCGATAACTTCTTCGATAGGATCACAGAACGAACCCATGCAAACAATAACACGCGTTGCACAAGGATCACCATAGTAATTAAAAAGACCGTAGTTAGTGCCAATCTTTTTGTTAATACGATCCATGCACGACTCAACAATGCTTGGAAGATTGTTATAAACGCTGTTACATGCTTCGCGATTTTGGAAGAAAATATCAGGATTTTGGTGAGAACCACGCATATGTGGATGCTCAGAATTAAGCGCATGATCACGAAAACGCTGAAGTGCGCGGAAATCGTACATACTTTTAAGTTGATCAAAGTCCCACATAGATACTTTTTGAATCTCATGAGATGTTCTAAATCCGTCAAAGAAATTGATGAACGGAACACGACCTTCAATTGCAGCCATATGTGCAACAGGTGATAAATCCATAACCTCTTGTGGATTTGTTTCGGCAAGCATAGCAAAACCCGTCTGACGACACGCCATAACGTCGGAGTGATCGCCAAAAATGCTCAATGCCTGCGTAGCAACCGTACGTGCTGCAACATGAAACACGCATGGAAGCTGTTCTGCCGCTATCTTATACATGTTAGGAATCATTAAAAGTAAACCCTGAGAAGCAGTATAGGTAGTAGACAGAGAACCTGTTCCCAGCGAACCATGAATGGTACCTGCAGCGCCTGCCTCTGACTCCATCTCGATTACCTTAACGGGTGAACCGAAAATATTTTTCATGCCTTGTGCAGACCAAATATCCACATGATCCGCCATAGGGCTTGATGGTGTAATAGGATAAATGCCTGCAACCTCTGTATACGCGTACGATACATATGCCGCTGCTTCATTACCATCCATCGACTTGAATTTTCTTGACATATCCTCCCCCTCAAGATGTAAATCCAGTCAATAGCCAGCGTCGAAAAATGCGCTCGCACGCACAACAAAGCACGATACTTCCCTCTCACCTCAGGTACCATACTTACTATGCAAGCACCAATTTAACGAGCTATTCTATTTGAAATGCACTTACAAAGGACGCTCAACCCTTAATCTCTCCTGAGTGTACCCAAGTGCTTCGACTTGTAACTATCATAGTGCAAATTACGAAAAAAATTAATAAAGAGCGCGAGGGTTCCGCTAACGGTTGAATACACAGGCTCACGGACATATATAACTTTGGATTGCTTACAGCTGCGACACAGGTCTTGCGAAACGCAGGAAACCTCAAGCATATAACGCATACCAATGATGGCGCATCTAGCTCGCAAGCCACACAGAAATGCCCGGAATAACGGCATATATGACAAAAATGCCGTAAAAGATAACCATAAGAACAACATAGGCTATCATATTGATTCTAAAAATAAGCTGAGTATCATCGCTTGAAGACGTTGTATCTTTTTGATTGTTAGTTATGGTGTTATTATCTTGTGAAGATGTGCTCATAACCACTCCTAACAGTTATTAATACATGTAGCACATATTATCCATCATGTGCTGCGCACTTACATATGCATACAACACACCCTTTTACTTTACTCATTTTGTAGATATATGACAATATCTAATCCAACATATTTGATTGCATTATCTGAACTCATTCAATGTAGGAATCCATTATGTATGATAGTACTCATATTTAGTGCTACAATGTTCTGTGCAAAGTGAGCTCAGTGGCTGCGGATTGTAGGTTTTCCTACAATATGAGGAAAGTCCGGGCTCCACAGGGCAAAATGCTGGTTAACAACCAGGCGGGGTAACCCGACGGATAGCGCCGCAGAAAAGAAGACTCCCACCACATCGCATGGCGATGTAAGAGAAAAGCTGAAACGGTAGTGTAAGAGACTACCAGCACGGTAGTAATATCGTGGCTTGGTAAGCCCCATTTGGAGCAAACGCGAATAGGAATGTAA
>CAMXVQ010000045.1 GCA_947252455.1 uncultured Atopobium sp. | reverse complement strand
CGGATGGTTATAAGACTGATAAGACTGATCTGACTGCTGAAGCTGGTAAGGATTCTGACTTTACCAAGACACCTGAGTACGCAAATGCTGCAGGATCTTCTGAGCTTGACGCCTACAAGAAAGCTCTCGAGGATGCTAACAAGGTGCTTGGCGACAAGAACGCAACCCAAGCACAGGTAGACGAGGCACTCCAAAAGCTTCAAGCTGCTAAGCAAAAGCTTATGGATACCTACAAGACCGATAAGAGCAAACTTCAAGCTTCGGTTACCAACACATCTCAGAATCCAAAATCTGAGTATCCGTATGCATCAGAAACAGTTCAGAAGGCTTACCAGAATGCTTTGGACGCCGCGCGCGAGGTTCTTGCCGATCCTAACGCAACTCAAGCGCAGGTAGACGCTGCATTGCAAAACCTCAAAGATGCTTTTGCGGCACTTGTAAAGAGTAATAAACAGGGTCGTCCAGCAGAGTCGAATACAGGGGATCATATTGGTAGTACAATGCACGCTCATGAACAAAGGCCTAAGCATCTGGCTCAGACGTCCGATCCTACCAACGCACTTGGTGCAATGGGCATGATTGCCTCGGCATTTGGATTGATATTTGCTGGATTAAAGAGCAAAAAGCGTCGTAAATAGAATGTTTCGATGTGTTGTGCGCGCGTAATTTGTTGCGGTTCAACACAGATGGAATATAAAGAGGCTTTGAATACCCGCTGTCATATGGCAGCGGGTATTTTGCTAACTATGCAGCTTAGAGATGATTGCCTTGATGCCGATTGCAGATACATGAATATTCGCTATGTGGTTTTAGAAAAATCCCGTTCGCAGAACTTCTACGAACGGGATGTATCATGAGCCAAACACTAAAGGGTAAAACGTTTTTAAAAGCGTCGCATCAGTGGTTATCGATGCCTCCGCGTTTATCGACGCACCAGCGTTTATTCATGCTTTTTACGATGATCGCGAGGCTTTTTCCTGCGTGCAAACGCAACGGCACTTATCATGCCTACACCCATACCAAGAAGGTTTGCAGCATTTGCGGCAAGTGTAGGATCGGACGTCTTAGGCAAACGCTGATGGCGTGCACCCGCTTTGTGCGTGTCTGCCTTATGCGTAGGCGTTACAGGAATAGGCGGTACGGGTGTTGGTACAGGTACAGGCGCTGGCGGTACAGGTACAGGCGCTGGCGGTGTGGGTACCGGCACGGGCGGTACAGGTGTTGGCACAGGTGGAACCGGCGCTGGTGGTACCGGTGTTGGCGTTGGTGGCATGGGATTGGGTGTAGGAGCTGGCGGCTCAGGCGCAGTGTGCGGACGCGTTACCACAATGTGTACCACGATCTCTTTCTGCAAACCATAGGAATCACGACCATATTTGTCAGCATCGTGTTTGTCCACAGCTTCAAACGTAAGATCAATAGTGCGCTGTTCTTCGCCATCTTGCCAATCACTAATATGCGGCGTACCGCTTATGATGCACGTGTTGCCCTCGCCCTCGCAATCAACCTTTATGCCATCGGGCAGCTGCGTCCCTTCTTTAAGCTTGGGCTTGTTTTGAGCGTCGCCAACAAGACGTGTGCTAAACGACTGTTCTGCTTCGGTTGTAGTCTCAAACGCAAAGTGTGCAATCGGCAGCTTGTGGAAGTGCGCGAGGTACACTACATCGCCTTGGTCGTTCGCCGCGTGCTTTTGCCACTCGTAGAACTTGTATCCTGGATCAGACACAACATTTGGCACGCCAATTTCTTCGTTACCTGCAGCATGCGCAGAGCGAAGCTCTTTATTAAAGTACAAAAGCGCATTTGGATCGATTGTGTACCCACGACGTACATAGAACGTGGTGTACGGTGACGCCAAGAAGCCGTGATCGCCTAGTGCTACCTGATAGGTCACTTTCGTGTAGTTCTGTTTGATGAACTTAGCTTCAGGCGTATCATCTGCGGGCGCATTTTGCGCGGCAATCACGCGCGGTAGCACGCGGATATTTGCCTCTACCCATTTAACGGCTGTCTTAAAGACAGGCTTGCCGTCTTTGTCAACCTTTCCTTGCTTGGTGGCAGGATTAATTTCCTGCTCATCGGTGTAATACTTCAAACCAAAGCGCACTTTATAGACGCCGGGTTTATCGGTATTAATATTTTTATAACCGTTTTCAGGTGTTTCCCAACCAGCAAAACGCTTATTGAGCGCACTATCGGTAAAGGCTTTAAGACTATTAATAGTAAGCGTGTTTCCTTGTGCGTCTTGTTTGGGCTTACCTGTACCAGGATCAATGTCTGTCATATTCTGCGCGAGATCGGTATACCCTTTAAGCGTATCACCCACACTTAGCGTTACATCGTCTTTTACATGGATTTCGGGCAAATTGGACTGATAAGCAACCAGGGTAAGCGCCCTTGTTGGCGAATTTGTGTCTTTAATTTTTTGCGCATCGGTAATTGGTTTACCATTGGCGTCAAAGTACTTCCAGTCTTTAAAGCCAGCAAGCTTGCCTTTGAACTCGTCTTTTATGTTGGCAATAGAGGTACCGCTCTTAACGTATTTTACGTATTGATCAACCGATCCGTCGAGCCAGGTATGATTTGCCGCAGGACGCACAAAAATAGGTACATAACCTGCAGGTACTGTGTCTACCTCACCAGCATCAAGCTGATAATAGCGTTTTTCGTATACAGCTTCATATACGTACGTAAGAGTCTTAAATGCCTCAGGATATTGTTTGGTAAGATAACGAGTCAAAGCAGGAATTGCAATCTCGGTATCGTTGGTGGCCATGGCTACGCCTTGTGCACCATGTGCGCCGCCTATTGCACCTGTCGCGCCGTCGTTAATGCTTCTGCGCGAACGACGATGCTTTTGCTGTGATTCCAAAGCAGACGGCAGCTGAGTTGTCGAAGCAACATTTGGCGCGCTCATGTGCGCAAAGAGCTGCGTCAATATTGGTGTTAGAGACGTATTCCCAGCTTGAGCACCGTGTTCTTGCGCACCTGTTGCGCCTGGCGCGCTATGTTTTGGCTTTGTAGGAATCGTGGCAATGGTCTTGCCGTTCTCATCTTTAACTTGTACTTCTTTGAGGCGCCAGCCCTTGAAAACATAGTCATATGTTTTACCTGCATGATCGCCGGTCGTATCAGTTTGATTTTCCAACCCCAAAGCATCGGGAACCGATATATCAACAGGAGTATTTTTACTCACATAACGTGTCTTGGTGGTTGCGGTATCACCGCCTAGGAGCTTTCCTTCCGTTTGAGAAGTGGTAAATTCTACGCGGGCGTAGTTATCCTCAAAGTATTTTTCTTCGGCAGTAAGCTCCTCATGCGAAGCTTTCTTCTTATTAATAGATTCTATAAGTTTTTCAATATCGCCTGGCCGCATTACGTCGCCCATAACGCGAAGAACGCAGGTTAGGTGATAGGTTTGCTCGGGCATATCGTTGTGCGTTACTTTTACTAAAAGCGCAACGGTATAGGTAGCAGCTGTTTGTGAGCTGGGCTGTTTACCATCAAACTCTATGCTGAGCTGCGGCTTGCCTTCTTTCGTCTTGATGTTGTCGCCTTTAAGTGCGTCAAGATTCTCGATAAAGTCTTCCGCCTTGGGAACAGCACCGTTTTGGGCAATGATAATTTCTGTACGTGCTTTAGGTTCAACTACCGCACGTTGTTTTGCAACAAACTCTTGGAAGGCGTTGTTAGCAATCCAATCGCCTTTGCCTACAGTTGCATTGCCAGGAATGTTTTTCATTGAACTCTTTGACCATGCGCCCTCATAGCCATAAAGTTGTTTGCCAAGCCACGCAAGTACGCTTTGTTTGGGATTGCTAACAGGTTTTCCGTCTTTATCAATCTTTGAGATGTCTACACCTTTTTTGATGTAGAGCACTTGAGGGCCAGTTTTTCCATCTTTCCACGTGCGGCCAGGAGCTGGCTTAAACGACACAACTACACTATTGGGCGGTACGGATCCGTTATCACTTTCTTGCATAATGAACGGAATTTTTTCGTACACGGCTTCGTAGGTAATATCTGCCTGCGGTTTCGCGATGTCTTGGTAGCGCGTATTTGATGCAATGTCGGGGACAAACGTCTTAAAGTCTATTTCACCTGATGCTGTGTGCTGGCCAAGCTTGCGCCAACCACGGAACACGTAGTGGTACCCCTCGTTCTCGTAGTCTTTGCCCAGCGCAGATGGCATGTCGAGCTTATAATTGGCAGGTGCGCCCGTGCCTGTGTACACATAGGTTTCAAGTGTTTGTGTATGTGCAGTTGTGTCGGTAGCCGCGTTATCGGCACCTATGAGCGCTCCTTGCTGATCGTTTGACTTAAAGGTAATTTTCTTATACATCTGGGCGTATGAGGTGGGGTAGTTCTTTGCCTTAAACTCTTCGCCAAATATCATACTGGGAAGCACTTCGTAGAAGTACGGTACAAGCTTAGATACGCGACTATTCTTGCGACCTGCGGTAACTTTAATGAAAATCTTGTGCTCGCCGGGATCCGTTACATTGGGCGCAATTTTGTTACCGCTTGCATCTTGTGTGTTGCCCTTTTCGTCGCAATACTCAAACGTTGCAGCTAAAGCTTTTGTTTCTGAATCGTCAGAGGTGGCATAGATTTTTTCATTTGCAATGAGCTTTCTTAGCGTTTCGTTCGAATTAAGGAGCGTCTGTCCAGGTAAAACATAGCGTTTTGCAGCGGCCTTTGGCTCAATCATCACAAAATGTTTTACATACTCACGGTTTCTGCTGTCGCGCCCTTTAAATTCAAAATCGCCTTTTGGCTCAAAACCTTGATCGGGAACAGGCTCTGGAGCTTCGATAATATTATCTTTATACTCGTCCAATACAACAATATTGGTAAGCGTATCAAGCGTTTGCGTTTTGGTGCCTTCTGCATCGGTAACAGTACGCTTTAAACGTCCATTTCCATCGGCTTTGTACGTAACTTTGTAGTAGCCTTCAGGTGTAGTTGTATCGCTTGCTTCATTGACAAAAGTAATAGCATTTTTCTTAAAGTGAGCAGTATAAACTACCTTATAGCAACGTAGGTCTTCAGAAAATATAGGAAGACGATTTGTGTAATTAGTAGCCGGATCGGTCTTTGTGTACACAATCTTTGATGTCCAACCAGTAAAGGTATAGCCTTTTTGTGCGTGTGGCGTTGGTAAAGGCATCTCATACGCTTTAGTGCCGTGAATCATATCAAAACTCAGCGTCTGCACGGCATCTGCGTCGTCTGTTGTACCATATGGAAGGAGTTTTCCACCTTGTTCCTTTTTGCTTATATCAATCTCGTTAAACTGGCCATCTTTCCATTCAAGCTCTATAGTGCTTGTATCAAAGTGAAGGCGCGAATAACCGGTGGGAACTTCTTGCTTGTCGTCCTTGCGCTTGAGAATGCGCACGTCATCGTATGTAAAATAGATGTCGGTATTATAGGTTCCATCTTTTTGTTTAACAAAAACCAGTTGGCGTGCCAGTTCGCTGTCGTGTAAACGGTAGCCAGGAATCACCTTAGCATGCGCCACGTCATAGGTTAACTTGTTAGAAGTAAATACGTCGGGTTTTGCCAGCTCCTTTTTGGACGCATCTACATAGTGAACCGTATACGTGCGCTGCTCATAGGGCTGATATATAAACTGGGCGTGGTTTTTACTGGAATCCTTGCTTACGATAATGGTTGAATAGGTGTGATCGGGGAAATATTGATCGTTTCTATATGCTGCTTCTGCTGCATAACTTGATCCTGGACGCAAATTAGTATAGGTGGTTGTTTGCGTATGAGCAACCATCTTTTTAATGAGCTCCTGGTTATTATCTTTAACTGCGGCGTCGTACTGTTCTGGTGTATAGCCTGTGTTCAAGAAGATGTGCTTGATGGTACCTTTTACACGCTCGTCTTTAATCCACTGGGCTTTGACGTGCAGGTCTTCGACGATGGGTGCCTCGAAGGAGAAGGGCAACCACTGTTCGTCTCCATTTGCCTTGGTATATTTTTGTAGCCAACCGTTAAATATATAACCTGGGCGTTCTGCTACTGCAGGGAAGCAATCCGAATAATCTTTTTGGGTGTCGTTTTGTTCATCATGAATTGTTGCAGTGGCCTTTTTGGCTTTGTTGCCATGTACCACACTCACAATGGTGTGAGCGAGGTTATCGTAATTCATGTCAACGTCAATTTTGTGTACCGTATCAACGCGCTTCCAGCTTGCATAGAGCGTAATGCCGTCTGCTTCAAGTGGCGTGTTGCCGAGTGCCGCTGCAATTTCTTCGGGCGACTTTTTCAGGAGTTCTGCAATTTCTTGAGCGGTATAGGGCGTGCCATCTTTTTTGCATGGCGCGAGTTTTTTAGTGCCTGCAGGGTCAAGCGACCAGCCCGCAAACTCATAGTCTTCGGGAAGGCTGTCGGGGCGCTTGAAGGTATAGGTTTTGCCGCCGATAGTAAAGGTGTAGCTGCTGGCAAATTGCTTGCCTTCGGCTGGAGTATCTGGTTTAACAGCATCGTTATAGCTTGTCGCAAATTTTTTGAGGTTGGTGTTGTAGGGCTCTTGTGTGCTTGCCTGCGCGCCATCCGCATTTTGTATGGGTGTTAGATCATCAATAGCAAATCTCACAGGCGCTTTTTTGCGTCTGTAGCGAAAGCACAGGCAGCCATTCTCGCCCCATTGTGTACCATCAAGTTTAGCTACATTGGGATCGTGGTCGCTATCATCGCTAATTGTGTCGGTAGGCCACATGTAAACATATTTCAACCGCGGAAACTTTTGTGCGATCCACTTTTCAAATTCCTCGTTATCATAATCGAAATCCTCGTCGTTATGATCTTTGTTCCACTCATCTTGCAGATAATCTTGTATCTTATCGTAGTAGTCAGATTTATCTAGCTTTTCCTGTCTTTGCTTTGCATCGTCAGGTACAACCTCGTAGCCCTCAATAGTAGGCGCGGAAAAATCATAATCATTATAAATACCTCCATTTGTATCGTATTTCGTGTAGCTAAGCTCAGATAGCGCATATTCGCGGTTG
>CAMXVQ010000044.1 GCA_947252455.1 uncultured Atopobium sp. | reverse complement strand
AGCTGGTTAGAGCCTTTATATCGTACGGGTGACATGGGCTATTTTGATTCTTGCGGAAATCTTGTATATACGTCACGCAAAGATCATCAAATTAAACATCTTGGTCACCGTATTGAGCTTGGCGACATTGAGGCTGTTGCTATGAATATCGATGGGGTAGAGCAGGCGGTTTGTACCTATGATAGTAAGCGTCATCGCTTGCATCTGTTTTATATGGGTACGGCTTTGCACTCAGATGTTGCGGATGCGCTTCATCGAAATTTACCTCAATTTATGATCCCCAATACACTTGAGGCGCTTGAGAAGTTGCCCCTTACTAAAAACGGTAAAGTCGATCGTCAAGCTTTAATGAAAAAATAAGGAAACGATATGGATATACAAGAACTTGCAACAATTGCACAAACATATGCCACGCCCACCTATGTCCTTGATGAGCAAGCTTTTAAGCAACGTCTTGAGCATGTTAAAAAGATCATGGGTACTTCAATTGATTTGTGCTATTCCATTAAGGCTAATCCTTTTCTTTCAAAAGCTGCACAAGCATGTGGCTTTAAGCTTGAGGTTTGTAGCCCTGGCGAGTTGGAAATCTGTAAACGTTTGCATGTAGATCCAAAAGCCATTGTGTATTCAGGTGTTTGCAAACAAACGGATGATATACAAGCTGCGCTGCGCTATGGCGTGGGTGTTTGTACAGCCGAATCGGTTTTGCAAGCATTGCTTATTGAACGCGAAGCGGCAAAGTTAGACAAGCAAGGTCTGCTTTCAAAATCACCTGTACGCGTTTTATTGCGTCTTAATGCAGGTAGTCAGTTTGGTATGTGCCAAGATGATCTGGAGCACCTTATAAATAATCGCGCGCATTTTATGCATTGTTCGTTTGTGGGTATTCATTATTTTGTTGGAACTCAGCGTAAAAAACTCACGCACCAAGAAAAAGAATTAGTTCGTTTAGAAGCGCTTATCGATGAACTTGAAAGCAAGTACAATTGGAAATGCCAGCGTTTGGAATACGGCCCTGGCCTTGCATATCCCTATTTTATCGATCAAGATGCCTCTGATACGCTTTTGCCTGCAAAAGAGCTTGCACCCGCATTGCAACGAATAGCAAATCGTGTACCGCTGACGGTTGAAATGGGACGTTTTTTTGCAAGCGAATGCGGAACATACCTTACGCGTATTGTTGATATTAAGCATGGTCAGGACACAAAAACAAACTATGCATTTATTGATGGTGGCATTAATCATGTGTCTTATCTAGGTCAAATGATGGGGTTAAAATGTCCGTCTATCATCAATGTGAGCCAGCAACAAGCAACGTGTCTTGATGTGTCTACGTGCGAGGATGAGGCGCAGCAAAAATCGGCGTTATCTACACAAGCGCAATCTATGCTTGAAGAGCCACAACCTTTTGCACAGGCCGATGAGAGCGAAGGCGGCCGTTTTACCAGTTCATGGACGTTATGCGGAAGCTTGTGCACTACTTCGGATGTTTTGGTAAGAGAATATGAATCTTCGCTTGGTTTGAATGATATACTTGCTTTTCAGCATATAGGTGCGTATTCTATCACCGAGGCAATGTATTTGTTCTTAAGTAGAGACATGCCTCGCATTGTCATTCGTAAAACGCATGGTGTTTACGAATTGGCACGTGATTTTATACCAACAAATGTATATAATTGTCCGCAAAACGCGGATAAATAGTGGTCTATCTTAAAGGAGCACGTCATGGATGACATTACACTTGATGCAGTAATTGCAATGCTTTCTGATATTAATGATGAGGTTGATTTTTCTACCGAGGACAAGTTGGTAGACAATAGAATATTGGATTCTTTTGACATTCTCTCTGTTATCTCTGCAATTGATGATGAGTTTGATGTATCTGTTCCAGCAAAAGAGATCGTCCCAGAAAACTTTAATAGTGCACAAGACATTTACGAAATGATTGTTCGTTTAGCTGATAGCGAATAGCCTTGAACATAGCCGCTCAATAGCCAAACATGAGCGAATAAATTGCATACGCATCATAACAGAATTATGCGTACACGCTACGTATGATTAAAAGCTCATCTCTGTTGTAATCAATAGTTAAACCTAGTTGATTATTGCTTGTATTAGTTGGCAAGTTTTGTGCAAGTTACGCATGAGTTTTAAGCATGTTACCATAGCTATAATGAACCTCCCAAAGCACTTATGTGACTTTGGGAGGTTTTTTGTGTGAGGGAGCTCATCGTATGAGACATCATAGGGTTTATGTATCACTACCTCGTGCGTTTGTAGGTATGGCATTAGCTCTTGTGTTTGCGTGGTATGGATTTACTACAACACCGTTGTCGTATGTTCTACCTGTGCAGATGCAACCAGCGTATATGCGCCCACGCCCACAAGTGCGCCTTTCTCAGCCTACGCAGTGGTCTAAAGAACATTATCCCGATTATGTGCGCGTTGTTTCGGGTGCGTATATTGATAGCGATGTGCCGGCGGGTGCTGTTGTGTACAGTCCGCTTGATGCGTATGGTAGAGCCGTAAAAGTTGAGGGTTGCGTAACGTATGACATGATGCAGCACGGCAGTAAGCGTCAACGAGAAGAGCTCCCTAATCCTAGTGGTTGGGGGTATAACAAAAAGGTTGCCATAGAGTTGCCGCAGGGTCGTGTGTATCATGGATGGTTTTGGAATAGAAGCCATATGCTTGCAAAATCATTGGGCGGTGAAGAAAAGCTTGAGAATCTTGTATGTGGCACGCGTATGCAAAATGTGGGTGCTCACGACGATAAAGGAGGGATGGATTATTGTGAGGCAAAGGCTCGACTGTGGCTTAAATCACATCCAGATGGATATGTGTACTATATAGTTACAGCACTTTATAGAGCTGATGAGCTTGTTCCACGAAGCGTGGTGGTTGACATGCTTTCAAGCGACCACGTAATCAATGAAGAAGTAGAAGTTTATAACACGGCTTTAGGATACGAAATAAATTATAATGACGGCACATTTAAGCAAAAATCCGAATAAGGTAGGTGCTGGTTATACGGGATATGTTGAGAATGTGCCGCGCAAGTTGCTGTCTGTCTTGGTATACAGATGGGTTTTTGTGGCACTATTGCGTAACATAGAGCTTAACAAATGATCCTTTTGTCTTTAAGGTACCTGGTGCAGGGTCTTGGGCAATAACCGTACCTTTTGCTACTTCGGAATTTTCTTCGTATTCAGTGTGATCTTTAACAAAAAATGAAGTGTCTGCAATTGCTTTAAGTGCATCTTGCTCGGTGAGACCTATAAACGACGGTACTTCGCGCGAATCTTGACCCAGTTTTCCAACTTTGAGGACTACGGTACTTCCGCGCATAACGTTCTCGCCCGAACTCGGTGTTGTTGCAATAACCTTTCCAATTTGATCGTTAAGGGTAGTTGTCTGTTCTTCCACTTTAACGGTAAGATTTTTGCTTTGTAGCTCTGCTGTTGCTTCATCTACTGAAACACCTACATAGTTATCCATAATTTGACCTTTGAGGAGCCCAAAGCACTGTGTAAGTATGGTAGATGAAATAAGGATGGAGCAGACAAGTGCAATCGCAATTGCTTTAAGAAGAAATGGCAGATCCTTAAGTTTTTGAATTGCAGACTTTTGACTAGTTGTTGTATCTTGATAGGTTGCTGGAACGTATAAATCACTTTCGGGTACCTGTGCATCGGTGTTTTCGTGAGTTTGAACTTCGGGAGTATCTTTTATATGCCTTCTGGTAAATAGATTGTCGTTTCCAATTTCAAATAAGGCATGTAAGTCATGAGTAAAATTTTTGTTCATAGATCTTTTGGATTCATGTGCATTACTTAAATCCACAATGGTGTGGCTGTGAGATGGCATATGTATATGTGGAAGGTTTTCCAGTATATGTTTTTTAGAATTGCTCGGCAATGATATTCCCTTAAGAGCCCTACAGATACCGTGTTTTGCATAAAACACCTTCCATATAATACGAATTATTACAAAACTATGCAAGTGATCCTATAAGGTATGTGAAGCGATGTAGAAATATTAGATGAATACCTTGATGGTCTATATACATACGACCCCGCGCGTAAACTTGCCTCTTATAGGTATGACCCGTATAATCTTTGATAGATGACCATAGAATCTAGGTGTTACAAGTTATGGTATAAGACTATGATTCACAACGTTTGGGGTACGTTCGTAGGTATTTTGCAGGATAGGGGGTAGCGATGTCGGGCTTTGCATGTTGTGATTGCATCTTTTGTAATTGTTCGCGCGATGAACAAACGGGTTTGTATCATGCAGCCTGTTCAAAGG
The DNA here is from genome assembly GCA_947252455.1 of uncultured Atopobium sp. Classification (GTDB taxonomy): domain Bacteria; phylum Actinomycetota; class Coriobacteriia; order Coriobacteriales; family Atopobiaceae; genus Fannyhessea. The sequence goes on along the minus strand of CAMXVQ010000044.1, from coordinate 2,733 downwards.
GCTATACGCTTGCTAATGCTCATGATATGCGCGTTCCCCAAAAATACTATGCACCTACGCCGCGTGTATTTGTTCCTGTAACCGATCCTTTTGGGCAACAATACTTTAGAACGCATGCAACATGCGCACAGTTTCAGCGACCTATGGATGCTACTGCTTCCCACCATTTTTGGGATGTTATTCGCTTACACGGTAAGCGTTAAATGCGCGCGGGTTCACTTATTTTGTCTCGATAATTTTTTCTCTATCTTTGATGTCTTGCGTGCAATGAGGACAACGTAGTGCCTTTTGATCAATTTTTTCGTAGCACAAAGGACAGCGTGCAATGGTTTCAGGTTTTTCGTTAAGTGAAATTCCTATAAGTTCCCCTCCTGCTTTCTTTAAGGTGTTGATGCCTTTTACCAGCAAAAATACGATAAACGCCACAATAAGGAAATTGATAATTGAACTTAAAAATGCACCAAAATCTATATGTGTACCCGGAACTACCAGACCTGAAATAGTGGTTTGTCCTCCTGTGATAAAGACTATGAAAGGGTTGATGAGGTTATCCACCAAAGAATTTACAATTGAGGTTAAAGCGCTTCCGACAATGACACCAACAGCCATGTCTACAACGTTGCCTCGCATAATAAAGTCTTTGAACTCTTGTATAAATTTTTTCACGTTATCAACCTTTCACGTTGTTTATGTGCGCAGGCATTATAGCTTCTGACCGTAGTGTCTGACCAGTTCCTGCTAATCCAGTGAGTATTAAACGTGTCTGCAATCAATATCGCTATCCAAACAGATGGTAACAGGTCCATCATTTATAAGATGTACCTGCATATCTGCGCCATACACACCTGTTTGACAGCGGATATGATGTGCTCGTATGCACGCACAAAAATGCTCGTACAAGCTGCGTCCTTGCTCAAACGCTGCTGCGTTGGTAAATGAAGGGCGCCTTCCGTGGCGACAGTTGGCATAAAGTGTAAATTGGCTTACAGCTAAAATTTCTCCGTTGATGTCTTTAATCGAGAGATTCATTTTTCCGTTGCCGTCGTCAAAAATTCGCAGCCCCAGTGCCTTATCGCAGAGCGCCTCAACGCTTGCGTGTGTATCATCTGATCCAATTCCTACCAATATCATAAGACCACGCGAGCACTGACCTACTATTTTATTGTCGATTTCTACGCGAGCTTCTTGTACGCGTTGCAGCACCAATCGCATATTAACCTCATACCTATGTTACTAAGCTATAAGCTCAAATTATAAGTTGTATAGTGCGGTATATTTTTGAGTAAGATAGTCTAGGTAGTACGTAGTAGTAAGTGCCTCACCGCTGGCTTGTTCGATGAGCTCATGCGGCGTGCGACTACGACCATAGCTCCAGATATGATCTTTCAGCCACAGGCGAATAGGAGCTAAATCACCTGAGGCAAGCACGTCATCCCATGCAATACCAGAAGCGATCATAGCGTGTCTCAGCTGCGCGCCAATGGCGTCGCCTACCGCATAGCCTGGGAAGTAGCCTAAATACCCGCTTGACCAATGCATGTCCTGAAGCGCACCATGGGCAGGATCGCTTACCTCTACGCCAAGATACTCTTTGTAGAGTTTATTCCAGGTAGCAGCTACGTCCTCAACATCTAAATCACCTGAAAACAGCTGCTTTTCAATTTCGTAGCGAATCATAATATGAAATGGATACGTTAATTCATCGGCATCCATGCGAATAAGCCCTGGCTTTACCGCGTTAGAAACTTGCCAAAATTGTTGCGGTGTAACGCGTCCAAGCTGGCCTTGAAAATGATGCGCCATCAAGCGCAAAATGTGTGGCGCAAAGTTGCGGTCGCGCGCAATGTAATTTTCAAAGAATCTCGATTGAGATTCGTGAATACCATACGATGTGCCGCCTTTAAGCGATGTACAGTCATAGGCAGGATTAACACCTGTTTCGTAGAGCGTATGCCCACCTTCGTGAAACATCGAAAAAACATTTGAAAGCACATCGTGCTCATGGAGATGAGTTGCAATAATGCCGTAATTAATTGAAGGAGCATCTGAGTATGGGTGCTCGGTATCTACGACAAGTACATGGTTTTTATCGAGACCCATAAGATCAATAATGTCATGCGCAAGTAGACGCTGTCGCATAATGTCAAATTTGCCTGCAAAAAGTGAGGTATTTGGTCTAAAACCTTTATTTTGTTTAATCAAAACATCGTGAAGCAAAGGCGCAATTCCCGATTTTACTTCTTCAAAAAATGTGTCCAAAAACGCGTGAGTTGTTCCTTGTTCGTATTCATCGAGCCACACGTCATAGGGGTCTTTTTTACTATCGCGTGCCTGCGCAATTTCTTTCATCGTCTCAATAATTTGTTTCAAATAGGGAGCAAACATTTCCCATGAATTTTGCGCTTTTGCCTTGTGCCATGCGTCATCGGCTATGCACGTAAGTTCTGCAAATTTTTGTGCAAGTTCACATGGAACGCCCACAAGTTTTTGGCGGTCATGCTGCAAAATGGCAACCTGTGCTTTTTGCGTTTGCGTCAAAACGGCGCTTGGGCAACTAAGCCGTGCCAGCAGATCTGCTGTTTTTTGTGAACACAGTAAGTCGTGACGTCTGTTTTCAAGCAAACTTAATACTTTCGAACGAGTTTGAGCGGCCCCTTGTGGATCTATGGACATACCAAACCCTGCAATTTCAGCAGAACAGTAACGTGTTACAAAAAGATTTTGCTCAAGCTG
>CAMXVQ010000043.1 GCA_947252455.1 uncultured Atopobium sp. | reverse complement strand
GGTCTTTGCGATCGCGTGCCTTACAAGCAGGGATTCACGATGTTTGGGATATTGGAAGCGCCGTTTGTGCTGAGGAGCAAAGTAATAAAAAAATAAGCACGTATGAGCACGTGTCCTTACCACAATCAGATGCTGTGTCTCAAGCTTCGTCCAGGATCTTGAATTCTGAAGAAGCAACTCATTCTCAAACGATTACCTATGATGAGGTATATCAAAATTTACAGACGTTACTTTCACAGTTTTCAGCACTCGTAAAGGCCTCTCATGAGGTGCCCTCTTCAACACGCGAGCCGTTTGCTACAGCAACAGATGCATATAACTCATCTTTTGATAGGCATTTATCAAGTAATGAGTTTTCGTCTTGTCCCCAAACAAGCTGTGATGCTGTATGTAAAGCACAAGTATGTGATCGTATATCCATGCACGACAACATGTGCAAGCAGCCTACAGGAGAGAACACAGATAATTGTTTTACCTCTGATAATGATCATTCCTTATTGGAACATAATTCTCAAGATACCCTTGATGTAGATGACGATGATATTTTCAAAGAAACACTGAGTCCAAATCAACGGCTCAATAAAGATATCGATCAGGTCCAACAAGAGCGCTGTGCGAATGATGTGCATGATGAGGATCATTGTGTAAATCAGGTAGATCAAACGTGTGCGTTTGTACCAATGCCGCAGAAACCTGCAGTGTCTACATCGTCTGCGAGTTTGCCAGCAGCTACATCAGCCGCAGCATCAATAACGTTTCCCTCTACAACTTTCCCAGCGTCAGTACCAACACCGACATCATCTACGCTCACAGCTGCGTCAGCGACAAAACCGATGGCGTCTTCTTCTACAACAGCACCTGCATCAGCTGCAGAGCTTATAGCGTCTTCCCCTGTGCCTGCGTCGCAACAGACACAAACCACAACATCTTACGATCTTGGAGCTGCTCCTATTATTAGCTTTGTTTCTGGGAGAGGAGGTATGGGTAAAACAGCTTTGGTTGCTACATGCGCTGAACTAGCTCGAGATATGGGTTTTAGGATTGCTCTTCTTGATTTTGATTTATCGGGTGGAAATCTTGCATTTTGTTTTGGTGTTAAACGACCTTATGATTTAAGTCGTATATCGCATGATGTTATGTGTGATGACCTGATTGCAAAGAGTGCCACGCTTATAGACGATGCATGTCTTTTATGGGGTCCGTGCGAAAAGCCTGAAATGGCTGAGACAATTTCTCCTCATATTGGTGCAATTTTAAGGTATGTAACGCACAACTTTGATCTGGTTTTTGCAGATACTTCTACCACATTTACCGACGCTGTAGCGCAAGTGGTGCAAGCGAGTACACGTGTTGCAATTGTTCACGATGATTTACCTGATGCAATTTCTGCGCTTGCAAAAACGGCTGCTTTAGCAGTAAGACTTGGTGTACCGCGTACAAGGATTTGTAGGGTAGACAATTTTAGTAATCCTCACAATCGATTTGATATAGATTTTGGACGTAGCGAAATAGGTTTAGAGGGTGCTCAAGCATATAAAATTGTAGATGGAGGTATGGATATACATGAGCTTCTTGCAACTGGACATGTGAGAGAACTCATACAAGTACATAATGCTTATGTAAAATCAGTTCAGGCAATGCTAACAGAGTTTATTCACGATTTAGCATTAAAACCTTCAAATTCAACTGAGGCGTATGCACCAGCTTCTGCGAAAAATTCAATTAAGGGTCGAAAATTACATCTTGCATTTTTTAATCGCCATAAAGAGGCGATGTAAATGTCACTTTTGGAACGTATACGTGCTTTAGAGCCTAAAGAGCAATCGAGCTATAGGGGGAGTGTACCTCGCAAGCCAAAATCAGATTTTTATGACTCGTTTCATGCAAAACGAAGGAAGCGTCTTCAAGAAGCATTGGTGGATAGATTAGGCCTCTCAACGATTGCAACGATGATGCAGTCTTACGATACCGCGCGTCTTAAAGAAGAAATTGATGTTGCATGTCGTGACCTTTTGCACACTGAGATGTTTAGTGATGTTCCAGAGCATGATTATGAACAGTTAATACGTGGAGTAAGCGACACCATTTGTGGATTGGGTCCAATTCAAAGCTTGCTTGATGATCCATGTGTAACCGAAATTATGATTAACGGTTGTGACTCACTTTTCTACGAAAAAGATGGTTGCTTGCATGAAGCGTCTGCCATGTTTGAGAGCTCTGAACAAATCATGATGATTATTGATAGGATCTTGTCTCCCTTGGGACGAAGGCTTGATAGGAGTAGCCCCATTGTTAATGCACGACTGGCTAATGGAGATCGTGTAAATGCTGTTTTTGAATCAGTTGCGCTTAATGGACCTAGTGTAACGATTAGAAAATTTTCCAATAGAATTACGTCGCTGGATCAGTTGGTAAACCTTGGATCTCTTCCTGCTTGGTACGCACAGCTTCTTAAATGGGCGGTTTTATATCGACAAGATATAGCTGTTGCCGGTGGAACTGGATCGGGGAAAACAACTCTTTTAAATGCGCTTTCATGCGAGATTAGTAAATCAGAACGTATTGTGACAATAGAAGATTCTGCGGAATTAAAGTTTGATTCTCATCCTGATGTTGTACATCTTGAGGCACAAGATGCATCGATCGAAGGAACGGGAGAAATAACTATTCGAGACCTTGTAAAAAATGCATTACGTATGAGACCTGATCGTATTGTTGTAGGGGAGTGCAGAGGCAGCGAAACAATCGATATGCTTCAGGCAATGAATACTGGTCACGATGGCTCTCTTACTACGCTTCATGCAGGTACTGCAGAAGAAGCAATATTACGTTTGGTTCTTATGGCGAGATTTGGAATGGATTTACCTGCAAATATTATTGAGGAACAGATTGCTTCTGCGCTTGATTTGTTAGTTATGTCGGTGCGTATTGAATCAGGGAAACGCTTTGTGACCTCACTTTCTGAAGTTTCTCAGGGTTCATCAGGTCATGTTCGGCTTACTGAATGTGTTTCCTTTGATCAAGTTCATGCTGAGTGGTTGTTAGTTAAAGAGCCGAGCTTTTTGTCGCATCTTGTTTTAGCAAAACTGGTTAAAAAAGAGGAGGTTAATGCATGGAAACAGCAAGTTTGTGCTGCTTAAATGCCTTGTTGGTTTTTAGCGGCTGTATGGTAGTACTTCCTAGTACGGCTCTTTCTTCTAAAACACTTGTATACTTACAAATGCAAAAACTTGCGTATGCGCTGTGTAAATTTATCGCTCGAACTCCTCTTATACACTTTCTTTTGTCTTATAAAACATTTACAACAATTGCTATGTATGCGCAGGCTCGTGCCCGAAAACTCGGATATACACTCCGTGTAGAGGATGCATGCGCTGTAACATTTATTTTGTTTGTTGTAATGCTTATTTCGGTATTGCTATTTTCACGTTCATTCGCGGCAACACTGTTATGTGCAGCGTGTTGCGTATGTGCCTGCCCCATGTTTGCTCATCGTCTTGAGCAGCTTCAAAAGACCACATTATGCCATGATATGCCTGATATTTTTAGAATGCTTGGTATGGCACTTGCAGCCGGACAAACATTTTCACAAGCAATTGCATATGTGGGTCAACATCAACCGGGAGAAGCAGGAAAAGCTTTTCAAAAGGCCTCTCTCAAGTTGCGCTGTGGTAGTTCAATATCAGAGGTACTTAATGATATGGCTCATACACTGCAAGCTCCCGGTGTGAAGTTTTTGATTACGGCACTATTTATATCTCAGCGAACAGGTGCGCCGCTGAAATCACTTTTTAGACAGTCGGCGCAGCTTGTAGAACAGCAGGAAAAGTTCAAAAAATTACTGTCTGTAAAAACTGCACAAGCACGTTTAAGCATACGGGTTGTTTCAAGTTTGCCTTTGGTACTTATATCTGTTCTATCGTGTATCTCTTTAGATTTTCAAAAGGGGATTACACGGCCTGCTGGACTCATTTCTTTAGGTATTGCAGCTTTTTTGGATTTTATTGCATTGATGATTATTCGCTCACTTCTGAAAGGGGCATTCCATGATATCTAACGGCTTAATTTCAATGATGCAAAGCGGGCTCTTGATATTTTTGGGCTGCAGTATTCTTTTGAGAAAGCGGCCTCATTATATGGATACCGCACGTGCGAGCAGGGTTTCTTCGTTTTTTGCACTAGCTTTAATACGCGATATAAAAACTAAAATTTTTGAATTTCCCTGAATGCATCAATATTATGTAATGCTTACGAGGAAAAGGAACCGCATGATGTGCTTGCAGGAACTTCCTACCTTACTTGATGTTATAACTTTGGGTCTTTCATCAGGTCTTTCTTTTGAAGCCTCATTGGATTTATATTGCATGCATTATAACGGCGTTCTTGCAGAATTATTTCAACGTCAATTGCTGCAATATAGATTGGGCGTTATTTCTAGGCGAGCTGCTTTACAAGATATTGCTGACGATTTACGTATTGATGCTCTTACACGTTTTACTTCAACGGTTATACAAGCGCTTGAATGTGGATCGCCTTTAGTTGGAGTTTTATCGGATCAGGCACAAAGTATTCGAGATGCCCAGCGCTTTGAGTTGGAAGAAGAGATTGAAAAAATACCAGTTAAAATGCTCATACCTATGGGTGTACTTATCGTGCCAGCTATGCTTATTTCGATTATGGGACCTCTTCTTGCTTCTGCCGTATAGGCTTGAGCAGCAGCTGAAAGCTTTTGAATCAAGTTGAATATACGTTGATATTGAACTGAAAGGACGCATATGTTTTATAAACTTCATGCCTTTATCCAACGCCTGTATAAAAATATGCAGTGCCGTCTTGCAACTTTTCGTGTTGATACGTCGGGTCAAGGTACAACCGAATATGCCATCTTGGTTGGTGTTCTTGTTGTTATAGCTATTTTGGCTATCATTTCCTTTAAAGGAAAGATACAAGAATTATGGGATGCAATCAAAAACGGTATTGAACAATTGTAAGCGTGTATTATGCACAGACATGTAAAATATCAACCCGTCAGCTTCCCTTTTATGCTTAAACGCTATATTGCAGTAGTGCTTGTTTTGGTAATTGTAACCTGGATAGCACCCTTTATATGGTTTGTTGTACTTTGTCCTAGTGTCTCTTCTGAAAGCCAGAGTCAATCTGATGTAGGGCCATTTGACGAATTGAGTGATAGCGTCTCACAAGCACCTGAGTCACCTACGCATTTGTCTTTGGAACATCAGCAAAATGACTCACAAACAATTGCTATAAACAACGTGATAAGTGTGGATGATCAAGCTGCTATCGAAAATTTTATTCAAGATGATTTTCAAACGTCTTTAACCTGCGAAAGTTCGCTTTCTCAGGTGATACGCTGCGTACTTACTACATATAGGAATAAATCAGCATGTAAATTAGTCAAAAGCGGTTATTTTGATCTGCTGGGTCACATGTGGATGTGTATTATTCAACACCATGAATGGATAGATGTATGCCGTGTGCAAGCGGATGCGTCTTCTAAAGGATGCAAAGTAACGAGGTTACGTATGCGCTATAAGCAATGGAGCGAGCAAGCACAGCAAAACACGGAGTAATGTGTGTCTGTGCTAAGACGCCTTAATGCGTTATGTGGAAAGCAGAGGTATATGTATGAGCTTTCTAAAAGGTACTATAAATGAGATTGCTTCGTGTTGGGTTTTGTTTGTCAAATTGCATAAATCTCTTCGGCGTCTGTTTTCTGGTTGCTGGATATTCAAACTTATACCGAGTCGTTGTGGCCAGGGTAGTTTGGAATATGTGTTGGTAACGATGGCTTTTCTATCAATGACCCTTGCGCTGAGTGCTCTATGGCATGCATGGGCTAACAAAGATCTTTTACAAAGATCGATTGACGCTTCGTCTCATACAACTGCTCAAGGAGTGATTGGTGATGTGCAGGATATCCTTCTTTATTAGCAAGTTTTATGGCTATGTACGCCAGCGCCAAGGACAATCAACGGTCGAAGCTGCCGCGCTTTTACCCATAATTTTTATGCTGTGCGCATTGTTGTTGCAACCTATCATTCTTTCTTTCAGTTTATCGGTTATGCAGAGAACGGCAGCAGAAACGGCACGTGTAGCAGCTACTGATTTTGATGGATCTTATAAAGATTGTCAGGGTTTTGCCCTACGCAGGCTAGAAGCGCTCCCACGTTTGGACATGTTTCACTCCGGTGATGAGTCGGATTGGGTGATTGAAATATCTCGTGATGAGCATGAAGTTGAAGTATCTATAACTGGGCATGTAACACCACTACCTTTATGGAAAGAGTTTCTCGAAACGTTTCATGAAAAAGATGAGCGTGGTTTGATACTTCGCGCTCACGTTAAACAGGCGTATCAATCTTCCTGGTTAGGAGGTTCATATGACGAATGGATGCGAATTTGGAATTGAATTGCATACACATGTTTCGCCGTTGAGCATATTTATTGCGGATAGGAAGGGATATACAACCACAAGCATTGCGTGCGTACTGTTGGTAACACTTTCACTGATTTTTTCACTGGCAACGCTTCACTGGATTTCAAGTAGAGCTGCAGACATTCAAGAAGTTGCCGATGCCACAGCACTTGCAGGCTCAAATTGTGTCTCCTCGTTTGTAACGATTGTGCATGTCTTGGACGCCTTTGTTTTAAGTTTGGGATTAGTAGGGATGCTTGTATACGCTGTTGGATTGGTTGCTGCAGCGGTACCTATTTTAAATGCATTTTCACCACCTTTGCTTGATGTGGGGACGAAAGTATTTGTGGCTCGGCAGCGCTTTGCCCAAAGTGCTTATGCAGGAATTCAAAAATTTGAGCAAGCTCTGCCTGCGCTTATTGCGTACAATTCACTTTCATGTGCATATGCTAACAGTAGCGAAACATGTCCTTATGTTGGACTTGCAGTTCCATATCCACTTGTTTCTAAAAGTTCATATCCAGCTTTGACGGTAAGCGTTGATTCCAAAGATCTCAATAATGCTGGAAAACAATTGCACGATCAATCAAAGGAGTTAGAAGCCTTAGAAAATGAGATGAGTGAAAACAAGTTGAAAGCATATCAGGCAGATTGCGTGGATAATCCGCATTGTATGAGAAGTCGTGCAGCTGATTTAGCGTATTTGGAGGAATCTTATAATCGTATGTATTCATATGATGAATGGGAGTTTGAATTTGCAAGACAACGTGCAGAATCTTATTATGCGCAACGTAAAAGCATGGAAGTTCCTAAAAATTTGAGTTGGGATGAATATTGCCGCTCTTGTGCTCGCAAGCAATTCTATTCATATGCGTATGACAAAATCTCAGCTGTTTCATGTCAAAATGATGAAAACCTCTTTAATTTGCCTGAATTGCCTCACAATGCAGATTCTGTAAGAGGATGTGATCTTTATACCAAAAAACTATGGCCTGCATCATATGAGGATGGGAAGTTAGTAGCACATTGTTCAATTGAGTATATGAATGCCTCGCCAGCGCGTTATGTAAGCTTACAAGAAATTGAACAAGGAGTTGCCAAAAGTAGTTCAACCGATGCGATAGATATGTCTATCATGGGAAAAGTAGCTTCGGCATCCACGAATATTAATAATGGATTTGAATATTATTGGAAGATCTTTCAACAAGCTGCGCGTGCTTATGCAAAAGCGCAAGAAAAAGCTGAAGAAGTTCAGCAAAAAATGCAAGATCAAGCCGAAACTACAGCAACTGCGTTTGATAAGGCTTTAGCACTTATAGGAACAGGACGGCCTCATTTGTGTCCGCCTGGTGCATATGGATGTGTTGCATTTGT
>CAMXVQ010000042.1 GCA_947252455.1 uncultured Atopobium sp. | reverse complement strand
AGAGCTCGTCCCATGTTAGACCATGGCATAACTTCTATATCAACTCCATTATCCCAAATATCCAATAATTGAGAAGAAAGATACTTTCTTGCGATATCAATTTCTCCGCCATAGAGTCTAAACCAGTCGGCGCTCATAATAAGATATCCATCTTTGCCTGCGTCTTTACCCCAGCTATTTTCAATTCTCCAAGCTTGTGGTTTGCCTTTTTTATCAAGTTGAACTCCTTGGAACGTCATTGCGTGTGTCAAACCAGTTTCATGGGTATCTACCATTGAGGGCCTGCTCATATCAAAGTCGATCCCAAACAAACCATTCATGTCAACAGTATCAGTTGCCAATATATACTTAAAGTCATCAATATAACGCGGGAACTGCTGGCAAACATCACATGCCATTGATACGGGGCGTCCGTCTTTAAGAGCACTAATAGCTGCTTGCTCAAGCACTTCAGGTTCGACATTTAAGAAACGTGCAGCAAATCCGCCTAAAACAGAATCGTCAAATTGAACGTGATATACCTTGTTATATTCAAATTTGGATGATGGAATCGAAGTAAGCTGAATGTACTCCTCGGGCTTAAAAGGCACATATTTCTTGGTAAATTCTTGAGGAGTTAGGTTGGTGTCATACAAAACGGTTACGCGATCTTTATGGTCTTTTTCCTCATCCTTAGCTTTACCCTTACCTTTAACTTTAGCTTTAGACTTTTGAGAATCATCTTTTTCATCGTCTTGAGGCTCTGGTAAAACAGCGTGAATCTTAGAAGCATCAGCTTTACATTTGGAACCAACTTCAATATGAAGGTCAAAGCTTTCGGGTGGGTTGCCAAGACAAATACACAAGAACGTGTAAATTTCTTTAAGCATTTCATCCTTGAGGTCGTGAAGGGTTTCTACAGATGCTCCTTGTTCTGCCTGTGTGCGCAACTCAAAAATATCCTTATGTAAAAGTCGAGCAAGTTGATTGTCCATCTGTTCAGAATTTTCAGAACATGCAGTTTCTGGCATAGCTTCTTTAGGAACAACGCCCCATTTGCGGATAAGGTTCATAGCATAAAAGAAATACCCACCGTCAGCCGCTACACCATCTAATAAATATTCAACTTCTCTACTTTCAAGATCTTTATCTCGCGTAGAGATAATGTATTCAAGTGTGGCGTTTGCTTTTTCGAGCTTATCGTAAAACATTCCATAGGCTTGACTAAATTCAAAGGTATCAACATCAAGGAACTTCATGGTTTCTTGGCGTGCAACATTGTACGACGCAAACATCCAACAACGACCGCTGTGGCGTTGGTTGGTAATTTCTCCTACTTTGGGAATTGCTATTCCATAGGTGTCAGTATATGTTCTCATGGTAGAAATGTCGCGCGCTGCGCTCATAATGTCCATGGAGGTAACAGCATTACGTGCGATTTTATTTGCTCGTTGTTTGGTAAAACGCTTATTTTGTTGTTTTGCCCATGCAGGTGAAAGCGTATTGTGTGAACTTACTTGTGCCATATGGCCTCCTTATTAAAATGCAATGCAATTTGAATTTCATAAATTGATCATGTTATACATCCAACGATGTAAAATTATACAAAACCTTTGTACAATACGGTAAAACTACGTATTTATTTTTTGAAAAGGAAACATCTTTGTGGGCACTTCTTTAAAACATGCTAATGATAGGAACACTTCTTGGGGACAGATGTCTTTCGATTGGGATGTGCCTTATCAGGCAATACGTATTCTTACCATACTTGAATCGCATGGTTGGAGTGCGTGGATAGTAGGCGGATGGGTGCGTGATATGGTTATGAGACAACCATCTCATGATATTGACATAGCAACCTCTGCACCATGGCAACAAAGTGAGCGAATCTTCTGTGATAGTGGATGTAGTGTTTTTAGAACTGGCTGTAAGCATGGAACTATTACCGTTGTACTGGATCATTATGCTTTTGAAGTGACAACGTATCGAAGCGAAACAACGTATAGCGATCATCGCCATCCCGATTCTGTTACGTTTGTTGATTCTATCCAAAAAGATCTTGCGCGTCGTGATTTTACGTGTAATGCGCTTGCTTATCATCACGAGCGCAAGCTTTTGGACGTATACGGTGGAATAGACGATATACATGCACATATATTGCGCTGTGTTGGCAAAGCCGATGTTCGTTTTGCAGAAGACGCTCTACGCATGCTGCGTGCTTTGCGTTTTCAAGCTACCTTACATTTTGTGCTCGATAGAGATATTCAAACTGCACTTGACAGGCATTATGTCGAATTGTTGCGTATTGCCCCTGAGCGCATTGGTTCAGAAATTATAAAACTCTCAACCTCAGGTTTATTCTTTAGGAGTCTGCGGACGCATGAGAAAATTTTTACCGTGTGCATACCAGAATTTAAGGAGCTGTATAAGTGTCTTGGTGACCGTGATTTTTCACAGTATGGTAACGCTGAAACAGCTATTACTCGCTGTATACCTGAAGATGAACGTTTTATTTCGATGGTGCTTCTCATATCAGAAGCATTACCTGTGCAGGTATTACAAGATTTTTATAAGCGCCTAGAAAGATTCAATGTCCCGCGCGCACAAACCATGCGAATCATTAGAGAGCATGAAGTATTGCATAGACTTATAAAGGCATACATTTGTTGCGATAGTGAGACGCAAAATAGTGGCACGGAAAATAGTGGCAGACAAAATTGCATGGATGATGTTCGCAGACGCTCAATGCGAAAAGAGCTTATCTCTGATTTACACTATCTTTTATTGAAAAAAAGTCCAGATCCTTATATTGAGATGTTTCATCTGTTGATGTTTGCGCGCCTGTATTGCCGTACATTTATGAAAGTACGCACTCATGCATGCATACGAATTGAAGATCTACGTTATATGCTTTGGTGTATAAAGCAGCAGAAAGTGCCCTTGTCTTGTAAAGAGCTTGCAATAAATGGCTACGATGTGATGGAACTTTGCAACATGAGCGCAGGCAAAGGGGTAGCGTGCACTCTTGAACATGTGCTTACACTTGTACAGGAAGGTCGTTTAGTTAATAGCTGCTGTGTCTTACGCGCGTATTTGAAGAATCTGAAGACCTGCACACATACGAGCCGCTGATAAAAGGGTAAGAAAAAGGCGCGCCTATCGATTATGATCTAAACTCTAACGCTTAAGTTAAAGGTGAGAGTTATACATGTTGGTATGTTACAAATGAAAAGTGCACACCTTCAGAAGTTACGCCGCCTTCTGTGGTGCTTGTTATGCGCCAGTCGTCCATCTTGTCTAAATTAGGAAAATATGCATCTGCCTGGCGTACGCAGTCGTTTTTAGTGACTACGATTTCTGTGCAATAGGGAAGAAATTGTTGATAGGTATAGGCTCCTCCAATAATCCAAACATCCTCATCAGGCTTTATGTGAGAAAGCGCTTCTTGGGTGGATGTGTATACCTCGTAATTTTGCACGGATTTTCCTTGCTCTGTACAGGTAGTTTTTGGAAAACCTTCGCGTTCATAGGAATGTGTTTGCGCTAAGACGATATTGCGTCTATTTTTAAGCGGACCTTTTGGAAATGTTTCAAATGTTGTTGAACCCATAATAACGCATGCTCCAGTGGTCATACGTACAAAGTGTTGCATGTCAGCTTTGTTGGGGACAAGGAGTTCGCCTTTATATCCAATACCCCAGTCTTGTGTAACAGAAACGATCGCTTTAATCATTACATTTCCTTTGATAGGTTTAGATTTCACTTTGAGTGCTTGTAACGTTACGAGGTAACTCAACCGTTACACTGCAATAGGAATACCCTTAACTTGAGGTCCATGTTGATAGTTTTCAACGATGAGATCATCAGTTGTAAATTCATAAAAGTTATGAATATCAGGATTCAGATGCACCAGGGGAGCGGGATAGGTTGGACGCGTAATAAGTTCTTTTACAATGTCAACATGACGGTCATAAATGTGTGCGTCAGAAATCATATGAACAAGCTCTCCTGCTTGCATATGATTAACTTGTGCAACCATCATAAGAAGGATCGCATATTGGCATACGTTCCAGTTGTTTGCCGCCAATATATCTTGAGAACGTTGAATGAGAAGCATGTTGAGGGTTGGTTGAGGGTTTCCTTCTTCGTGTGTAACGTTATAAATAGCACTGTAAGCACAAGGATAGAGATTCATCTGTGACAAATCAGCAAAGGTGTAGGTTGACGTCATAATACGTCGTGAATAAGGATTATGTTTAAGGTCGTATAAGACTTTATCCATTTGATCCATATCACCTTCGGGGTAATGGTTTTTAACGCCAATTTGATACCCGTATGCTTTTCCAATTGATCCAGTTTCATCGGCCCATGAATCCCAAATATGCGAATGCAGGTCATGAATATTGTTTGACTTTTTTTGGTAAATCCAAAGAATCTCGTCCATAGCACTTTTAAGTGCGGTTCTGCGCAGCGTAAGAGCAGGGAATTCTTCACGCAAATCATAGCGATTACATACACCAAATTTTTTAATGGTATAAGCGCTTGTTCCGTCTTCCCAATGCGGACGGACTTTTTCTCCTTGAGTAGTTGTTCCATGCTCTATGATGTCTTTGCACATCGATATAAACAGATTATCGGCTTTACTCATTTGTGCTCCTTTGTGATGGTTTACGGCTTACGTGAAATTGACTTTTGTTGTCAAGTTTTACCATGTCGTGCAAACAGTTTTAACTCTAGTTCAACTCTACGTATGTGCTCATTAGCAACCATGAGAGGTATAAAATAGTTCTCCCCAGGCAAGTCCAACAGATGTGGCTAGTTGTTTATCGGGCACGAGCCAATCAAGCGTGAGTAAGTCGCCATATTCAAGCCATGTGTATTCTGAATGTGCCACGAGCGTTATGGTTGCTCCACAGGGAAAATGGCAGCCAAATGCATGAAGAACAATATGGGTATCGTCTACATCGTATTCAATACAATCAAGTGGCCATATAGATCCAAGTTCTATGTTAAGCTCTTCTTTAATTTCTCTTCTCAGTGCTGCTTCTGGAGTTTCGCCTTCTTCTATTTTTCCGCCAGGAAATTCCCAATAGTGATCCTCAACAGGTTGCAGGCGTTTTGCAGCTAAAACTTTTTCGTCGTGTTCGATAACAGCTGCTGCAACATGAATTGTTTTCATAGCACCTCTTTGTGTAAATTGTGAGCCAATGTTGGTAGGTATTACATTTATTTTCTTACCTATTGTAATAAAATTAGTGTTGCTTATTGATTGTCTCATAGAAATTCTAGGATTTTAAACGTATGAGTGGCGCTTGAATTTGTAACCTATATTACAATGTTTTTGTAAAATTCATTCTTCAGGAGACGGGAACTTTTGTATATAGAAACCTATGAACAGCTTGCCAGTTTTTGTGAGCGTGCAACAAAAAGCGATGTATTAGCAATTGATACAGAATTTATGCGTGAAAAAACCTTTTACCCAAAGCTCTGTTTGATTCAGCTCGCTACGCGTTCAGAAATAGTTCTGGTTGATCCGTTGTCTATACCTGATCTTACTGATTTGTGTAAGCTGTTTTTGGATAAAAAGATCACTAAAATATTTCATGCGTGCTCCCAAGACCTTGAGCTTATTTATGATATTTTTTCGTGCCTTCCAAAACCGGTGTTTGACACGCAGGTTGCTGCAGCATTTTTGGGTCATCGTTTTCAGATTGGTTATGGGCCTTTGGTTGATGCTCTTTGTCATGTGCATTTGCCAAAAGCCGAATCGCTTACCGATTGGACGCGTCGCCCTTTGGCAGAAGAGCAGCTTGAATATGCAGCAGATGATGTACGTTATTTGCCGCGTATTTATGACACGCTTTTACACGAACTGAAAGAAAAAGAGCGTTATGCATGGTTTTTGGAAGAAATGCATGAGGTTTGTAGCGAGCATCATGTGATTAAAAAACCTCAAGAGGCATATCTTCATATGCGTCGCATCTCTTCTTTAACGAGAAAGCAGCTGGCCATTGCGCGAGAAATTGGTATCTGGCGCGATGTTATTGCGTCACATAAGGATATTCCACGCAAATGGGTTATTCCCGATGAAATTGTTATCGACCTGTGTAAAAGCGCACCTAAAACAATGGAGCGCCTTGAGCGCATTCGTTCGGTTGATACGCTTTCTATTGACGATAAACAAACGCTTTTGCAAGCAATCGAAAAGGGCGTGGCGTGTCCTCGTGAATTATATCCAACTACAAAACGTCACGAACGTGCATCTCAGGAGATGGAAAGTGTTGTTGATCTTATGTATGCGCTTGTTCGATTGCAATCTGAAAAAACTGGTGTTGCAACGCAACTTTTGGCAACGCGAGATGATTTATGCGCCTTTGTTCGTGGTGTTTCAGATACACAATTGTCTGATTCCTGGCGTTTTGAGATGATTGGGAAAAAACTGCAGGCGCTTATGGAAGGTCGGGTTGGACTTACCGTAAAAGATGGTAAGGTTGAGCTTTTATAAGGTAATCATGGTTTGTCTCATGATGTGCACATACCCTTTGCTGGGCTTTGCATTAATGTCCGTACGATGTGGTATAAAATAATCTAGATACTTTAATCTATTGGCTTTTAATGTTGCGAGGTACTTATGTTATACGGATATATGTTCGGCTTCGATCCAATCTATATGGGCATAGTCGTTGTTTCGCTGGTCATTGGTGCTTTATCTCAATCCTATATTAAAAAAACGTATGCACGTTGGTCTCAGATCGAAACATCTTTTAGCCTAACAGGCGCGCAAATTGCGCAAAATATGTTATCTGATTTAGGTAGTGCTTCTACGAGCATTGGCCACGTTGATGGTGACTTAACCGATTATTTTGATCCGCGCGATAATAGTTTGCACTTAAGCCCTGCTAACTTTTCGCAAGCAAGTGTAGCCTCTGTTGCGGTTGCTTGTCACGAGGCAGGACACGCGGTACAACATGCACGTGGTTTTGTATTTGCACAGTTGCGCTCGTTATGCGTGCCTTTGGTTAATTTTGCGCAAAACAGCTGGAGTGTCATTTTGTTTATGGGTGTTTTTCTTAACGTTATTCAGCTTGTTCAGTTTGGCGTTCTCCTCTTTTTTGCGGTTGTGATTTTTCAGATTATTACGCTTCCTGTAGAAATAGATGCTTCGCGAAGAGCTCTGGCATATCTTAGACAAGCTGGTACCCCCATCGACGAAGCAGGCGCGCGTTCGGTGCTTATTGCCGCAGCGCTTACCTATGTGTCAGCTGCACTTATTTCTATTCTTCAGTTGGTTTATATGCTAAGTCGTGTACGGGGTAGTCGCGATTAGTTGGGGGAGAACTTAAGGATTTTCGGCACTCATGTCTTGTGTATAACGACTTGCCCTGCAGTATAAAATACGATGTAGAGCATTGTATAAGGAGTGGATAAGATATATGGAAAACGATAAACCTATTTCTGTATGTGATGCTGTTGCACAAGCCCAGTCCTGTGTTAAAACCATGCCTGCTCTGTGTGTCAATGGCGAGGTAAGTGGTTATAGAGGTCCTAACGCTCGTTCAGGGCATTGTTACTTTCAGCTTAAAGACGCACAATCAAGCATGGACGTCATTATGTGGCGATCCACCTTCAATGCCTGCAACTTTCAGATGAAAGATGGTCTTCAGCTTGAGGTTCGTGGCTCTTTTAATATTTATGGTGCAAGTGGAAAACTTTCGTTTGTTATAACGTCTGCTCATGTTGCAGGCGAAGGTCTTTTACGTCTGCAGGTAGCACAGCTCGCCAAAAAACTTGAGGCCGAAGGTTTGATGTCCGATGCGCGCAAACGCCCTATTCCGCGTTTTTGCTCAAGAATCGTTGTTTGCACATCGCTTTCTGGAAGCGTTATCGAAGACGTTAAAAGAACGCTTGCGCGCAGAAATCCTTTAGTTGAAATACAAGCAGTAGGGTGCTCTGTTCAGGGCGCTCAAGCTCCTGCTACCATTTGTCGTGCACTGGCAATAGCTGCACAGGCAAAGCCCGATGCCATTCTTTTGGTGAGAGGTGGTGGCTCCTTTGAAGACCTTATGTGCTTTAACGATGAAAGTGTTGCGCGCGCCGTAGCGGCGTCTCCAATACCTGTCATTACAGGAATCGGTCACGAGCCGGATACGTCCATTTGCGATTTGGTTTCTGATAGAAGAACATCTACGCCCACCGCTGCTGCCGAATCAGTTGCGCCTGCTTTTGACGAGGTACAGGGTCAAATTTGGGAACGTCAGAGAAGACTTGCTCAAGCTATGTCAGCAATTTTAAAA
>CAMXVQ010000041.1 GCA_947252455.1 uncultured Atopobium sp. | reverse complement strand
CGGTTATCAATCTTGGTTATGTGATTGGCACATATCAAGACAGAAACCGCGTTCTAGCGGCATCGATCATAAGCGACGTACTTTGTTCAACCAACGAAAGTCCTTTGAAAAAGGCAGTTTTAGACGCAGGATTAGGTAGCGACGTAAGTTGTGCCGTAGTAGACGGATGCTTGCAGCCACAACTCATTTTCCAGCTCAAAGGAGCTCGTCCTCAAAGTGCGCATAAGTTTCGCGAGCTTATCGAAACAAAGTGCGCGCAATATGCACAGACAGGACTTGATAAGGCTCGTATTCAAGCAGCACTTTCGCAAACCGAATTTATCCTACGTGAAGGCGATTGGGACAACTATAGCGACGGCGTTGCTATTTCAATTCAGGCTCTTAACGGTTGGCTGTATAACGACGCGGCAGCACTTGATTATTTGCGCTATCAACATGGTGTTGACGAGATGAAAGCAGGGCTTGAAGACGGCTACTTTGAAAAGCTGTTGGAAAGCATTGTATGCAAAAGTACGCATAATGCCGAAGTTGAGCTTATTGCAGTAGCAGATGCGGATACTACTGAAGAACAAAAATTGCAAAAACTCAAAGATGCAAGCTCTGATGAAGAAATTGAACGGCTGATTGCCCATACGCAGGAGCTCAAACGTCTGCAGGAAACCCCAGATTCCCCCGATGCGCTGGCAACGCTTCCGCAACTCCACGTGAGCGATATTGACGCGGCACCCAAAGAAATGCCTGTTCGGCTTGAGCAACACCACAATATCTCGTATTTATATCACGATATTGCCACTCATCAAATTGCATATCTGTATGCTTATTTTGACCTGAGCTGTATTGAATACCACGACATGTGTTATGTAGGCATTTTGCAAGAAGTTCTTGGCAAGCTTTCAACTTCAACGTACAGTGCCGATGAACTTGACGTAGCTTGCGAGCGTGAGCTGGGCGAATGTTCAGCGTTTTGTAGTATATATCATAATTTTAATGATCTCTCAAAGGTTTATCCCTACTTTGTTGTGCATGCAAGCGCACTGAGTGAGAATATCAACCACCTCATTGATCTGCCAAGTGATATTTGGTCAAACACACAATTTAGTGAACTTGATAAGATTAAATCTTTGCTCACTCAACGCAAAATAAGCATGGAGCAGAGCTTTATTTCTTCCGGTCACGCATGTGTATCCGAAAGGCTTGCGTCCAAACGCATTCCAAGTGCGGCGTTAGTAGATCAAATTGAAGGCGTTTCTCATTACATGTTCTTAAAAGAGCTTTTGGACAACTGGGAATCATCAAAAGAAAGCGTGGCAAAAAAGTTGTCACAACTTGCGCAAACGCTTTTTACCGCAAACAATGTACAAGTGAGCTTTACCGGATCAAAAGACGACTATCAGCGTTTTATAAGCCATCGCATGCAATTTGTAGGCGAGGGCTCGCCAAATGCAAGCGAGGAGCACAGCTCTAAAAATGTATTGAGCATCCCTGCACTTCATCCACAAAACGAAGCGTTTATTATACCTTCACACGTCAATTTTGTGGGTGCCGATTGCGCAGACGTTCATTTTGACGCAGAAACAATTGGCGCTTCACTTATAAGCGCGCGTGTTTTGTCGCTTGACTACTTATGGAATAATGTTCGCGTGTTAAGCGGAGCATATGGATGCGGATTTACGCGCACAGCTTATGGGTATAGCCGCTTTTGGTCATATCGCGACCCCTCTATTAACACAACACTTACAACCTATGCTAAAAGCTTTGAATGGTTGCGCGCATGGGATCCAACACAAAGTGAGCTTGAAGGCTATATTGTTTCGTGCACAGCGTCACTTGACGCGCCGATTAAACCCTACGCTCAAGCGCGCCGCCAAGATTCTGAAATTTTAAGTCATAAACCACAAAACTGGCAAGAAATGATTCGCACGAGTCAGCTCACCTGTACAAGCAAAGACATAAACAATCTTGCAACAAAATGGATAGACGATGCCCAAAACATGAATGTATGCGTTTTTGGCTCGCAAGAAAGCATTGATGCATCCGATGTTGTGTTTGATAAAGTGGTCAAGCTCATCGACGCATAAACGTATATAAAGAATGTAGTTATAAACTCAACAGCATAAACGAGTTTAAAACCTGCCTAAGCCAAATCACATGTGCTTAGGTAGGTTTTATTTTTTGAGTGAGCGGATGTGTTATTTTATGAGCTTTATTTTATGCGATTTATTTTATGCGCTTTATTTTATGCGCTTTATTTTATGCGCTTCATCTAAAACTTCACAACGCGTCGTCACAGCACAATATCACAGCGCAATGTTACAGTACGCCGTCACAGCGCTAATCCCACGTGTGCGAATCAAAAAGCGGATCATCGTGCCACAAAATAACGCGATTTTGCGCTAAAGATTGAGGTACATCTATCAGACGTTGATTGGCTGAACCTCTAAATCTCAGCGTTATATCTTTTTGTGCTTGAATAAAAGGGCCATCAACTAAAACATCAAGCGTTTTAAGGATTCTCATGGTAAAAGGCGTATATTGACAACCTCCAGGCATAAGCTGATCCCAGGTGTGACCGGTATACATCCATATACTTTTTTGAGGAAACAGATTGCGAACGCGCTCCATGAAGTCTACCAAACCCTCTTGATTCTCGGGCTCGGTGGGTTCTCCTCCCAAAACCGATAAACCGTCTATGTACACCGGCTTTAAGCTTTCGATAATAGTATCTTCAACGTCTTTGGTAAATGGAGTTCCCGCATGAAAATTCCACGCTGCCTCATTAAAACAAAACGGACAATGCAGACGACAACCAGAAACAAATAAAACGGTTCTTACGCCAGTACCATTGGCAACATCGCAATATTTAATGGTGGCGTAATTCACATTCGTTCCTGTTCACTACATATCTAAATCTTGTACAAAACATCATGTGCGTCTCATGCCTACATGTCCGCATGCAAAATCAAAGCACGGCGCACACCAGTGCAATAACAAAGCATGTTCTTCGCTCAAAGGCAAGGTTTACACCCTACCCAAAGACACATTCAACTGACAAAACGCTTTAAGACAAAGCGTGAAGGGTGTCTACTCCTCCCCACTCCAACATATATAAATATCCCTCCCAACAACACTCATGCGCCTTAGGAGGGATACATCTTGTGTTTATAAGTGTAACACGCGATCTTTTATCTCTTGGGTACGACCTTGATTCCAGAACTGCGTTCCAATATATCCACAGGTACGACGCGCAACGTTCATTTTAGTCTGATCCCTATTCTTGCAGTTGGGGCATTCCCAAATGAGTTTTCCGTCATCTTCTTTAATTTGGATTTCTCCATCGTAACCACAATTTTGGCAATAGTCGCTTTTGGTATTAAGCTCGGCATACATAATATTTTCGTAAATATACTGAATTACACGAATAACAGCTTCCAAATTGTCTTGCAAGTTAGGAACCTCAACATAAGAGATTGCTCCTCCTGGCGACAAACGTTGAAATTCGCTTTCAAATTTAAGCTTAGTGAACGCATCAATTTTCTCACGAACGTTAACATGGTACGAATTAGTAACATATCCATGATCGGTAATGCCTTTAATAACACCAAATCGCTTCTGAAGTGCTTTTGCAAACTTGTATGTAGTGGACTCAAGTGGCGTGCCATACAGCGAGTAGTCGATATTTTCTGCTTGTTTCCATTCGTCGCACTTATCATCCATACGCTGCATAACTGCAAGTGCAAATGGAGTTGCCTCTTTATCGGTGTGGCTGTGCCCGGTCATATATTTAACGCATTCATACAAACCAGCATATCCCAGCGAAATAGTAGAATATCCATCGTAGAGCAGCTTATCTATAACTTCGCCCTTTTTAAGGCGAGCAAGCGCTCCATATTGCCACAAGATAGGCGCCGCATCTGAAAGTGTTCCACACAAACGGTCATGACGACAACGAAGCGCGCGGTGGCAAAGCTCCAAACGCTCGTCAAATATCTTCCAGAACTTATCCATATCGCCGCCCGAAGAAAGCGCAACGTCAGGAAGGTTAATAGTTACAACTCCTTGATTAAAGCGGCCATAATACTTTGGCTTACCCTCAACATAGTTTTGAGCGTTGGCAATATTGTTGTAGCCACCTTTGGAACGATCGGGCGTTAAAAATGAACGACATCCCATGCAGGTAAACACATCTCCATGTCCCACTTTTTCACCTGTAGAGAGCTTATACTCGCGCATTTTTTTCTCGGAAATGTAATCTGGAACTAAACGACGCGCAGAGCACTTTGCAGCTAATTTTGTAAGATAGAAATATGGATCGTCTTCATGGATATTGTCGTCTTCAAGCACATAAATCAACTTAGGGAATGCAGGAGTAATCCATACGCCTGCCTCATTCTTTACGCCTTGATAGCGTTGCTTGAGCATTTCTTCAATACACAGCGCCAAATCTTTCTTTTCTTGCTCGTTGCGCGCCTCGTTAAGATACATAAATACGGTAATAAAGGGCGCTTGACCATTGGTAGTCATAAGCGTAACAACTTGATACTGAATAGTTTGCACACCACGCGAAACCTCTTCACGCAGGCGCTTTTCAACCAAATCGTTAACTTTATCTTCATCGAGTTGAGTCCCAATAAGTTCAAGCTCGGCTAATACCTGACCACGTATTTTTTTACGAGATACCTCAATAAAAGGCGCTAAATGAGCAAGGGAGATAGACTGACCGCCATATTGTGACGATGCAACTTGAGCTATGATCTGCGTTGCAATGTTGCAGGCAGTAGAAAAGCTGTGTGGTTTTTCGATCATAGTTCCCGAAATAACCGTACCATTTTGAAGCATGTCATCAAGATTAACCAGATCACAGTTATGCATGTGCTGAGCATAATAATCAGCATCATGAAAATGGATGAGTCCATCTTTATGCGCTTGAACAACATCTTGTGGCAACAACTCACGCATTGCCAAGTCTTTTGAAACCTCTCCTGCCATGTAATCGCGCTGAACCGAAACAACGGAAGGATTCTTGTTGGAGTTTTCTTGCTTAACTTCTTCGTTATTTGATTCAATAAGTGACAAGATGGTATCGTCTGTTGTGTTGCGGTGACGCTTTTGTGCTTGTAAGTAACGATAAATGATGTATTTACGTGCAACACTAAAATGGTTAAGCGCCATAATTTGGTCTTCAACCATATCCTGAATTTCTTCAACCGTAACCGTATGACCAGCATTTTTACACAGATCTTCTACGTTAAGAGAAGCAAAGGTAATCTCGCGCTCGGTTAATCGCTCGTCTTCGGGGACTTCTTTATTGGCTGCAGAAATAGCGTTTATGATTTTGTGAAGGTCAAACTCCACCTCAGAACCATTGCGCTTAATAATCTTCATGGTTGCTCCTCAACGCAAAAAATAAAAGTTTATGTACATTAAATTTTGCACAGACTCATAAGGTATGCTTTGTGTGCGTGTTCTATCTTGCCACAACCTGTAGTGTTAATGCAAGCAAATTTCCCCAATATCTTGTGAATTTTTCTTTATTTTGGGTCTTGACAAAAAAGGTTTATATGGAAGCTCCTGTTCAATGCTTGTTATTTGCTCAGTCGAGAGCACCAAAGGCGAAAAAATTTACAGAGTAACCATATTCAAGATGGTCACAATTGTGCCAGCCACCAAAATTGCAAACATTATTCTTATGTACAAACTTTGACGATATGCTCACATCAACCACACGTCTTAGATGTTCTGTATGATTAAAAGTACATGTCAATCTATTACACACTATACGCCAGCTTATAAAACTGCAAAAAGCGCGACGTAGTACCAATCGTAGGTAACCTACGATAAAGGAGAATTTGTGAAACCTTGGAAAAAACTTTCGGGTATTAAAGCGGCTTTTTTTGATGTAGACGGAACACTGTTTAGTCACACAACCAATAGCGAGCCTGCCTCCGCAATTCATGCTGTTAAAGAGCTCAAGCGCCATGGCATTATGCCGATTTTGGCAACAGGTAGGCCAACGTACATGCTTGATATTATAGACACCACTCCATTTGAGGCTGCTATTACTATTAATGGACAATATTGCCTTGCACAAGATAAAGTTTTATATTCATGCCCTATTAGCAAGCATGATATAGAAATTGTTGTTGCCCAAGTTAAACAGGGTTTATATTCTTGTCAATTTCAAGAACTTGATTGTTATTACGTAAGCGACCGCAGCCAGCGTGTTATAGATATGGAGCAGTTTGTCAATCAACACTACGAAGTTCGCGATGTTTCACGCGCACTTACACACGATGTCTTTCAGCTGAATGCCTATCTTTACCCAGGCGAAGAGCATCTTATCTTTGACAAAACGCACGACTTAAAATATGCGCGTTGGGATGATAAATTTATCGACGTTATGCCTTGTGAAGGCGGAAAATCCAAAGGTACGCGCATTATGTTGGAACATTTTAATTTGAGTGCCGACCAAGTTATCTGCTTTGGTGACGGGGGCAATGACATGGGTATTTTTGACGTATGCGCTCATAGCGTGGCTATGGGAAATGCTCAAGATTGTATTAAAGATAAAAGCGAATTCATCACGCGTGATATTGATGACGATGGCATTTATTTTGCATGCAAGCAACTAGGACTTATCTAATCGCACACAACACACGAGTACCGTGCACAAAAACGCACGCATGAGTTATAGTAAGACACAAACATAGTACGACTTAAACATAGTACGCTTATGTTAGGGAGGGAATATACGCCATGGCAATCACACCTCAAGAAGTATATGAAACTCAAACAATGGTTCACCAGCAAAATCTTGACTTGCGCACCATAACCATGGGTATTTCGCTACATGCCTGTGCTGATGAAAATATCTCGCGCATGTGCGCCAAAATATACGATCGCATTGTTTCTAAAGCAGAAAACTTAGTAGATGTTGCGCGTGATCTTGAGCGTGAATACGGCATCCCTATTGCAAATAAACGAATCTCGGTTACACCGCTTGCCTACGTAGCCGCTGCGTGCAAGGACAAAGATCTTACCCCTCTTGCACAATGCCTCGATAGAGCTGCCGAAACGCTAGGCGTTGATTTTATCGGAGGATTCTCCGCACTTGTTCATAAAGGTATTGGCGAAGCAGACATGCGCCTTATTTCTAGTATTCCAGACGCACTTGCAGCTACAAAACATGTGTGTTCCTCGGTAAACGTAGCAACTTTGCGCGCGGGGATCAATATGGATGCTGTTTGGCTTATGGCACAAACCATTAAGCGCTGCGCCGAGCTCACGCGCGACAACCAATGCTTGGGCGCCACAAAGTTGGTGGTTTTTTCAAACATGGTTGAAGACTCGCCTTTTATGGCAGGAGCCGTACACGGCGGCGGTGAAGCCGACTGCGTTATCCATGTAGGCGTATCGGGACCTGGAGTTATGCATGCGGCGCTCCAAGAACTACCTCAAACGGCTTCAATATCTGAGGTTGCCGAGGTAATTAAACAAACTGCATTCAAAATTACACGCACTGGTGAGCTTATGAGCCGCGAGGCGGCAAAACGTTTAGGCGCCGTTAAAGGAATTGTTGATCTATCGTTGGCCCCAACCCCACAAGCAGGAGATTCGGTGGCTCAAATACTAGAAACCATTGGCGTAGGTCAATGCGGAGGACCTGGAACAACGTGTGCGCTTGCGCTGCTTAATGACGCGGTTAAAAAAGGCGGAGTTATGGCAAGTTCATTTGTTGGCGGCTTATCGGGAGCATTTATTCCCGTGTCTGAAGATGCAGGCATGATCAAAGCCACGCAAACTGGTGCGCTCTCCATAGAAAAGCTTGAAGCTATGACATGCGTATGTTCGGTAGGACTTGATATGATTGCTGTTCCAGGCGACACTTCAACAGAGGCTATTGCTGGTCTTATCGCCGATGAAATGGCAATTGGCGTTATTAACAATAAAACGACTGCGGTGCGCGTTATTCCAGCACTTGGGAAAAAGGTGGGCGACATGCTGGAATTTGGTGGATTATTTGGATCCGCTCCTGTTATGAAACTCAACACGTTTGCAGGAAATGTTTTTGCACATCGAAAAGGTCAATTCCCTGCGCCTTTAAACTCACTTAAAAATTAGACGCATGCGCTCATGTTGTTGCATAAGGAGCGCGTAAATCATAAGAAAAAACCTCTCGTTTTGAATAAACGGGAGGTTAATTTATAAAATATCTAGAGTAATTCGCGCGAAATGTGAGGTTATTCGCCTAAGAAACGCACTTCGGGCTCAAGGTCAACATCAAATTGACGTTTAATTTCGGCTTGAACATGCTCAATAACATTATGAACATCACGCGCCGTTGCGCCGCCTAAATTAATAACAAAGCCAGCATGTTTAGTTG
>CAMXVQ010000040.1 GCA_947252455.1 uncultured Atopobium sp. | reverse complement strand
GTGTTGGTCCCAAGCGTAAACATGCCCTGCTTACTCATTTTGGTTCTATGAAGCGCTTGCGCGCGGCAAGCGTGCGTGATATTGCACAGGTTTCAGGCATCTCCGCTCAAGTTGCACAAAATGTGTGGGAAGTTCTGCAAACGTGGCATTAACAGCCTTGCATGGTTAAGGTCATGCGTGGTATTCATAGCGTTGGATAGTTTTAGGCTTTACAGGCGTAATTTCGTTGTAAATTTTGTACGCGACTATTCATTCGCAAAATTTTGGATGATAATAAAGATGTACGTATGCACACTGCACTCCTAAGATGTGCATAGGCACGTATATCTTCACTAGCAATCGGATAAAGGATAACGTATGGGCGCACCAGTTAAAGAGAACATTAAATATAGCGACTTTGAAAAACTTGATATTCGTGTTGGAACAATTTTGCACGTTGATGATGTGCCCGATTCAAATAAGTTGGTTTGTCTGACGGTAGATTTTGGCGACTTTAAGCGCACTATTCTTACTGCGCTTAAAGAAGAACGCGAGAACCCCGAAGAGCTCGAAGGAATGCAAACACTGTTTTTGGTGAATATGGCTCCTCGTAAGATGGCAGGTATGACCAGCGCTGGTATGTTGCTTGATATTGGCTACGAGGACAATATTCCTTCTGTTATGCCTACGCTTGAGCATCCTGTACCAAACGGTACGCGTATGTGTTAGTTTGCCTTTTGTTTGATTGTGATGACCTATGAATTCAGCAACTCATATAGAACATACAGAGCACATTGCAAACCATCCGCAGATTCCCGATGTGGTTGTTATCACCGGCATGAGTGGAAGTGGTCGTACGCAGGCAATGCACGTGTTTGAGGACATGGGTTATTACTGTATTGACAATTTGCCGCCGCGCCTTATTTTAGGTCTGGCGCAAATGGTTGGAATCAATTCTGGGATTGGTCGTCATTTGGCTGTAACGTGTGACTTACGCAGTCAAGGGCTCTTTGATGAGATGCTCGACATTTTACATCAGTTGCACGACGCGCATATGTTTGTAAAGACTTTGTTTTTGGATAGCAGCGACGATGTTCTTATCCGTCGTTATAGCGAAACGCGCCGCCGTCATCCGCTTGCAAATCGCAAAGAAAGTTTATCGCATACTATCCAGCGCGAACGTGAGCAGCTTGCTGTTATAAGACAACAAGCCGATTTAATCATTGATACTTCTCATCTGCGCGTAAACGATTTGCGTCTTAAAATTCGTCGTGAGTTTAGCGAGCGCTCGGATCTTCAGCTTATGGACGTTAACGTATTTTCGTTTGGATACAAGTACGGAACTCCTGCAGAGGCTGATGTTATGATGGACGTGCGCTTTTTGCCCAATCCGTTCTATGATGCACATATGCGCCCCTTAACTGGTCGCGATAAACTTGTTCGTGATTTTGTACTCAATAATGATGTAACGCGCAAGTTTTTATCCTCGTGGACTACGCTTCTTGATGTGGTTATGCCAGGTTATATCAACGAGGGTAAAACGCGGCTCTCTATTGCAATTGGATGTACGGGTGGCCAACACCGAAGCGTTGCAATTGCAGAATATACTGCGCACTACCTGCAACAAAAAGCATACCGAACAATTGTTTCGCATCGTGATTTGCACTTTGCCAATGCAGACGCACCCACTTCATCTCAAAATACGTGTGAGCATGACGCTAAGCCTTCAACTGATAAGGCATAACCATGTCGTTTACCGCCTCTGTCAAAGACGAATTATCACACATCAACGCTACGTGTCCGCACTGTGATTATGCTCTTTTATCAGGGATTGTGAGAATATGTGGCTCGTTATCACTTAAAGGCTCTACTACATCGCATTCAAGATATTCGGTAACCATTGCCACCGAAACCGGTGTAGTGGCTCGTATGATTATTAATCTTACCCATACACTTTTTGATCTTGATACCTATTTAACAGTACGACATTCTAACTTACATAAAACAAGAAATTACGTTATTCAAATTCCTTATCAAGACAGTTTGCCAGCATTTTTGCATACGCTCGAAATTTTGGATGCCACTGGTGCATTATGCACAGGCATTCCTCAAAAGCTTTTACAGCGAACGTGTTGCGCGCAGGCATTTTTGCGAGGATGTTTTATTGCAGGTGGTTTTATGAGCGACCCAAGAACATCATTTCATATGGAAATTTCGGTGTCTTCGGCTGCGTTTGCACGCGAAATTGTAGAGCTTGCAGATACCTTTGGCATTGTGATTCGCAGTAATCAAAGGCGTTCTACCATTTCTTTGTATATCAAAAAGTTTGATTCAATTTTGCTGTTTTTACAGGTTGTAGGAGCAAAGCGTCTGTCGCGTGCGTTTGAAAATATACGTAAGGTAAAGCGTCTTAAAAACGAAGTGAACCGCAGGGTCAATGCCGAAATGGCAAATCAAACTCGATCATGCATGGCAGCAACTGATCAGCTGCTACTGATCGAAAAAGTTTACGCGCGCTATGCGCCCGATGATTTGCCGCGTGCGCTTCGACAATTTTGTGAAGTGCGCAAGGCACATCCCGAGCTTTCTTTAGCTGCGCTTGGCGAGCTTGTTTGTCCTCAAGCCTCAAAATCTGCTATGTATCATCGTGTTTTGCGTTTGCAAAAACTTGTAGACACCCTGGAGTAGAAAATCAGCTATGACGTACTGATTTCGCTGTTTTCCAGAATTTTCCTCTATGCTGAAATTTCACATTATTTTAAGGTAATAGTGACGATACACCTAAGCAGGATTGTGATAACGCTTCAGAATAACAGGTGCATAAATTAGCTTGTTTACGCCCGTTCTCCAAGTGGTAAATTGCGTAAAGGGTTGCCTCTTCATAAGCACTAACCAGTGCGGAGTACTCAAAAGGTACTCCGCATTTTTTTAACAGCGTTTGATAATGTAGAGGTTGGGGTTACTGATGTAATGAATGAAATGCTAGACCTGCACAAAGATCGGCAAAAAGAGGGGTTATGAAGGGCTATAGGACAAAATCGGCAAAAAGAAAAGGCGGCTATAGGAGGGTTATTGAAAAAAGGCTAGAAAAAAACCGCCCATAAGGCGGCTTAATAATCATTGGTAGCCCGTACCAGATTCGAACTGGTGATCTCCGCCTTGAGAGGGCGGCGTCCTAAACCGCTAGACGAACGGGCCATAGACAAGAGTTAGACAAATGGCTGGGACGGAGAGAATCGAACTCCCACTGAAGGTACCAGAAACCTTTGTCCTACCGTTAGACGACGTCCCAAAAAGATGTTGTACTAACTGCTACGCGCAAGGAATAAATATACGTTAAACACCCTCATTTTGCAATATAAATTTTAAAAAAATTTCCTCTTCACAAATTTTACGAGAGGAGTGCGAACAGTACGCACGCGAACAACACGGGCGCGAGAAACGCAAGCGCAAACAGCACGCTCGCCAAACAGCACGCGCGCGAACAGCACGACCGCGCACAGCACGCCGCACATCGCGCACAACCCATCCCAACACCTGTTAATCGCAGAGATTGCACGTTGTACAACAAGAGCTTGCAGCTTGTGCAGATGGCGCCGCCGCTAGACCACCCAAAGCCGTTTCTCTAAGCGTTGCTGGCAAAGCTTCGCCCACCGACTTCATCGCTTGAGTAACCTCATCAAATGGTAGGGGATCAAGAACACCCGACAGAGCCAATTGAGCTGCGCTTATCGCATTTGCTACGCCAATAGCATTGCGGTCTTGACAGGGATATTCAACCAATCCGCGCACGGGATCGCATACCAATCCTAATAAATTAGCAATAGCAGTTGAAGCGGCACTTAAACACACACGAGGTTGTGCACCTAAAAGCTCACAGATAGCAGATGCCGCCATTGCCGAGGCAGAGCCTACCTCGGCTTGGCACCCTCCTTCGGCTCCTGCAACCGAAGCATTATGCGCCAGAATAGCTCCTAGTGCGCACGCATTCCACAGCGCGCGGCTTAATTGTGCGTCGTTGGCACCAATGGCTTTTCCAACGCCAAGAACCGCACCTGGAACTACTCCTGCCGATCCAGCAGTGGGGGCGGCAACAATTACGCCCATGGTCGCCGAGCGTTCAAGCACTGCCATTGCATACGCCACGCACGTAGTAAGCGTATCACCCATAAGTGCAGGTGCATAGCTGCTCTTATGCTTCCATACCGTTTGCGCTTGACCGCCCAGTAACCCGCCAAGTGAGGGGCGTGGGTTGCGCAGCGGATCGGTTGTTTCTTCGCGCATAACTTCCAGCACATGGAGCATCTTTTCATCAACATTTTGAAGGCGCTCACAAAGCATAAGCTCGCGGTTTCTCATGACTTCGCCTATGGTCATGTTGTGGTGATCACAGAGTTCTAACAGTTGAGCACCTGTTTCAAAACCAAGCTGCAGCTTTCCTTCGTGCGAGATAGCCACCGAACCAGGGATGTTTACGGTATTAACAAGATGTACGTGCTCTACGTTTCTTAAACGAGTAAGGAGATCGCCTTGAAGCGGATTATCAAGTTCAAATACGGTGTAGGCTTTACCGCCACGTTTTGCCCTAAATGTGCGCATGGTGGCAATATTGATCTCATAGGTAGAGAGAATTCCAGTAAGAGCTGCAAGTACACCTGCAACGTCTTGATGAGCTACAAACAACGTTGGATAATCACCAGTAATTTCAACACTAATGCCGTCAATGGAACTTATGCGAATTCGTCCGCCGCCCAAAGATTCCCCGGTTACCGACATAGTTTGATTGTCCAGACCGTACATTTTTATCGTTACGGTATTGGGGTGTTTACCAGCGCCTTCATCGGAAGGAATAAAGTCAAACCGTAGGCCTTCTTTTTTTGCCGCAGTAAAGGAGTCGCGCACACGAATGTCATCGGGCGCAAAGCCCAAAATGCCGCCTACCAGTGCTTTATCGCTTCCGTGACCTTTGTAGGTGTGAGCAAATGAATTGTACAGAACAAATTCAACGCGCGCTAAGGGAGCCGGACCTAATGATCGAGCCACTAAAGCAATGCGTAAAGCACCGGCTGTATGCGAGGACGAAGGACCTACCATGATAGGACCGAGCACCTCAAATGCTGATGTTGTCATCATAATAATAAACTCACTTATCTACATTAGTTATTATGTGCTTCTAGCAACTCCAACGCGTTTTCCAAACGAAAGAGTGCAAGCTCGCGGCCAAGCAACTCCATAGATTCGCCCAAAGGAGGGGAAACCTGATTGCCACATTCAGCAACGCGTATGGCAGCAAAAAACTTACGCTTGGTGGCGCCAAGTTTTTCGGGAAGCTCAGCCATTGCAGCGTCTATGTGCTCACTTGTCCAGTCGTTTACCTCTTCAAGTGCCGCATAAGCAGCCTTAAGTGATGCGCCTGCGCTTTCGTTGTTATAAATATTTTTGGTAAGTGAAGGCTCATCTATACAGAGGTTTTTGTCTTGATACAGAAAACGAGCTTTCTCGACAATATCATGTGCAAGCGTTGTACGAGGTTTAAGAATTGATGCCAGCAACAAATACCACGAAGGTCGCTTGTCAAAACATGCACTAACATCACTCTCATGTATGCTCATGGTCTCGTCTGCGCCTTCCGCCACGTCGCCCGTGCCGCTGTCCGTACACGCATTAGTTGCCTTAGGCATTTCAAGCCCTGCTTTTATCAGCTCGGGAATAAGAACGTGGAGCGCAAAATCGTTATCGCTTAGACGCTGCATATATTGAGCGTTAATCCAGTCAAGTTTTTTAGGATCAAAGGTTGCAGGATTTTTTGAAATATGTTCAAGCGAGAATTTTTGCATAAGCACATCTTTAGGCACAATGGTTGTTTCACCGTCAAGCGCCCATCCAAGCAGCGCCAGATAATTAACAAACGCCTCACTGTCATAGCCGCTATCGCGATACTCTTCTACCGAAGTTGCACCGTGGCGCTTTGAAAGTTTTTTACCGTCTACGCCCAAGATCATAGAAAGATGGGCAAAAACAGGAACTTGCGCGCCCAATGCTTCGTATACAATAACTTGACGTGGCGTATTTGATAAGTGGTCGTCGCCGCGAATGATGTGCGTAATCTTCATAGCCGCATCGTCGCAAACGGTTGCAAAATTATACGTAGGAGTTCCGTCTGAGCGAAAGATAATAAAATCGTCTAGCTCGCGCGCATTAAAGGTTACGTCGCCATGAATGAGATCGTGAACAACAACATCGCCACGGTTAAGAGGCACTTTTACGCGAATGGTATAGGGCTCACCATGAGCAATACGCTCTTTTGCAACATCAAGGCTAATTCCTCTACAAGCGCGATTGTAACCCTGAAAACGTGCATGCTGTTCTTGCGCTGCTTTACGCGCAGCATCCAGGGTTTCTTGACTACAAAAACAGTAATACGCCTTGCCTTCTTCTACCAGCTTTTGTGCAGCTTGGCGGTACATATCCAAACGCTCTGTTTGTTTATACGGACCAAAGGCTCCTCCTACATCGGGACCTTCATCCCAATCAAGACCAAGCCAGCGCATAGCACGTAGAATAATCTGCGTATTTTCTTCGGTTGAGCGCGTAGGATCTGTATCATCAATGCGCAAAATAAATGTTCCTTTGTGCGCACGCGCAAAAGCCCAGTTATATATAGCAGTACGCGCACCTCCTACATGGAGTTTACCGGTAGGAGATGGTGCAAAACGAACACGAACTTCTGTATTTGCAGTTTGTGAATTCATACTTGGATACCTCTCGATGTATGTTTATCAAGCAGTTATATGTATCATAGCGCGAAGGAGGTTTGCGCGCGCATGAGCGCGTGCAAATTCTCGCTAATTTTGCCGAAATAACACGGTTTATGCTTTAAGCTTATTTTAATGAATTATATCGTATAAAATGTGTCATTTTTGCCAGCGCGCACTCCTTGATACATGTTACATGCATAAACGTGTACTATAAGGTATACAAAAACGGTAAACCTTATACGCTATTTTTGGTAAGCCTTATGACATATGGTGTTGCTAAGATTTAGTACAGGCATATCTACCCTTGTTGTCTTGGGTGTTTCATGGGTGCTATCTCATAGAGAATACGGTTTATCTCATATGTTTGTGGCTTGGGCTGGGTAACAATGTCAGGCTGCTTTGCGTTTGCCGTTTACGCTACAACAGAAAGATCAGGTGCTTATATGGTTGGAAGAAATTTCCTATTTACATCAGAGGCGGTTACCGAGGGTCATCCCGATAAAATGTGTGACCAAATCTCCGATGCAGTACTTGATGCTATTCTTGCAAAAGAAGCTAATCTCGAAAAAGTTGGATATATTTCACCAAGCGGCATTCCTGCGCGCCTTGCAGATGTTCGCTGCGCGTGTGAAACGTTTGTTACGACAGGCACCATTATTGTTGCAGGAGAAATTCGCACGCAGGCCTATGTTGATATCCCAGCTATTGCGCGCGAAACTGTTCGTAAAATAGGATACGATCGTGCAAAATACGGTTTTGACTGTGATACCTGCGGCGTTATCAATCTTATTCATGAACAAAGTCCCGATATTGCTCAAGGTGTTGATGTTTCGTTTGAATCCCAACATGGTAACTCAGATGAATCTACTCAATTAGGAGCTGGAGATCAGGGTATGATGTTTGGTTATGCCTCAGATGAAACCCAAACATATATGCCTATGCCTGCTTTTATAGCTCAATCGCTGGCACGCCGCTTGGCTCAAGTTCGAAAAGAGCACATCCTTGATTATTTACGTCCCGACGGCAAAACGCAGGTAAGCATTCGCTATGAAAATGACGTTCCCGTTTGTGTGAGTGCCATTGTGGTGTCAACGCAGCATGCACCCGAAATTACTTCTATGGATATGATTAAAGCCGACATCATTAAGCATGTTATAGCGCCGGTAATAGAGCCGTTGAATATCAGCTATAAGAATGCCGACATTTACGTAAATCCAACAGGGCGTTTTGTGGTTGGAGGCCCTATGGGCGACACAGGTTTAACGGGAAGAAAAATCGTGGTTGATACCTATGGTGGTATGGGTCGTCATGGCGGCGGCGCATTTTCGGGTAAAGATTGCACCAAAGTTGATAGGTCTGCCGCCTATGCCGCACGTTGGGTCGCTAAAAATATTGTTGCTGCTCATGCTGCTAAGCGTTGCGAGGTCCAGCTTGCTTACGCTATTGGCGTATCGCACCCGCTTTCAATTATGGTTGATACCTTTGGAACTGGTCAGGTTCCCGACACCGTGTTAAGCGATATGGTGCCGCGCGTATTTGATTTAACGCCTGCTGCTATTATTAGCGCGCTTGATCTTCGTCGTCCGATTTTTGAAAAAACTGCACGATATGGGCATTTTGGGCGCAATGATCCCGATTTTACCTGGGAGCAAACAAATAAAGTGGACGAGATAAAGGCACATTTGCAGCACGTTTAGAGCATGTTTAGTGCGTATGTGCGGCACGTTTAATGCATGCTTGACGCACGTTTAGAGCATGGTGTGCGTGCGCGTGGTGCACGTAGTAAGGTATATGTTTGAATGGGAGTTTGTAATGGCAGATCAAGATGATCGCGAATCACTTCTTGATGCGTGGATTTCGCTCACTACAATTATCAATAATGACCGATTAGTTTCGGTTCTTCCTTATAACGAAGCTGTTGTATGTCGTATTTTACTGCATCACGTTGATGAAGACGTCACTGCTACCGAGCTTTGCAAGATTATGAATATGCAAAAATCTCAGATGAATCATACGCTTGCAGCCATGGAGCACAAAAAACTTATTGTCCGCGAACGTTGCACCAGCGATAAGCGTCGTATTTTTATTCGGCTTAATGAAGCAGAGATGGATGTGTATAATCGCCAACATGCGCAAGTTATGCATATTATTGAAAATCTTATAGCTACGTTGGGAGAAGAACAAACCAAACAGGTTATTAAACTCTTGCGTGTGCTTGCAGATACCGCCGACAAAGAGCTTGGCAATCATAAGGATTAGCTGCACGTAAGAAAAACGGAGTATCTTTTAGATACTCCGTTTTCTTGTAATGTATGTTTTTAGTTTGTGTCCGTTAGAGCGACTGTTTTAAGCAAGGCAAGAAGAAATCATCCACAGTTGTTTTTGGTAATCAGCAATATACTCATTAAATTGATCTTGAGTGGCTCCGTCGCCAGCTTGCTCTGCCAAGTCTACGATCTCTTGTGCTTGACCAATCCACCAGGTAATGCTTTCAACAAGTTCGCGAATAACATCGTCGTCTTTAATAGGAGCGTTTTCGCGTTCTTTAATAGTGGCAAGCTTTAAAGCGCCTTCCATATTAGCGTTAGGGTTTCCACCTAAAGCAATAATGCGCTCGGCAACACCATCAACAATTTCTTCTGACTGAAGATACATGTCCTCAAGTTTTTTATGAAGAACAAAGAAGCTCTTGCCTTTAATATACCAATGCATGCTAAGCGTTTTAAAGTAATTAACTTGTTGGTTTGCAAGGTAAACATTCATTTTCTCAAGCAATGCGCTCTTAGGATCTTGTGCCATAATAAATTTCCTTTCTGAGGTATTTTGATGTTATAGCTAACATCTGTTTACTTATTGTGTACCCGATTTATGTGATTCGTTTCTTAAAAAGTTGTGCAATGGGGCGTGCACATGAAACATCCATGCTTTAAGCTTATACTCAGCTTTTGTAAGGAATTGGCACGCCAATCTATACGCAATACATACATGCTTACAAGGTAGAGCTGTCCATACACATTATGAGCAGCTTCAAGTAATTTGGATGTATGTGCTTAACTTTTAAGAAGATTATAAATTTGTACTATGCAAACATATGTACGTATTTTATACTAAGTAGAGGGTTTTTGTATTGAAAGTACGTCGCGGTTGTGTACGTGCTCTTTGCGCAGGTGCAACAATAAGAAGGGAGGATTATGCCAGATACAACTCAAGAAATAACTATTGCATCTGTTGTACTCGATATTCCTTCCCGTGCGCTTACCAAGTCCTTTGATTACATAATCACATCCGAGCTTGTTAAAACGTGCACCGTTGGAACAACAATTTTAGTTGATTTTGCACATCGAACAGCTATTGGCTATGTAACTGACGTTAAAGTGCAAACGGCACCAGAAACCTCAAGAGAGCTTAAGCCTGTTTTGCGTGTGCTGGCACCACCTGCTTTTGATCGCCTTCATGCACGGCTGGCTACATGGATTTCGCGTGAGTATGCATGTCCTTTGTCAGAAGCGTTTCGT
>CAMXVQ010000039.1 GCA_947252455.1 uncultured Atopobium sp. | reverse complement strand
AGCCAGAGCCGCAACCGCAGCCAGAACCACAGCCAGAGCCGCAACCGCAGCCAGAGCCTGAGCCACAGCCACCAGTGCCTGAGCCCAAGCCACCAGTGCCAGTACCAACTCCCACGCCCGCGCCTGCGCCAGAGCAGAAGCCGACTCCGG
The DNA here is from genome assembly GCA_947252455.1 of uncultured Atopobium sp. Taxonomy (GTDB): domain Bacteria; phylum Actinomycetota; class Coriobacteriia; order Coriobacteriales; family Atopobiaceae; genus Fannyhessea. Next base: position 11,071 of record CAMXVQ010000039.1, on the reverse strand, counting down.
TTCCAGCACCTGCACCCGTACCTGCACCTGCACCTGCACGTAACCATATACGCGCACTTCCCCAGACTGGAGACACTTGTGTGCTTCCAGAGCTTTCGGTACTTGCCCGTGCACTTGGCGTAACGCTTGGATCTGTAATTGGCCTCATTTCTCACAAGCGTCGTCGTAGGTAGCACTAGCAGTACATACCTTTAGCGCCAAATCCCGCCCGCACTCACACCACCTGGCTTTTTGCCGTCGCGCGTGTCTCTGCGGGCGTGCTTTTACAAAACATTTTGCTTAATATTCGAAAAAAACCTTGTTTGACACGAGTTTTTGTGGCACAGCACCACAGGACCAAAAAACGCGTTTTGCATTTACCCAGGTAAAAGCATTGGCACAGTTTTGAGAACCTCTCAAAAGCAGTGCGAAGGGCAATTTTTGGTTTCAGAACTCGTGTCAAACGGGGTATTTTTGCAATTTTACTCAAAACGTTTTGTTTTGGCTAAAGTGACATGGTAGTCAAAAGGCAAACGTCTGCCCGAAATATGGAATTATCCTGATGTTTTTGTAAATGCGTCCAACAGCACGCAAATGCTACAAGAGAAACAGGTATCATTTACCGTTGCAACTTTATAGGGGATACGTAGGTGTCTTTTATATAATTGCAGGTAGGCTCCCGATAAGGTGTCGGGAGGTGCGAGGCGATCCCCGCACTTAAAACCCCAAGAGTTTAGGAGTGTCCTATGGCAAAGAAGTCAACCGAAGCCATGCCTCGATTAAAGGCAAAATACTTCGACGAAGTACGCGACGTACTTCAAAAGGAATTTGAGTACAAAAATGTTAACCAAATTCCAAAGATCGAGAAAATCGTCGTAAATATGGGTGTTGGCGAAGCCGCTGGCGACCACAAAGCAATCGAGGGTGCTGTATCAGACCTTCGTGACATTACTGGTCAACAACCAATGGTTACCCACGCTCGTAAATCTATCGCTACTTTCCACCTTCGCGCTGGTATGCCTATTGGCGCTAAAGTAACACTTCGTGGCGATCGTATGTACGAGTTCTTTGATCGTCTTATTTCTATTGCTATTCCACGTATCCGCGACTTTCGTGGTATTTCCTCTAAGAGCTTTGACGGCCACGGTAATTTCTCCATGGGCGTAACCGAGCAGCTCATCTTTGCGGAAATTGACTTCGATAAAGTCGATCACACACGTGGTATGGACATTACCGTTGTAACTACAGCATCTACCGACGAAGAAGGTCGTGCACTTTTAGCTGCATTTAACTTCCCGTTCAAAAAATAGTATTTGGTAGATGATGGAGTGGCTGTGCTCCGCGCAGCAATAGTAAGGCTTTGGTAATAAAGCCAAGGTAAAAGGAGGATTTGTGGCTAAGACATCGATGATCGTCAAGGCAAACCGTGAGCCGAAGTTTTCATCACGCACACAAAACCGTTGCCAACGTTGTGGACGTCCTCACAGCGTATATCGCAAGTTTGGTTTATGCCGTGTTTGCTTCCGCGAAATGGCTTGTATAGGCGAGCTCCCTGGCGTGCGCAAAGCAAGCTGGTAGGAAGCTCTGGTGTGTAGGCATCTTTGCTACGGGCAAAGTGTGAACCACATGCACAGTTTCATCACGAACGAAGGAGAAGGAATCTATGAAGGTTACCGATCCCATAGCGGACATGTTAACGCGTATTCGTAACGCTAACTCCGCAGGTAAACCTGAGGTCTCTTTACCCTCCAGCAAGGTACTTGCTGAGGTAGCTCGCGTAATCTGCGAGGAAGGGTATATTGAGTCCTTTGAGATTGAAGATAGTAAACCTCAAAAAACTTTACACATTACACTTAAGTATGGAGAAAAGCGTGCCCGCGTGATCCGCGGTATTCGCCGTATTTCTAAATGCGGTCTGCGTATTTACTCCTCAGCAGATAAACTGCCGCGTGTTCTTGGCGGTCTTGGTACTGCTGTAATCTCAACTTCTAAGGGCATGATGTGCGATCGTGACGCTCGTAAATTGGGCGTTGGCGGCGAGGTCATTGCCTATATTTGGTAATCGTTACTCATCTGGATAGGAGCAGACAATGTCTCGTATTGGTAAGAAGCCTGTCTTGGTTCCAGCCGGTGTAACGGTGACCATTGACGGAACTCACGTTGTTGCTAAGGGCAGCAAAGGCGAGCTTAAGCGCACATTTTCTGAGCTCGTTGTAATTAAAGAAGAGGGTCAAGAGCTTACGGTTGAGCTTGCTGAGCCAACGGTAGAAGCTAACGCTCAACAAGGTTTAACACGCACCCTGCTTCACAACATGGTAATCGGTGTTTCGGAAGGCTTTGAGAAGCGTCTTGAGCTTGCTGGTGTTGGTTATCGTGCTTCACTTAAAGGTAAAGACTTGGATTTATCTCTAGGTTACTCGCACCCAGTTATTTATCCTTGCCCAGCCGAAATGTCATTTGAGGTTCCTGATAACACTCACATTGTTGTTAAGGGAATTTCTAAGGAGCAAGTTGGTCAAGTTGCTGCTGAAATTCGTTCTAAGCGTCCTCCTGAGCCTTATAAGGGTAAAGGTATTCACTACGAAGGCGAACGCATTCGCAGAAAACTTGGTAAGGCTGCTAAGTAGTTTTACTTCACCTAGGAAGTCTGTTACCCCGTTAGGTAGCGGCATGTTGAAGGAGAAAGTATGAACAAGAACCAGGCTAAGCTTGCGGGTCTTAAACGCCGCAAACGCCGTGTTCGTTCCAAGGTATTTGGAACAGCTGAGCGTCCTCGTTTGAGCGTGCATCGTACAAACGCTCATATTTACGCTCAAGTTATTGATGACTGTGACGCTAAGGTAATTTGCGCTGTTTCTACCTTAACCGCAGAAATTAAAGGTCAAGTAAAAGTTGGTTCAAATAAAGAAGCTGCAGAGCTTGTAGGTAAACTTGTTGCCGAGCGTGCATTAAGCGCTGGCGTAAAAGAAGTTACCTTTGATCGTGGTGGACACATTTACCATGGTCGTATTAAGGCTTTGGCAGAAGGTGCCCGCGAAGCGGGTCTGAAGTTCTAGGAGGAATTTGAATGCCACGTGATCGTAAGCGCCAGGATGACTCCGAGCTTCAGGAGCGCGTAGTTTACATCCATCGCGTATCTAAAACTGTAAAAGGTGGACGTCGTATGTCCTTACTTGCACTTGTTGTTGTAGGAGATGGCAAGGGCAATGTAGGAATTGGTATGGGTAAGTCTGCCGAGGTTCCACAAGCAATTCAAAAAGCTGTGGACGATGCAAAAAAGAACATGTTCCATGTGCCTATCACAGAAAATGGTTCAGTTCCTCATGCTGTTAAAGAGCACTATGGTGCTGGTTGTGTATTGATTCAACCTGCTGTACCTGGTACTGGTGTTATTGCTGGAGGTCCTGTTCGTCCTTTGTTTGAAATGGCAGGAATTACCAATGTACTGTCTAAGTCATTGGGTACCGGCAACGCTCTTAACATGATTAAAGCTGCCGCAAAAGGCTTGCAATCTTTGACAAGCCCCGAAGAAGCAGCTGCTCGTCGTGGTATGAGCGTAAAAGAGATGTTTAATGGAAAGGAGGCCTAAGCACCATGGCTGATAAAAAAGTAAGCGTTAAGCTTGTCCGCAGTGCTGTTGCATCTGTGAAAAAAGATCAAACATTGACCTGTCGTGCAATGGGTCTTCGTAAAATTGGTGACGTTTCGGTTCTCCCTGATAACCCAAGCGTCCGTGGAATGATCTTCAAGGTAAAGCACCTTGTTGAGGTTGAAGAGAACTAGGAGCAAGACATATGCAACTCAATGATCTTCGTCCTGCACAAGGTTCCAAGAAATCACGTAAGCGCATTGGTCGCGGAAACTCTTCTGGTTTTGGAACAACTGCTGGCCGTGGTACTAAAGGTCAGCTTTCACGTGCTGGTGGCGGTAAAGGAGCCGGATTTGAAGGTGGACAGCAGCCTTTAGCTATGCGTTTGCCTAAGCTTCCCGGTTTTACTAATCACAATCGTGTAGCATACACACCTGTTAATGTTGATCGTCTGAACACCTTGTTTGCCGATGGTGAAACTGTTAACGATGAAACATTAGTACAAAAAGGTGTAATTAAACACACCTATATTCCTGTTAAGGTTTTAGGTAACGGTGAACTTTCTAAGAAACTTACCGTATCTGTTGATAAGGTTTCTGCTTCTGCTAAAGCAAAAATTGAGGCAGCCGGAGGAAAGGTCGAGTAAGCGTGTTTAAGGGCATCTCGAGCGCATTTCGCATCAAGGAATTAAGAAACAAGATTTTCATTACGGTGGCAATCCTGTTGCTTTATCGTTTTGGCGCATATTTACCTGCACCTGGTGTGCCGTTTGCTCGCATGCTCCAGGCATTTCAAGAGGCTTCCGCTGGTAGTGGTGCAGTAGCTGTACTTAATCTTTTTTCTGGTGGAGCTCTTTCTCGCGTTTCCGTTTTTAGTTTAGGAATTATGCCGTATATCACGGCGCAGATTATTTTGCAGATGTTCCAGGCGGTTATACCTTCACTTGGAGAGCTTGCAAAAGAAGGCGAATCAGGACAGCGTAAGATTACGCAGTATACGCGTTATCTTACGGTTGTTCTGGCGTTGGTCAATGCGGTTGGATATTACTTTTTATTCAAGAGTTATGGAATTAGTTTTTCAAACCTTGGTTTTCCTGAATATATCGAAGCATTTATCATCGTAGGTGTCTTGCTTGTTGGCGCCATGATTATTATGTGGCTTGGTGAAGTTATCACGCAACGAGGCGTTGGTAACGGAATGTCACTCATCATCTTCGCAAACATTATGGCTGGTCTTCCTTCTGCACTTACCTCGTCGGTTAATACCTCTACTTTTGGTATGGTAACAACACTTGTTACGCTCCTTGTTATTTTGGCTATTATCCCCATTATTATCTTCATTGAGCGTGGCCAGCGTCGTATTCCTGTTCAATACGCTAAGCGCGTGATGGGAAGACGAATTATGGGTGGTCAATCTACCTACCTTCCTATTAAGGTTAATACGGCAGGCGTTGTTCCTATTATCTTTGCTTCTGCTTTGTTATATATGCCTGCTCAGGTTGCAGTATTTTTCCCGCGTGTTGATTGGATTCAGGCTTTTGCTAACTCCCTTTCTACGGGCTGGGTAAACTGGGTATTATCGGTTGTACTTATCGTATTTTTTGCCTATTTCTATACTGCTATGGTATTTAACCCCGATGAAACTGCAGATCAGCTAAAAAAAGCGGGCGGTTTTGTGCCTGGTGTTCGCCCTGGTGGCGCAACAGCTGCTTATATTAAAGATGTGTTGGATCACATTACGTTACCTGGTGCACTGTTTATGGCTGCTATTGCTGTTATTCCTTCTATTATGTTTAGGTTTACGGGAAACACTTTGTTGCAGGCGTTTGGTGGTACTTCGGTGCTTATTATGGTTGGCGTTGCTATGGATACAATTTCTCAGCTTGAAAGTCAGCTCAAAATGCACAATTACGAGGGACTTTTCCATTAGAGCTGCTGGGTACCATAGAGTGCGTTTCTACAGAGCACACTAATAAGTTTATAAAGCGGAGCATGCGGCTCCGCTTTTTTTGTTGGCTAAGTGCATGATGGTCCTTATTGTTCGAAATTTATAGCCTTTATGCCTGTAATTTATATATTAAGTACACGCCAGTCCCCTATAAGCTGATGGCTAGATTGTACGCTTTTGAAAAATCTCGATCTTCGTGTGTTAAAGCTAAAAAACGTGTTACATTTATCATATCTGTTTAACAATCGAAAGGTGTTGAATCCTATGAATTTAGTACTTCTCGGTGCACCTGGTGCAGGAAAAGGTACACAAGCGCAAAAGCTTGTTGCTGAATTTGGTTTTGTTCATATTTCTACAGGAGACTTGCTTAGAAGTGCGGTTTCGGCTCATACAGAATTGGGGAGTCAAGCCGAGTCTTATATGAAGGCGGGAAAGCTTGTACCCGATGAGCTTGTAATTGGTTTGGTTAAAGAACGCCTTTCGCACGACGACGTAGAAAAGGGATTTTTGCTTGACGGGTTCCCGCGCAATTGTGAACAGGCTCAAGTTTTGGACGCCGAGCTTGCAACGCTTGGCAAAACCCTTGATGGTGCGCTTTATGTTAACGTATCTAAAGACTTAATTGTTAAGCGCTTGAGTTCGCGTAGAACGTGTCGCGCTTGTGCTTACACAGCTCCTGCTGGTTGTGATGTTTGCCCTGCTTGTGGTGGTCAAATGTATCAACGCGATGACGATAAGCCCGAAACTATTCAAAAGCGCCTTGAAACTTATGAAACCCAAACTGCTCCTTTAGTTGATTATTACAAAGCCCAGTCTAAACTTAAGGAGGTGGATGGAGCCGCTGATCCCAACGAAGTGTTTGCGCGTGTCAAAAAGCTCCTTTCCTTATGATTCATATTAAAAGTCCGCAAGAAATTGAAGAGATGAAGCGTGCAGGAAAGCTTTCCAAAGAAGCTTTGCGCTTTGCAGGAACGCTGGTAAAACCTGGTGTTACTACCAAAGAAATTGACAGCGCTGTAGAAAACTTTATTCGTCTGCATGGCGGAATTCCTACGTTTAAGGGCTATTACGGATATCCGGCTTCGCTTTGTTCTTCTATTAACGATCAAATTGTTCACGGTATTCCTTCTCCGAGCACAGTACTTAAAGAGGGCGACATCATCTCCATTGATACGGGCGCTACCGTTGATGGTTGGGTTGGTGATAACGCTTGGACATTTTATGTAGGCGCAGTAAGCGATGAGGCAAAGGCACTGTGTGAAATTACGCGCGACTGTCTTCACGACGCCATTGAACAGGCTCTTCCTGGAAATCATCTGGGCGATATTGGATTTGCTGCACAAAGCTTGGCTGAAAAGCATGGTTATGGTGTTGTGCGCGATTATGTTGGTCATGGTGTTGGACATGACATGCATGAAGACCCCAATGTACCTAATTATGGTAAAAAGGGACGTGGCGTAAGGCTGCAGGTAGGTATGGTTATTGCTATTGAACCTATGATTACGCTGGGAGATTATGCGAGCCATACATTGCCTGATGGGTGGGGCGTAGTAACCGATGATGGTCAAATTGCTGCCCACTATGAGAACACGCTCGCTATTACCAAAGATGGCCCCGTTGTTTTAACGGCTGATGATCTTGGTGCCGATTGTATTATGCAAGGCGGCGAATCTGACTCATAAAAGTTGTTGGTCAAAAGACAAGTGCGCACGCGATTGGGGTGCATGCGGAATAACATAAGAAGAAAGTTTGTAGGACTTTTGTGTAATTGTGTACAATACGTGTTGCTATTTCCATTCGTGCTGGTTTTATGTATGATAAATGATCGCTGTGATTTGTAAGAAGAAAGTAGGTACGGTGAGTAAACAAGACGGAATCGAGCTTGAAGGCACAGTGCTGGAGCCTTTACCAAACGCAATGTTTAATGTAGAGCTCGAAAACGGTAAAACCATTCTCTGTACTATTTCCGGTAAGATACGCATGAATTATATTCGTATTTTGCCTGGCGATAAGGTAACGGTAGAAATATCTCCGTATGACCTCACCAGAGGTCGTATTACCTATCGCTACAAATAACCCCGTTACATCACGGCAGTTGTTTCGCCTGCGGCTGGGCGTTTATAAACAGATGCTTGTACTAAGCGCATCTGTTGCTACCAGTTTATTCGTACTACTGGGAGGAAGTTTAAGATGAAGGTACGCCCTTCGGTAAAGAAGATGTGCGACAAATGCAAAGTCATTCGTCGTCATGGCAAGGTTTACGTGATCTGCGAGAACCCTCGCCACAAGCAGCGTCAGGGCTAAGAGAGGAGCTCGAAGTTGGCACGTATTAACGGTGTCGATCTTCCACGCGACAAGCGTGTAGAAGTCGGTCTAACGTATTTATACGGTGTTGGGCAAACAAGAGCTACTAAAGTTTGTGCCGAGACCGGTATTAATCCAGATACTCGCGTTAAGGATCTTACAGAGGATGAAGTTACCAAGCTTCGTGACTATATCGATGCAAACTTCACCACTGAAGGTGACTTACGACGTGAAGTAAGGCAAAACACTGCTCGCCTGATGGAGATTGGTTGCTATCGCGGCCTTCGCCATCGTAAGGGTCTTCCTGTACGCGGTCAGCGCACCCATACAAACGCTCGTACCCGTAAAGGTAAGAGACGTCAAATTGGTGCTAAGAAGAAGGCCTAGGAGTAGATTATGCCAAAGAAAAATCAAAAGACCCAGCATATTCGCCGCTCTGAGCGTAAGAATATCGCAGTTGGTCAAGCTCATATCAAGAGCACATTTAATAACACAACTATTTCTATTACTGATCCCCAAGGCAACGTTATTGCTTGGCAATCAGGCGGAACTGTTGGCTTTAAAGGCTCTCGTAAGTCAACTCCATTTGCTGCTCAAGTTGCTGCTGAGGCATGCGCAAAGGCTGCTATGGAGCATGGTCTTCATAAAGTAGCAGTATTCGTCAAAGGACCGGGTTCTGGTCGCGAAACCGCAATCCGTTCTCTTCAGGCAGCCGGACTTGAAGTTTCTGGTATTCAGGATAAAACACCTGTACCGCACAACGGTTGCCGTCCATGCAAACGTCGTCGCGTGTAATAAGGAAGGACAGTAACTATGGCAATTGATAGGACCCCTGTCCTCAAGAGATGCCGTCAACTCGAGATTGAACCGGTTGTTATGGGAATTAACAAGAAGTCCAATCGTCAACCAAGACAACGTCGTCGTCAGTTGAGCGAGTATGGTACTCAGCTTCGTGAAAAACAAAAAGCTAAATTTATTTACGGTATTCTTGAGAAACAGTTTCGCGGTTATTACACCAAAGCTATGAAGGCTGAGGGTATTACTGGTGATAACCTTATGAGTTTGTTAGAAACCCGTTTGGATAATGTTGTATTCCGTCTTGGCTTTGCACGTACTCGTAAAGAGTCTCGTCAAACAATTCGTCACGGACACATTACCGTAAACGGTAAACGTGTAGATATTCCTTCTTATCAGGTAAAGGCTGACGATGTTATTGCTGTTAGCTCTAAAGCAAAAGATTTGCTTCCTATTAAGGAATCTCTTATCGTTTCTGAGCGTATGGCAGTTCCTGCTTGGCTTGAGGTTGATGTAGAAAAGCTTCAAGGTAAAGTTCTTCAAATTCCTGTACGCGATCAAATTGACCTTGATATCGATGCTCAGCTCATCGTTGAGCTCTATTCTAAGTAACCTGATTGGCAGGAGGTATTCATGTCAGAATTCATCCGTCCACAGGTTAGTGTGGTGGATATATCCGAAAACCTTGCTCGAGTCAATGTTGAACCATTGGAGCGTGGCTATGGTGACACATTGGGTAACTCCATGCGTCGTGTGCTGTTATCTTCGCTTGAGGGTGCAGCTGTAGAAGCTATTTCCATTGATGGTGTTCAGCACGAATTCTCAACTGTTGATGGCGTATATGAAGACGTTACCGACATTGTGCTTAACGTAAAAGGCTTGGTATTTCACGCTAACGGTTCAGGTGAAACGGCAGAAGCTTCGATCTCTATTGACGGTCCTTGCACTGTTACCGGTGGAGATTTTAAGATTCCTGCTGAATTTGAGCTTATTAACAAAGATCATGTTATTTGCACGTTGGGCGAGGGTGGCCATCTGGCTATGCGCATGCGCATCGGCGTAGGTCGTGGTTATGTTTCAGGTGACGACAACGAGCGCGATGAAGATCCCATTGGTGTTATTCATGTTGACTCGCTTTACTCTCCTGTTCGTCGCTGTGCAAAGACTGTTGAGCCTTGTCGTGTTGGTCAACACACCAATTATGACCGTCTGATTCTTGAAATCGAAACTAACGGTTCAATAAGTCCTCGTGATGCAGTTATCGAAGCTGCAGACATTATTAACCAACACATGGCAGCGTTCATGGATTTGGCCGAAGATGAAGAAGAACCACAAGAGGATGTCTCGATTTTCTCTAACGAAGAGGAAGAAGAGAACACCGAGCTTGATAAGCAGATTGAGGATCTTGATTTGTCCGTACGCTCATACAACTGTCTTAAGCGCGCAGGCATCCATAATGTTCGTCAACTTGTAGAATTCTCTGAGAACGATTTACTTAACATTCGCAACTTTGGCGTAAAAAGTATTGAAGAGGTTCGCGACAAGCTTGAGGACGCAGGATTGGGACTTAAGCCTTAAGCCACAATAATGTGCTATTGAGGAGAAACTAGACCATGAGACACAATAAAAAAAGAGGTATGAAGCTTGGCACTGATGCCAGCCATACCAAAGCAATGAAAAGGAGCTTGATTGCGTCCCTGCTTGCGAATGACCGTATTAAGACGCTCGAAGCACGCGCAAAAGCTATTCGTCCTGAGGTAGATAAGGTTATCACTTGGGCAAAGAAGGGTGACGTTCATGCACGTCGTCTGGCTATTGCCAAAGTTGGTGACAAAGAAGTTGTACGTCAGGTATTCGAAAAGGCTGCTCAAGGCCTTTGGGCAGATCGCCAAGGCGGATATACACGTATTATGAAGCTTGGTCCTCGTAAGGGTGACGCCGCAGAAGTTGTTATCATTGAGGTTGTTACCGAAAGTGTTGCCAGTGCAGCTCCTGCAACCAAGGTAGAAAAGGTTGCTAAGCCTGCCAAGGCTCAAGAGGCTGATAAAGCACAAGACACCAAAGAATCAGCAGATTCAAAGGATGAGGGTGCACAAGCTTAAGGATAGCGAAAAAACTGAGGCATAATGTACGTCTCACGTTAAAACGCCTTTAAAGACCTCGTTTTTGCGAGGTCTTTTTTATTTTGCTAGACTTTATATTCCAGTGGCTTTTTAATTGGTTTATTTATTCGGATAATCAGATAGCATATTATGTCTTTGTTTATACATGCGAAAGGTTCTTCTGTGGCGCTCTGTTGTTCTCATATTACTTGTAGCTACCAGCACGACAGAGCCTTTGTTTTGCGTGACCTTTCGCTTACGTGTAAATCGGGTATGCGTATAGCACTTGTGGGTTCTAACGGTGCAGGTAAATCTACGCTTGTTAAAGTTCTTGCAGGTCATATGCCTTTTCAAG
>CAMXVQ010000038.1 GCA_947252455.1 uncultured Atopobium sp. | reverse complement strand
GAGCTTAAAAAACATAATATATAAGCTTACCACGTACGGAGCATCAGTATCATCTGAACAAAGTTTTTATTGTCTGTGTGCATGTTTGAGATAACTCGTGCCTGTATAAGCTTTTTGTGTAAGCAATGCGTGTGAGCACCTCAACGTTTTTGCTTCATATTACCTGATTATATACAAATAAACCCACTTCAAACTTTTTATAGTTGAAGTGGGTTTAGTGTTTAGCTATGCATGAGGCATAGATAAGTCTTGTCTATGAGCGTGAGCTTACCTTTGCTGGTATGCGCGAACAGCGGATGATACGCCAAATGCTCCAAGAACCAGCGATAACAGCACATATCCTGTCCAAGGAGTTGTTCCAAACAGGTCGTCACCTGTTTTGGGAAGATCCTTTTGGCCGATTTGTACATCGTTATTGGTGTTTGCGCTTTCGTCTTTGTGGTCGCAGGTGTTATCGTTGGCGTTAGCGCACGTAGTATTGTTGCTTTCTGGCTGACTAGGAGTATCTACATGAGATGCATTGTTGTCAGTCTGGGTGCCGGTATCAACGCTGGTTGTAGTATCTGTTTGGGTGCCGGTATCAACACTGGCTGAAGTATCAGTACCAGTACCTGTATCAGTACCTATATCAGTACCAGTACCTGTATTGTCGGTTTGTGTGCCGGTATCGGTTCCTGTGCTAGTATTATCGGTTTGCGTACTGGTATCAGTACCAGTTGAGGTATCAGTTTGGGTACCTGAATCGCTTGTTGTGGGGTTATCCGTTCCCGTTCCCTCGTTTTTATTCCATTGTGCTTTGAGGTCAAGATCTCCATTCACTACACTTGCCGCATCCGCCGCATCGGCAAACTTCCATATAAGATCATATGAGCTTAGTACGGGATTCTCGGTATTGCTAAGACGAGCTTTCCAACCCGCAAATGTATAACCATCTCTGATTGGATTTGTAGGCTTTGCAATGGTTGTACCTTCAGGAACTAACCACTCTAGTTGTTGTGTTTCGTGTTTAAAGGTGTTTTCGGCACAAGGTTTATATGAATCCAAGTCTGCAAGTTTTCCACCGTCTAAATTAAAGGTCATTTTCCGTAGGTTGGGAGTAGTAACTATAGTACCAGGCATTACGGCATTTTCTCCATCGGCTATTGTATTTGGAGTATAGATACTTGCTACATTATCATGGCCAACAAGTTGTTTTGAAGTCCAGCTAAAGCTTCCAAGAGGAGCACCTTTACGCGTCCATTTTGCTTTACCAAAATTTGGTTCGGGAAGTGCACAGTCATATTTGAATTCAAACGGTTTCCCAACCGTCAATTCTTTAAGTGCTGTGTCACCTGCAAAGGTATCTTTCATTGCTTGATTATTACCATTTGTGGCAAAGTTTTCACCAAATTTAAGCGTTTCAAGCGCTCGTAGACCCGAGAACATGTTATTAAAGTTTTCGCAGTTTTTCGTGTTAAATGTTGAGAGGTCGAGAGACTTAAGCGCAAAATTTCCTGCTTTGGGAGCACTTGGGCTTTCATCTACAACGCCTGAGAACATGCTTTCCATAGTTTTGACGTTTTTGGTATCAAACTTCTTCGAGAATACAATTTTTTCAAGACAATTTGAATGTTGAAACATGCCTGTCATATCGGTAACATTTGAGGTATCAAAGCTTGACAAGTCAAGTTCTTTAGCAGTGCCACAGTGGAAGAACATATATTTCATGGTTGTGCATTTTGCTGTATTAAATGACTTCAGATCAAACGTGGGAACTTGGCTGCAATTCGCAAACATTCCTTCCATATCAGTTGCATTCTCAAGAGTAACACCCGTGAGATTAAGGCTTGTAAGTCCTGTGCAGTTTTTAAACATATACCACGCATAGGCTGCTGAATTATATAATTTTAACTTCAGTTTATTGGGGAAAAGTGAGGCATTAAACGATGCAAGTGATTTACAGTCCCGAAACATAGCAACTACAGATATGCAATTGGTATCATTGAGATATTTTACGCCGCTCGTGTCTTCTGATTTGTCGATCGTCCAGGAATTCGTTTGTTTATCGTAAGTAGCACCATAGATGTGCTTGAGCTTGTTGCAATTAATAAACATTTGATAGTAGGCTTTGAGGTGATCATTGCCAAAGGGGTACTCGCTCAGTATCACTTCTTCCAGGTTCTCGCAATTTCCGAAAAAGTTGTTGTACACCATAACTTGATCTTGAGCCATCGCACTTACATCGAATTTTAGACCCGTTAGATCTGCTGTTTTTAATTGCTCTGCTTTACAGGTGTTTTCCCTGAATGTGCCAATTTTTTTAGTATCTTCGCCAAAGAAGCGCTGAGGAATTATTTCATTATCTTTGGGATCTTTGATTTGAATGGTAACGGGAGTACCTTGCGCGTTTTGTTTAAAGACGATGTGTTCTGCTTCGGGAAGATGGTAGATACGCCAGCTATAATCATTACTATACGTATCAGAATTAATATGTCCACCTTTTTCACGCACGGGCAAACTTGACTGAGTCATCATACCATCGGTATTGTCTTTAGCGGTAACGGTAATTGTTTTAGTGGTTTCATCCCAGATCCAGTGCGCGTTGCCGTCGTCGCCCTGTGCTGGAATTGTTTGAGCTGCGAGCGCTGTTTGCGTAAAACACATCGAGATCGGCAGACAAACAAATGCGCTCAGTGCAATAAAGAGCGCGCTAATTATCCATAGGGGGGGGGTAATTCTATGTTTCATATGTGCTTCCTTTCAATTTGATTTTATGAAACATGTATATAATAATATTTTATCGTATTTATGAAAATTAACTGAATGAAATCTAATTTTTTTGCGGAATTTAACAATTTGTATTTTTTTGAATTTGTATTATTTTATAAACTCGCTCATGCGCAAAGTGATGCTATATCATTTAGATTCTGCGATCATACGTCCTTGTATTGATTATGGTTCTTTTTGGCATACACGTACAATTATTGACAGAGTCGTTTGTTCCTGTAAGAATATACACCGTACTTAGCTCCAATGGGGTTTGTGTACATGTAAATGCACCAGCAAGTGTGTTTGTGCTCAGTGCATGCGGCATGGGGATGTAGCTCAGTTGGGAGAGCGCTGCCTCCGCAAGGCAGAGGCCGAGGGTTCGACTCCCTTCATCTCCACCATTCTTTTTCTTCCCTTTTTACACTATTCTACCTGCAGAAATACAAACATTCTCATACGTAAAAATTCATCAAGTGCGCTCAGTGTGAAAAAGTGTGAATTACCGTGTTTAACTGGTGCAATACTTTGCAATAATTTACCCGAAAAAACTCATGCAATAATTTTGCAATAACTTTTGTAAAGAAACAAAAACCTTACGATTGCCATAGCCAAATTTCATAAAATCTTGTTTAATAATGAAATCTCGATTGAATACTTTTCATGTTTTGAACTTAGGTCTATTATGTATAAGTACGTCAAACACGTACACACTGATTTCTATGCAATTTATTAAAGGAGACGTGCATGTCTGGACATTCAAAGTGGGCTACCACTAAGCATAAAAAAGCAGCTATCGATGCAAAACGCTCGGCGCTTTTCTCCAAGCACTCGCGTAATATTACCGTTGCTGCAAGAAATGGTGGAGATCCAAATCCTGAGAATAACGCAGCTCTTGCCGCTGCTGTTGCACGTGCTCGTATGGTTTCTATGCCTAATGCTCGTATTCAGGCTGCTATTGATAAAGCGTTTGGTACAGGTGCCGATGCTGTAGTTTATAAAGAAGTCACCTACGAAGGCTATGGTCCTGCAGGTGTTGCGCTTTATGTTGAGTGCCTTACCGACAACCTTAATCGTACAGCTGCTGATGTTCGTTCTGCGTTTACCCATGCTGGTGGCAATCTTGGTACCTCAGGTTCTGTTGCATTCCAATTTGAGCGCAAGGGCTCTATCGCAGTAACTAAAGAGGCTTGTTCCGATGAAGACGAGCTCATGATGGCCGTTGCCGAAGCAGGTGGAGAAGACTATAAAGATGAGGGTGAAGAATGGCTCATCTATACCGCTTACGATAAAATGCAATCGGTTGAGGCTTCTCTTAAAGAGCAAGGTATTGAGGTAAAAGGTAGCGAGCTTACTATGGTCGCCAATAACCCCACCGACTTAAACGCTGCTGACGCTAAAAAAGTTGAACGTCTTGTAGATCGCTTGGAAGAGTTAGATGACGTACAAAACGTTTACGCTGCTATGTGTGTTTCCGACGAAGTTTTGGCTGAACTTGAGGCAGAAGAATAGAAGCTTGATTGTTTTATCTCAGCTGCATTGAGATTATTTGGTACGTAAAATTATGGTATAAAATCCTACGTGAATGTTACTGTTCAGGTAGGATTTTTGTTAAACTATTACTAGTGCACGGTGCTCATGCATCAATAAAGAGTGTAAAGGGGCTTGTATGGGAATTTTTAAGCGATTATGCATGCTTATATATGCATTGACAGGCATATTCTTTTTTGGTTCGTTGCTTGCCGCCTCGTATGATGCCACGTCAACATACGCTCTCTATGTGTTTAGACTGTCCTTTGTCCAGCAGCTCATGAAAATCGCTCCTTTTATCATAGTTTTTGGCTGTGTCATTATGCTTTTGCGTGCTATTTTTACACGTAATCGCAAAGTGGTTATCATTTCCAAAGCTAAAGACAACAAAATTACTGTGTCGCTTCATGCTATAGAGTCTCAAGCAAAACATGTGATCGAAGAAGACGGGCGTTTTTGTGTGGTTCGACTTTACGTAAAAGCAGCTAAATACGGCCATATTCGTGTAAATGCGCGTATTCAGCCCGAAGAAACCGAAGATTTACTTACAGCGGCAGATGAGCTTAAAAGCAAGCTCTATGCAGGACTTTCGGTTATTGTTGGTAACCATATAGATGCTGTTAACTTAGAATTTGCTCAAGCAAAGAACTATGTATCGGTGAGCGATGAAGACCTTGTGGCGCCTGTATCAACTGATTCTATGTCAAATGCTGTTGATGCTGGGGTAGATTCCGCTGATGTTACCCCTACGTTAGATGGTGCAGATACTTTTACTGTATCTGCCGATATACAGCATCCTATACATACAAAGCTCCTGCATAAATCATCGGGTATTACTGTTCCTATTTCGCATTACGGATCTACTGATGCTGCTTCTAATTCAGATGATGTTCCTTCGCAGAATTTTGACTCAAAAAGTTCACAAGATCAGGCACATAAAAGTGCCACGATTACATCTCAAGACACTACGATAGCATCTCATCCTAACAAAGATTTACAGACGTCAAAAGTTGATCATGCAGCTGTATCTTCGTCGTCTTTAACAACGTCTGTCCAGCGTGAAAGGCAATAAATCATGAAAAAGAATGAAAGCCGTACAAAGGTTGTTGATGAAGCTATCCACGCCCAAAAAGAAGTGTCTGCACGTGTTGATGTATCCGTTGATAAAACGCAGGTAGATGATCATACAAATACTTCTACTCAAGACGCTTCAACACATGGTGTGTCTACGACGGAAAACGCAACGTTTAATGAGTTTGCGCGCGTATGTGTTCATTATGTTAAAGGTCGCGAGCATGCATGTATAGGAGCTGTTGTTGGTCTTCTTGTTGCATTGCTAATTTTTTCTATCGGTCTATTTCGTACACTTTTAATAGGATTTTGCATTGCCTTAGGTATTGCAATTGGTCAATATGTCGACGGAAATCCCAAGATTTTGTCACTTGTTCAAAAGCTATTCAAAGATAACAGAAATTAACCTCACACCTGTTTTACCTGCACGAAAGGACTCATATCATGAAAGATCAAAAATCCGCGCGCCTTGATACAAGCGCCCTTGAAACAAGCACTCAAGACGTATCGCCTACATTAAATGTTGAGTTTACCGATCATTTGGCTCAAAATTCGGCAGATAAAACGTCTGAAGATACAACTCATACGTTAGGGGATCAAAAGGGTGAAAGCTTTGTTGCCTCAGAGAGGACCCTTGATACTCAAGACGCTGTTGATGCAGGTGTCTCTGGTACGTCTCTCACAGATGCAGCTAATACAAACAATATCCATGGAGCAGCAAGCGCAGAAACGAGCGGTGCCGGTTTAGACGATGACGCTGAGTTAACTGACGATGTTGAAGACGATACTCAAGATTCGCTGACATTTTCAAATGGTGTTATTGAGAAAATTGTTGCTATTGCAATGCGCGACGTAAAAGACGTTGTGGGCATGAAAGGCAGCTGGTTTAATCGCGTGCAAGATGTGTTAGGCGCGTCTGACGCGCGTAAAGGTGTCACCGTTGAAGTTACCCATGATGCATCGGTACGAGTTAATATCTCGGTTCTCATTAAATATGGCGCGTATGCACCACAGGTATTTGAGGATGTCAAAGAGGCAGTTGTTAGTAAAGTTATGGAAATGACGGGGCTGAGCGTTGCTGGTGTAAATCTTCGTATTGAAGATGTTCTGACGCCTGAGGAATACGAGGCTCAAGATATGACAAAAGAGCATGCACTCACGTTAAACAGCGATGAAGAAAAGCATATATCGGCATAAATTGCTTAAGGCGTGAAATAACGTCACATGTGTGTTCGTTTGTGCGCGTCTTGCGAAGCAGTTTCTATTTTTAACGACAGCACAGCAATGCGTGAATATCGTTTTAATGATTATAAAGAGGTTAGTTATACGTGTTACAGACTTATTTTGCCGCGTTTTGTGCGCGCAGCGCTCGCACATTGTTACGTCGTGTATTTCATCGAAAAGCATCTCAGCTTCCAGGTAGGGTAGCGCTTGGTATTGATAAAAATTTTCTAGCACATAAAGCACGCCTTTTTGGTAAGCATACGGTTGTTGTATGCGGAACTAATGGCAAAACAACCACAACTAATATTATTGCCTCAGCATTTGATTCTTCTTTTCCGCAGGTAGTTTGTAATCGAGCAGGAGCAAATATGCCAGCAGGTATAGCGAGCGCGCTTTTGGACGCCACCTCTGGTGCTGCTTGCGTGTTAGAGTCGGATGAGCTTTTTTCTATCAATATTGTTCCTGCAGTTAAACCGAAGTTTCTTGTATTGCTTAATTTGTTTCGTGATCAGCTTGACCGCTGTGGCGAAATTGAACGCGTTCAGCAAACTATCGTTCGTGCGCTTGAGGCGTCGCCTTCTACAACACTTGTTGTTTGTGGTGATGATCCTCTTACAGTAGGTGTGGCTCAGTCTGCGCAGCGTCTGCATATTAACGTTGTGTACTTTGGTATCAACCAAGATTTACACCGAGCTGCCGATCGTGTTCCCGAGGCTCGTTTTTGCCAGCTGTGTGGAACAGAGCTTACCTATACCTATCGTAGTTATGCACAACTTGGCGCGTTTAGTTGCCCTAACTGCACCTTTGCGCGTCCGCAGCTGAACTGTTATGCAGACGATATTCAGCTTGAACAAAACAGTGTTAAGTTTTGTGCGCACATCAATCAACATACGGCTCAAATTTCTGCGTCGTTTGGTGGTCTGTATATGGTATACAATCTTCTTGCGGCTTATTATATTGCGCACGAAACAGGTATTTCCGATGAAGCCTTCTTAAACGTGCTTAATGCATATCATCCCCAAAATGGTCGTTTACAGCATTTTACGTATCAAGGAATTCCTCTTGTTTTGAATCTTGCAAAAAATCCAACGGGTTTTAATCAAAACATTTCTCTGTTGCAAGAAGATCCGCGCCAAAAAGTTATTTATATCTGCATCAACGATAATTTTAACGATGGAAAAGATGTATCGTGGTTGTGGGATGTTGATTTTGAACGGTTCTCATCCGAGGATGAGCCTGTACTTTTGTGCGGAGGTTTGCGTCGCCATGACATGCAAGTTCGTCTTAAATATGCAGGCTTTTCGTCTGAATGCACAACGTCAATAGATGAGGTATTAGCCACTATTTCTAAGCACTATCCCAATAGAGTTCTTTATGTTCTTACTAATTATTCTGCTCTTTGGCCTGTTAAAGCGCGTTTGGAGCAGCTTTGTAATGCGCAGTAGTTCTGTGCGCTTTTTGCGGCTAAGTTAGACGCTCAGTTTTTACGATAGAAAGCGTGTATTTATGCAAACGTTACGTATTGTACATATGTACCCCGAACTGCTTAATCTTTATGGAGATTCGGGTAATATGCTGGTACTTGCACACCGTCTTAAACAGCGTCAAATTCCATTTGAGATTGTAGAAGTCCACGTGGGAGATAGCATTTCACTTTCGTCAGCGGACATAGTGTTTATTGGCGGTGGGTCGGATCGCGAACAAAAAATTGTCTGTTCAGCTTTGCAAACGTTTCGTGATGAGCTTGCCGCATACGTAGAAGATGGCGGCGTTCTAGCTGCGGTGTGCGGTGGTTATCAACTTTTAGGACATTATTACTTGCTTGATGACGAAAAAATCAAAGGACTCTCACTTGTTGATTTATATACCGATCGCGGAACACCGCGCCTTATCGGCAATATTGCAATCAAAAGTTCTATATGCCCACACCCCATAGTTGGATACGAAAATCACGGGGGAAGAACGCATTTAGCTGGTGATATTACGCCTTTGGGCGTGGTAGAATACGGGCATGGAAATGATGGCGAAACTGGATATGAGGGCTGCTTATATAAGCATGTTTTAGGAACCTATATTCACGGGCCACTTTTCCCAAAAAATCCCGGTGTTGCCGACTTTCTTTTGCGTACTGCGTGTGTGCGTCGTGGTATTTGTCAAGAGCTTGAGCCGTTAGATGATACGATAGAGCTTCAGGCTAATGACTTTATGTACCAAAGGCTCATGAACCACGGTGTTCGTGAATAGTTAAAAATCTGGAATATTTTATACAACTGACGCTACGCGACTAACACTAAGAGATATAATAAGACACTATTAAAAATTCACGTATGCTAAGAACAAGATGTACGTGTTTTTGAGGTGCTAAGCAGAAATGAAATAACAGGGGCAGGTGTAAATTATATGCATAACGTTATTGTTTTTGGAAGTATCAACACCGATATGTCAGTAAGCTGCACTCGTATGCCAGAACAAGGCGAAACAGTACTTGGAAGTACCTTTGTGCTTTCAGGTGGTGGAAAAGGTGCCAACCAGGCAGTAACATCTGCTCGTCTTGGCGCAAAGACGTATATGGTAGGAAAAGTAGGAAGCGATCGCTTAGGGTCTATACGCATTGCCAGTTTAGAAGAATATGGTGTGTGTACTTCCAGAATCCGTACGAGCACCGAAGTTTCTACTGGTAGTGCACTTATATTGCGGTCAAAAGATGATAACCGCATTGTGGTAGATCCTGGCGCGAATGTTTGTGTCACGTTTGACGAGGTACAAGATACGCTCGACACGCTTGCACAACCAGGGGATATTTTCTTAACGCAGTTTGAATGCTTGCCCGAGGTTGTAAAGGCTTCTTTGGCATATGCGCGTAAAAAAGGCTTGTTTACCATTTGTAATCCTTCTCCTGCGCTCCCCATAGATGATGATATGTATAAAACTATTGATTTATTGTGTCTCAACGAGGCTGAGTGCGCAACGCTTTCTGGTATTCAGCCTAACAGTGAAGAAGATCGTCTATCCGCACTTAATTTTTTTGCTCAAAAAGGCGTTAAACAAACAATTCTTACACTTGGAGCTCAAGGTGCTGTTGCAAAAACGGCTGATGAAGTTGTTACGCGTCCTGCATTTGAAGTTACCTGTATTGATACTACAGCGGCAGGTGACGCATTTTTAGGTGCGGTAGCTGCATGTTTATCCTATGATAATTCCTTTGATGCAACTATGGAAATAGCAACGGCAACTTCTGCGCTTTGTGTTACTAGATTAGGCGCACAAGATGCTATGCCAACGTTTGACGAAGTTCAGGCATTTCTTGCGTCACATAAATAGAGTCTATGCGTATGCCAAGTTCTCATCAAGAAAAATCTGAGCACGCCCGAGCGTTGCTCTCATCGCCTGTGCCTGCGCAAACCACACGCGCAAACACATTTGAACATGTGCTGTATTTTGACGTGCTGCGTGTGTTGGCTGCACTTGCAGTTGTAGCACTTCATTGCATCATATCAGTTGGGAATATGGATTCTCTTTCGTCTTATGTGCAAGCCTACATAACTGTTGAGGCGGGTGCAGCAATTGTTTTATTTCGTTGGGCAGTGCCACTGTTCTTTATGATTTCGGGTGCTTTAATGCTGCATCCGCAACGCTGCGTTACTTCAAAAAAAGTTGTTCATCATATTGTGCGCCTTGTAGCTATTTTAGCCACGATTGGTCTGTGTTTTAGTATGATTAAAATAGCCGCAACGGGGTTTACTTCGCCTGTGGATTTGATCATGCAAGCAATTCTAAAAACTCTTACAGGTCAAAGCTGGGATCATCTTTGGTTTTTGTATAAACTCATAGGTTTATATGCACTTGTTATACCATTACGTCTTGTTTTGCAGGCAACAAGTCCAAAACAGCATGCCTGCGCGCTTTTTGTATTGTGGCTGGTACTTATGGTGTTGCCTAATATTGCCGAGGTTACTCATACTTACATTATTTCGTATGTGCCGCTCAGCTATGAGCTGCTTTATTTTGTAGGTGGATATTATCTTTTCTATGAGGAAAAAGCTCACTATACGCTGTATTATTTTGGTGCACTTATTTCGGCTATTGCAATGGTTGTTTTATTTGTATTTGACTACGATATGTTCTTTATGCCTCAAAGTAGTTTGATGTTTGTTTACAGCGCCGGAATTTGTATTGCCGCAAGATCACTTGCCCACGTTTTCTCGTCGCATCTACATATGCGGGGAATTTGGCATAAACGCCTTGTCTCACTCATCAAAGTTTTAGCATCGTATAGCTTTGGAATGTATATTCTTCACGTTATGTTCCTGCATTTTGTGGTACGTTACATGATGACATCTCATATGGATTTCCTAGCTCGTGCTACCGTTTTGCACGGCATAGTATTTCAAGTTTTTCTTTTCTGTTTAAGTGTTGTTGGTTCGTGTATACTTACTAAAGTACTTAGACGGATACCATTTTTTGCAAAGTACCTGTAGAATTTTATATTTTTTAAGAAACTCTATGAAAAGATTGAATTAATGTCCACCTTAAGGTGTAAGCTTTGGTATCATGCTTAAGTTGTATGTTAGTTTGCGAGTGTGGCGGAATTGGCAGACGCGCCAGACTTAGGATCTGGTGAGTATTGTACTCGTGAAGGTTCAAGTCCTTTCGCTCGCACCAAACATAGTAAAACAATGTTGTCTGTTGCTGTCATGCAGACATAAGGAATACTGGAGGAACGTTGAATATCACTGCCACTGCTGATAAGACCTCAAATGATAAGGTCAAAGTAACTGTAACTGTCTCCGCAACCGATGTCGACGCAGCGATTGACGG
>CAMXVQ010000037.1 GCA_947252455.1 uncultured Atopobium sp. | reverse complement strand
CATAATTTGGCACTTGAATGCTGATCGTGATACCAGAATCCATGCGCGATGTTTCGCGTTCATCAAACTTACTCTCGCCCATTTGCAGTTCTTGCGGTGAGCGATCAGCTGCGCAAACAATCTGTTTACCAGAAGAAATAAGCGCATTAAACGTATCGAAGAAAAACTTAATCGTACCTGCAGCCGTTCTCATATTTTGAATATCATCGATGATGAGTACGTCGATATTCTTATAACGCCTGGCAAGTGCGTTTCTATCTTCGGGGCTTTTTTGCCATGCAAGTGTATATTCTTCGATAAATTCTGTCGCGGTTTTATACACGCAACGTCTGCTTTCATCATTTTTAATGATGTAATTTTGAATTGCACGCAAGAGGTGTGTTTTGCCAAGACCGCTTTTGCCATAGATGAAAAGCGGATTATATGACTGACTTCCTGTGCCGCATGCAACCTGCATAGCCGCTTGATATGCAAGCATATTCTCTTCACCTTGAACAAAACGATCGAAGGTAAGTTTAGAATCGATCATATTTTCTGTTTCCGGAAGCATAGAAAAAGTGGGGCGTGTATTCATAAAGCCGCCGTGGAGTCTGACACGTTCTTGCGCGTCATCAAACTCATCATGCAATGTATCATCAAGCGCAGAAAAATCATCGGCTGTCATCTTTGTTTGAACAGAAATTAGCTTCTTTTGGCTATTTTGTGAGCTTGGGGCATTTGAGGTGGTGTTTGTATGCTCTGCCTGTGTATAAGTGCGGGCTGCATCGTCATTTTTTTCTTGCTCTTCCACTGGTGCTTTTGAATATGAAGTGGAATTGCTTGCTGCAAGACAGGGATACTTACTGCATTCCTCAATGCTTGCAAGCTTAAAACTAAGGTCTATATGCTCAAACGCTGCTTCTTCCAAATAATTTTCTACCAAATAATGGTTATCTTCGAGCTTGCGATATGCAAATTTAAGTGAGGTGTACACTGTGAGCTTGTTGTCTTTAACCTCACCAACTCCACAGTTTTCAAGCATTGCAATCACAGAAGGCAGGTAATCATCATCTTTTAAGAGGTTAATTACATCTTCCCATAACATGAGTGATTCAGATTTGTTTGTACTTAAAACATCCTTCTGGCCCTCTTGTGGGCTGTGCGTACCTGGAGTCTCCAAGATAATCCCTTCTCTCATACAAACGTGCTACACATGCATAGCAGATGATGAAAACGCCCTGTATAAATTGATGAAAAAGCAAATCAATTTTTTATACA
Source organism: uncultured Atopobium sp. (assembly GCA_947252455.1). Lineage (GTDB taxonomy): Bacteria > Actinomycetota > Coriobacteriia > Coriobacteriales > Atopobiaceae > Fannyhessea. The sequence continues at coordinate 10,219 of CAMXVQ010000037.1, read as the reverse complement.
GCCACATCATAGTACAAACAAAATAAAAGCTCAATACCCAAAAATATAAAAATAAAATAATTTGGTATATCAACAATTTCTACATTACTACTCTTGTATAAATGTTGATATGTTAAGAAACCAGGCAAACGCATAAAGATATGTATAAAAGGCCGTGTTTATACTCAAAACAAAGGATATGTATATACATCTAGCTGCTATTTTTAAGCTTGATGATTGATGTCTAACCGATAGATTGAATATAGATGATCGCAAGTTCAGTAAAGGTGCGCTTTTGTTCGCCTGAATTTTTATGGATAAGGCCCAGGTCTTCCAATGATTTCAACTCACGTGACCATGTGGGCTGCGAAAGGCCAAACATACGCATAAGTTCCGTAGGGCCTATAGAGCCATGTGATTTGATTGCTTCGATGATCTGCTTTTGACGATCATTAAGCTGAGAAAAGAGCTGAGAAAGCGCTGGATTTGAAACTGGTGGCTGAGTTTGTAAGCGTGATTGAGTCTGCGCTTGTACTGGGCGTTGTGCTACTGGCATTTGCGCCGTCGCATATTCGCGCGCTTCCCCAAACGTAGCACCCATAGTTGATACCTGCGCCGCCTGTGTTGAAATTTGGTTTGTATATGTTGGCGTCTGACTAAATATTTCCTTTTGTACAGGCTTTGGAAGAGCAGAAATTGTCACAATCGTGCCGCCTGAGATATTATCTTCTACTTCGAGATATCCTTGCGTTGTTTTCATATATTCTTTGACATACGGAAGACCTGAGCCTACACCTCGGATATAGCGCTTCATTTCTTTTGTGGCGCTTGTAGTGCCAAAATCCAGGGCTTTTTCCTTTTCTTTGATACCAGGACCCTGATCGGAAAAACGTATCGTTTGACCATGATCAATAATGCTAATGATTGGTTCTATGAAATACGCATGAATAAAATTTTCAACTATTTCTCGGATCACCATAAACGGAATTGTACCGCCTACCTCCTGAGAAAGGCGCGTGACTTCTCGTGTAATTTCCTCTAAGTAGTCACGTACATCACTCGGTTCGATAACTATCACCCGAGGTGCTGCAGTCACAGAATCGAATATTGCAATACGCGCCGCATATTGAGGAACAAGGGCTTTTGATGAAGTTGTTTGTGTTGAAGGAGACGACGTAGGGATTGATGCCCCTTTTTGCAGTTGATCTTCACTAGGCTCTTGCGCTCGCGCAAAAGCCGTGCTATCTCCTTGATTTTCCACAAAGGGATAAAAGCTGTGTGACATCACTACCCCATAAGTACTCAGACGCAATTGCATATCGCTTACGTATTCATTCGGTATCTCTACTATAGCCTACCCGGACTAAAGATCAACGCATGTGGATGGAATATGTCAATATACATTCATTATGAAAGAAGAAGTATTCATATATGAAAGGATGTGAATGAAAGTTTTTAACAGATGTTAAAAACATGTTGATAACTCATAAGACAGAAAATTTACAAATGAATAAAACGTTGAAAACAAAATAAAATGCCAGGTAAAAGCTGGTGAAACTTTTGATAACTTTCATCAATCGCATAAAAGCATTCAATATTTCAAAGCGATCATTCAAGAGTTTTAAAACCATTCAATCGCGGCTATTCACAGCTCTTATTCACTCAAATCCTTGAAATCTGGTGCAGTGTTTGACTAAGTGTTCTACTAAGCTTTGAAATTAATGACAACAAAACACCCAGGATAAATGCGCACAAAATAAAGAGATTGCTGGTTTTACATTGACAGTCGCTTTAAAAAACACCTATACTTTCAAGGCTTATATCAAAAGACATGCTCATGCATCACTCAAGGATAAAAGGGGTTTTAGTATGAAACGCACCTACCAACCAAATAAAAGCAAGCGTGTAAAGACACACGGCTTCCGCGCTCGTATGGCTACCAAAGCTGGTCGCCTTGTTCTTGCCCGTCGTCGCGCAAAAGGTCGTAAGCGCCTGACAGTGAGCCTTTAAACTCTCACTGTTACACAATCGATTACGCTCTAATCTTAGTTCTCAAGGATTCTAAAGGTACTACGAATGAAGACGATTAAGTCAAAACAAGACTTTCATGGCGTCTTTAGCGAAGGAAAGCGCATCTCGCGCCCAACAATGCGCGTTATATATAGGCAAACACAGAGTCTAGAGCCTCGTTTAGCATTTTGTGCACCAAAAAGATTGGGGTCTGCGCCTCTTAGAAACCGCTGTAAACGTTTACTACGTCAGGCGGTTTTTCAAGCGCCTGAGCTACTTCAGCACTATGACCTCATTCTTTTTGCCACGCCTCGTACTCCACATCACAAATCCTATGAGCTTTCATTAGATTTTCAATCGATACTACATGATATAAATACACGCTCATGTAATATGTCATAACACACTCTATATAATGCCATTTACCAGGTACTATGTAGATGTAAAAAGGGAAGATGATGAATGGCGCCAAGTTGTATAACAGCATAGATTTCATGCATGCATCTACGCCCGCGCCTGTGTGTAAAGCTGATAACATTTGTTCAAAAAACCAGCTCGTATCAGGTAATATACATACATCGTCAAACGCTGCTATTTTTTCGACAAGCGCTGTATATGCAATATCTTTCTATCAGCGCTTTATTTCTCCCCTTTTTGGCAGGCGCTGTATTTATATCCCAACTTGCTCGGAATATGCACGTCAAGCCTTTATACGCTATGGTTTTCGAAAGGGTCTATGGTTGACGATCACACGCATTGCGCGCTGTCATCCTTTTGCACAAGGTGGGTATGACCCTCTTTTGTAAACCACTGTAATTCGGAGGAACTATGTGGGATTGGTTTATTGATATTCTCACCCAGATTCTTAGCGCCCTACAGCAACTCTGCGGCGACTGGGGACTGGCTGTTATAATTCTCACCCTCGTTATACGTATTTTAATTATTCCCCTGATGAATAAATCTACGGAATCTACCGCAAAAATGCAGGTACTTCAGCCAAAGATGCAAGAAATACGAGATAAATATTCCGACGATCCTCAGCGCATGAACGAGGAGCTTAAGAAGTTTTATTCGGAAAACCATTTCAACATGTTTGGTGGTTGCTTGCCTGTTGTGTTGCAAATGCCCGTGTTTTTTGGTTTATTTACTGTTGCGAGCGCCCTTCCAAAGGATGCTCACTTTTTCTCACTACTTCCAACGATTGCAGTTTCCCCTGGTGCCATGTTTAACGAGGTGGGGCTTGGAGGATCGTGGATGTACATTCTTTTAGTCGTGTCGTTTAGCGTGCTTACCTTCATTCCTATGATTATTGGTGCCGCTGCCGATACACAAGAGCAGCGCACGCAAAAGCTCACCATGGGTGTGGTTATGGGTGTATTCATGCTCTGGATTGGATGGACGGTACCAACAGCGGTGCTTTTGTATTACAACACATCCGGTCTCTGGCAGATTGTTCAACAGAAGCTTGTGACTGATAAGGTTATCGCTCGTGCTCGTAAAGAAGCTGAAGAGCGCCTAAAGAATGCTCCCGTTGAGGTGAATGTGGTTAGAAAAGAGAAAAAAGAGCGCCCACACAAAAAGAGTAAGTAAGTAAAAGGTGTATAGATCCCTCTATACACCTTTTCTGTACGTCACTATGTGATGTTTGGAATTGTTAGACGGTTTTGATTGTTTCTTGATCGGTTTTTAATTGGTTTTTGATTGGTTTTTGATTGGTTTACTAAATAGCGAGTTTTGATTGAGGCTTCCGCGCACCTTTATTTGACTCTTTGCGCACGTCTCGGTCGGCTTAGTATGTAGGAGGTTGGTATGGGCAGTGAATCAAGCTTCACGCCTGAGGCATTTTCTTTTTCTGGAGATAATGGAGAGGAAAGCGCGAGTTCAAGTTCCCTTTTTAGCGATACGCGTAAGTCGCTCGATGCGTTTCTTGCGCAAGAACGCGACGGGGGCTTTTTGAGTGAGATTTGTACCTGCGCAGATGATGAAAAAGAGCGCGGGTCTTCTCGCGCATCAAAAAAGAAAAAGAATGGTCGGCAGAAAAAAGCGAATGCATCAGGTTCTGGCACCTCTACTTCACCAGTTTCTTCTTCCTCTTCCCGTAACTCTCGCTCTTCGCGCCGCGCACGTGATACCGAGTTTACGCAAGAGGCACGCATGTCGTTTGCGAAAACAGACGGTGTAGCAGCTGATTTAGATGGGCTTGGCGAATCAACTGACACGTTTGCTGCATCCTTTGATGGGGTGGGAAACGATAATGATGTACTAGAAACTCGTGAGTCTCAGCCAAGCGCTGTGCATAATCAGATTGAAGATAAAGAATACATTCCAAGCGACAATCCTATGGTGAACGCAATTCACGATCATGTAGTTGCTGGGGCTCCGCTTTCGGACGACGAGCAAGATTTCATTGCGCAGATTGTTATTACGCACTTGAAAGCAATTCTTAGCCTCTTTGGCGAGGAAAATGCCGTTATTGATGAGTATGAAGATGATGACCATAATCTGATTTTCGACATCTCTCAGGGTGATTTGGCAGTTTTGATTGGACGTCATGGATTTACGCTCGATGGTCTTCAAAACGTGATCAATGCGTTTGTGAGCAATGAGCTGCACTTTTACTATCCCATCATTGTGGATGTGGAGGGGTATAAAGAGCGTCGTCGTCAAAAAATTACATCGATCGCGCTCTCTGCAGCTACACGTGCACGTGAACGTCACGGGAAAGTCAGTTTAGCACCAATGAGCGCTGCTGATAGGCGTCTTGTACACCTAACACTCATGAATGAAAAAGATATTAGCACGCATTCCGAAGGCTATGAACCCAATCGCCGTGTGGTAGTAAGTGTGATTAAAAAGGGTAAACGTCGCTCGTAATGGCGTTTGATGCTCCTGTGTTCATGTTTGCTCCGTTTACGCGCTCGCAGCAGGCATTGAATATATAGGGCATATAGAAGCTTTACGCAGATATATACGTTACGTAAGAAGGGGAATACACTCCTCTTCTTTTTTATTTATACTTTTATATAGATATGAGGATGAATCGTTATCCTATGTAGACGCATGCGTCATACATCAATGCGTCGAGATTGATAAACATGCATACACATATTTAGAAATGCATAAAGACTAAGAAGAGGAATGTGGGTATGGCCGATACAAAAGCCATGGATGAGAAGTTGATTCGGGATGCTTTCAGCGCTTGTGAAGAAGATAATAGGCATGATGAGCTGCGCGAGCAGTTTGGGGAAGAGCTTACACGCGTGATTCACGCGTATGGAATAGAGCTATCGGCACGGGCGCTCTCACTTTGTGCATCTCATTATCTAGAGCTTTGCGAGGCGAATAAAACAACGAACCTCACGCGCATTACAAGTCTTCACGAAGCGTGTGTTCTGCACTACCTGGATTCTCTCTTGCTGCTTCCCGTATGGGAGAAGTATAAATATTTGTGTGAGCAGTCGCAAACTGCGTCCATGGATGCATGGGGGCTCGATATGGGAAGTGGTGCAGGATTTCCTGGCATTCCCCTATCATGTGCACTGACAAAAAATTTTATTCTGTGTGATTCTGTCAATAAAAAGGTCGCTTTTTTGGAGCGATTCGTTGCGCAATATGGGCTCGCGCAGCAGATTCATGCTATTCACGCAAGGCTCGAGGAGTTGCCTGATATGGAGCATCCTGCCTTTAACCTGATTGTTGCTCGCGCGGTAAGTAATCTTGGCGTGCTTATTGAATATGCAACTCCCCTATTGCAGCCGCACGGTTTGTTGATTTGTTCTAAAGCGCGCCTGCAATCGCCTGAAATTGAGCAAAGTAAACGCGCGGCTCACATCTGTGGTTTATCGTATGTTTCACGTGAAACATTTGAACTTCCCGAATCGATGGGACACAGAGAGCTTGTGGTGTTTCAAAAAACAGGAACCGCTCGCATAAAACTTCCGCGAAAAATCGGTGATGCACTTCATAAACCGTTATAATATGTTTCACGTGAAACATTGGTGACTGGGAGTTTAGATGCAAGACGAACAAGACAAAAAGTACAAGGGGCATATTATTCCTATCATCAACCAAAAAGGTGGTGTGGGAAAGTCAACCACGGCGATAAATTTAGCGTCTTGTTTGGCTGAAAGTAAGAAGCGTATCCTTGTGATCGATCTTGATCCACAGGGGAACACGAGTTCAGGTTTTGGTATCGACAAAACAAAGCTCGAAAAAGATATCTATAATGCGCTTCTCGAAGATGCACCGCTTGAAGACATGATTCTTGAGACTCCCCAGAAAAATGTATGGGTTATTCCCGCAACCATTCAGCTAGCAGGTGCTGAGATTGAACTCGTCTCCTCGATTGCGCGAGAAAGTATCCTAAAGCGCTTGCTCGAACCGATACGATATCGATACGATTTTATTTTCATCGACTGTCCCCCATCGCTCGGTTTGCTCACCATAAATGCGTTGGTAGCTGCAGAAAGTTTGATTATTCCGATTCAATGCGAATTTTATGCTCTTGAGGGTGTTACAAAACTCATTGAGTCCATGAAAATGATTCATTCGAAATTGAATCCGACGCTTGATGTATTTGGTGTAGTGATGACAATGTACGATCCACGCACCACGCTTTCTAAACAAGTGGTGGAAGAGGTACGGAAATATTTTGGTACAAAAGTATTCAAAACGGTTATTCCCCGGAGTGTAAAACTTTCGGAAGCTCCTAGCCATGGGCTTCCTATCAATCTTTACGCGCGATTTAGTAAGGGGTCGCTCGCATACCTCAAATTAGCAAAGGAAGTGAGTCGTCGTGGCTAAAAAAACCGGATTGGGACGCGGACTCGAGTCGCTCCTTGGCACAAGCGATCAGGAAGTGGGGGAGAGCGCTTCTACAAAAACGCTTCCTCTTTCCAGCATTCACGTCAACAAGAGTCAGCCGCGCAAGCATTTTGATGCGGGAAAAATTGATGAACTCTGCGATTCAATCAAACAAAACGGCGTACTACAGCCCATTCTTGTAAGAAAAAAAGGTGCATCATATGAAATTGTGGCGGGGGAGCGACGCTTTCAAGCTGCAAAAAAGGCGGGATTGAAAGAAATTCCTGCCGTCGTAAAAGATATCACGGACGATGAGGTGCTAAAACTCGCGTTGATTGAAAACTTGCAGCGCGCAGATCTTAACCCTCTTGAAGAAGCGCTTGCGTATCGAACGCTATTGAAGCAGCATAAATTGACGCAAGAACAACTCAGTCACATGCTTTCTAAGTCACGCTCTGCAATAAGCAACTCCATGCGCCTCTTAGAGCTTACGGATGATGTACAAAAATTTGTGATCGATGGGCTCTTGAGTGCAGGACATGCGCGCGCTCTTCTTGGTGTGACTGATCCTGAGGCTCAAATTAAGCTTGCGCAAAAGGTAATTGACGAGCATCTCTCAGTACGTGAGACAGAAAAGCTTGCACCGCTCTTTCTTGGCGCAACGCTCGAAAAAAAGCCAAAAAAGGTCATGCCCCAAGAATATAAACGTGCATGTCACCAGATGCAGCTTATTCTTAAGACGCGCGTGCGGATCAAAGAAGGAAAGAAAAAGAATATCGAGATTGAGTTTAGCGACATGAAAGATCTGGCACGTATCCTCGACGCACTACAAACGATACGCTCGCACGAGTAGCTGTTGAATGTTTGTCTAGCGTAATTTTAGCTTTTGTGTGAGAGATTTGTATTTTTATATGAGCTCCCCAAAAGTGGAAAATGATGTATACTTGATATGTGTACTAACACAATATTTTGACATGTATGGGCTATGTGGGCACGTGAAGCATGTTAGAGTAAGTAGAAACCCGTGGTAACCCACGGGTTTTTGCATATCTAAGAGAGTTTTAATGCATTTGTCTGCTGACTTGATCGCCTGTTTGCCGATTTGATCGCGTGCATGACCCCTGATGACGTAAGCTTTATCGCGCTGCTGTGCCACGCAGTTATTTTGCATTAGAGCGAGAGGCGTTTAAGCTTTTGTTTTAGCGTTTTTTCCTTTAACTGACCACAGGCCGCATCAATATCTGCGCCCCGAGATTTACGTATAGTCGCTTCAACGCCAACAGATCGCAAACGCTCAACAAAATGTCGGGCACAGGCTTCGGATGTGGGCTCGAAGGGGGAGTCGTCTATTTTGTTCAACTGAATCAAATTCACATGAGCAAGTGTGCCCGCGCAAAAATCACAGAGTGCCTGCAACTCTTCAGGCGTGTCGTTGATGCCCTTTATCAGCGCATATTCATAGCTGGGTCTGCGATTGGTATTTGCAGTATAGGTTTGCAGCGCTTCGTGAAGTGCGAGAAGCGAAAAGCGCTTGACGCCCGGCATAAGATAATCTCTTGTTTTTTGCACAGCGGAGTGTAGAGAAACAGCCAAAGTAAATTGCTCTTTCTCATGCGAAAACTTTATGATATTTGGAATGATACCGCAGGTAGAGATGGTTAAATGGCGCGCGCCGATGCCAAGCCCTTCTGGAGAATTAAAGCGCGTGAGCGCGCTCACACTGTTTTTGTAATTTGCAAGTGGCTCGCCTTGGCCCATGAGCACGATTGAAGAAATGCGCATCTTAAAATCGTCGCGCACGCAAAGTGCTTGTTCATATATTTCATTGTCACTGAGAGAGCGGGTGAGCCCGCCTCTTCCTGTAGCGCAAAACACACATCCTATAGCGCAGCCCGCTTGCGTAGAAACACACACGCTGAGCTTGTCTTTTGTAGGCATCCCCACACACTCAGTGATCGTTTTGTCCGGAAAACGCACAAGGTATTTGCGACTTCCGTCGCGAGAAACTTGTTTGTCTATGATTTCGATGCTTTGTTGTACAAAACGCTTGGCAAGCTCTGTTCTCAGTGCTTGCGGTAGATTTGTCATTTCATCAAATGAGCGGACATTCTTTTGCCACAACCACTCTTCAATTTGTTTCACGCGAAACATAGGCTGATGCAGTTCGTGCAGCACCTGTTTGAGCTGGTCAGTTGTGATATCGAGGCGCTTTGTTATCTCTTTATCTTTTGCCTCTTCATGCGTACATAAACACTGGTGCGCAGCCTCTTTTGCGAGCTTCTTCGCATCTGTTGCTATCTTTGCATGCAGCGTTTCTGCAGCTTCTGGTGTCGCGCAAACACATGATGTGTCAGAAGCTTCTGGTGTCGCGCAAACCTGAGGATTTGCTTGCTCGTACGTATTCGTCTGACCGTTTAATTTACACATATGGAAAACATTGCCTCTCTCAACCGCAAAATGAGGTATTCTTTTATCACTAGACTACACCGACTCAGATGCTGCGTATACACAGGTATTCGGCTGCATCACGGTACGTAGAGAGTTTAGCGTATATGTTGAAGGATAAGGAGAGCCTCATGCAGAAAGCGGACATTACACATTATTCCATTGCTGTTTTGGCAGGTGGTTGGTCTGATGAGGCTGAAATTTCCCTGCAGTCGGGGGGCGAGTGCCTGCGTGCGCTTAAGCAGGCGGGGTTCTCGAAAGTTGAACTGTTTGATATAAAAAATTTGGATTTTATTCAGCGTTTGCAGCAGCATGAGTTTGATGTTGCATTTGTGGCCCTTCATGGTAAATATGGAGAAGATGGCTGTATCCAGGGTTTACTCGAGATTTTGCATATTCCGTATACGGGATCGGGCGTGTTAGCAGCGGCACTTGGCATGTCGAAAGATATGGCGAAGCTTGCGTTTGAACACGCGCATATTCCAACGCCTAAGGATGTATGCGTGCACGCAAGCGACGCTATCGACGATGCGCTAGTGGATTCGATTTGTTCAAAACTTTCGCTTCCCGTGTTTGTAAAGCCAAGCAATAACGGTTCGAGCTTTGGTATTACGCGTGTGGTTGAGCCTTCCGAACTGCCAGCGGCTCTTCACAAAGCGCTCGAAGTGTCTTCTTCTGCTCTTGTGGAGGAAGAGATCAGAGGTACCGAAATCACGGTGCCAGTACTTGGCAATGAACACGCCCGCGCTCTTCCCATTGTAGAAATTCGTTTTGACAGTGATTTTTATGACATTTCGGCAAAAGCTGAGCCAGCGGCGCTTCACCACGTAATACCTGCGGAATTGCCAAAAGATGTATATACCCGTGCGCAAGAGCTTGCGGTGCGCGCGCACCAAGCGCTTGGCTGCCGCGGCGTTTCTCGAAGCGATTTCATTGTTACGCCAGAAGGCGTGCCTTACATTCTTGAGACGAACATTATCCC
>CAMXVQ010000036.1 GCA_947252455.1 uncultured Atopobium sp. | reverse complement strand
ATATATACATCTGCACCCGTAACATCTTGAACAGAAATCTCAAGCGGCTCCATTTCAAACGAAGCGTGTGCGTCAAGCGAAAGTGCAAGGGGCTCTTGTGGAAAAACATAGTCTTGACCGTCGCGCGCGTGCAAGGTAATGCTAGCTGCACATGAGGTTTGTGGCGCATCAAACGGATTTGAAATCTTAAGCTGCAAAAACGTTTTGTGGGTTTGCGTGTTATTAAGAATTTGCAGCGCATCACAGGTTAGTTTGCACAGACTGTTTACATGAATATGATCCTGCATATTCGTCTGAGTTGCATCCAAACGATAGAGAACTTGCCACGGTGTACTCATGGGCTAGCCAAGCCTTTCTTTTGATGTACAACAAACTTTCGTTGCACAATATAGTTGCGATACCAATTTTGCTTTTCAAGCAAACAAAACCAAAGTGATTATTCGCAGCAGCGTGGGTCGCCATGCAGCGAACGTTGTCGCCTCTACAAATTACTATAGATAATACAACAAAACGATCAAAAATATGAGTTATTCGTGAAAGTTTGCGTTCAGTCCTCAAAGTGAGTAGACTAATACAGCTGCATTTTTGTGGATATTTAGCATTTTGTTGCTTGTCTTATCCTGTGTTAAAGACAACTGCTCGCAACAAATGCCAAGTTCAAGCAGCATATATACGTTGTGGTCCGCTGAGGAAAGTGTAGGGTGCACTTGTTAGCAGACGTAAGGTTTTTTATGCCTTATTATGTGCGTTTAATGCACGCATAGGCACGTATGACGCGCGCTAACGAAACGTCTCATGACCACCGAAGGTTAGGAAAACACATGGTCACAACGATTCTTGGTCGCAAGATCGGTATGACACAAGTATGGGATGAGAACGATAACATCGTTCCTGTAACGGTAATTCAAGCTGGTCCCTGCACGGTGTCGCAAGTTAAGACCAAAGCTACAGACGGCTATGACGCTGTTCAAATTGGTTTTGGTGACATTAAAGCTAAGCACGTTAACAAACCCTTGGCTGGTCACTTTAAAGCTCACAACGTTGAGCCTGCTCGTTATTTGGCAGAAGTTCGCGTTGAAAACGGCGAAGATCACAAATGCGGCGACGTCGTCACCGTTAAAGATTTTGCAGACGTAGCTGCTGTAGATGTAATTGGTACCTCAAAGGGTAAAGGTTTCCAGGGAACCATTAAGCGCTGGAACTTCTCTTGTGGTCCTAAAGCTCATGGTTCACGCAACCAGCGCGAGCCGGGTTCCATTGGTCAGTGTTCATATCCTGCACGCGTTCGTAAAGGATTGCACATGGCTGGTCACATGGGCGATGAGCGTGTAACTGTAAAAAATCTTAAGCTTGTTCGTATCGACGAAGAGCAAAATCTTATGCTCGTTAAAGGTGCTGTACCTGGCGGCAAAAATGCTCTTGTCTCGATCCGTATGGCCTAAGGCCCAAAGCAAACCCTAGGCTACCAAGGAGATTAAGATGTCAAAGATTGAAGTAAAAAACGTAGAAGGGAAAAGCGCAGATACACTTGAGCTTTCTTCCGACGTTTTTGGTATTGAGCCCAATATCCCTGTTGTGCATCAAGTTGTTGTTGCATACGAAGCATGCCTTCGCCAGGGTACACACTCAACTAAAAATCGTTCTGCCGTTTCTGGTGGTGGTGTAAAACCGTTCCGCCAAAAGGGTACTGGACGCGCACGTCAAGGTACAATTCGCGCGCCTCAATGGGTAGGCGGTGGCGTTGTATTTGGCCCCACTCCTCACTCACACGCACTTCGTAGCAACAACAAAGAGAAAAAGCTTGCTATGAAAAGCGTTCTTTCTGGCAAACTTGCCGATGGTGAACTTATTGTTCTTGATAAATTCGCTTTTGAAAAAGCTTCTACTAAACAAGCTGCTGCTATTATCAAAGCCCTTGAGCTTCAAAATAAGCGCGTTACGCTTGTTGTAGATGATGATGATGTTGAAACTTACCTTTCGTTTAGAAACCTTCCTAAGGTAGTTATCTATGCTTCATCAGAAGTAAATACTCGTATTCTTGTCGATAATGCTGCTCTTGTTATGACTGTTGATGTAGCTAAACAACTTGAGGAGGCGCTCAGCTAATGACTTGTGCCTATGAAGTAATTATTCGTCCAGTTGTATCAGAGCGTTCGTTCGATTTGATGAGTTCTGGAAAGTATACATTTGAAGTTGCTGCGAGCGCTCCTAAAGAAGAGATTGCAAGCGCAGTAGAAAAACTTTTTAATGTACACGTTACCAAAGTAAACACAATGTGGGTTCAGCCTAAGACAAAACGCGTTCGTTATGTTGCTGGCAAAACCCGTAAGTGGAAAAAAGCTGTTGTAACGCTTGCCGAAGGCGAGCAAATTGAGGTATTTGCAAATTCCTCTGCAGCTTCTGAAGAGTAAACAAGCGCCCGCTTTTTAACAGAGCGGGTACTTAGTCGCACGTTATGGATACGCGCGGCAACGTGGTAGTCCGGTGTCGATAAGATAATCCCTAGGCTTATCGGCCAACGGAAAGAAGGGAAGAAAAGTATGGCAGTAAAGCACCTCAAGCCTACGAGTGCTGGTAGACGTTGGCAAACCGTCTCTGACTTTGCAGAGATTACAGCCACCGAGCCCGAGAAGTCACTTCTTGAGCCACTTTCGTCTAAAGGTGGTCGTAACAACAACGGTCGCATTACTACTCGTCACCAAGGTGGCGGGAACAAACGCAAGTACAGAAGAATAGACTTCAAGCGTCGTAAAGACGATGTACCTGCAAAAGTTGCTACTATCGAGTACGATCCAAACCGCTCTGCTCGCATTGCACTTCTTCACTATGTAGATGGTGAAAAGGCATATATCTTATGCCCCGAAGGCTTGCATGTTGGAGATCAGGTTCTCTCTGGATCAAAAGATGTAGATATTAAACCTGGTAACACGATGCCTCTGTCCGAGATTCCAGTAGGTACGCTCATCCATGCTGTTGAGTTCCAACCTGGTAAAGGCGCAGCTATGGCACGTGCAGCTGGAACTTCAATTCAGCTTATGGGTAAAGATAACGGTTATGCAATTTTGCGTATGCCGTCATCTGAGCTTCGCCGCGTTTTGCTTACGTGTCGTGCAACTATCGGTGAAGTTGGCAATGCCGATCACTCCAACATTGTTGTTGGTAAAGCTGGTCGTCGTCGCTGGGCAGGCGTTCGTCCTACCGTTCGTGGTACGGTTATGAACCCTGTAGACCACCCACACGGTGGTGGTGAAGGTAAGAACCACACTTCTGGTCGTCCATCTGTTACACCTTGGGGTAAACCAACCAAGGGTTACAAGACTCGTGACCCGAAGAAGGCTTCAAACCGCCTCATCATTCGTCGTCGTCGTTCTAAATAGTTGGATACCTAAGTAAGAGGAGATTTACAAAATGAGCAGAAGTCTCAAGAAGGGCCCGTTTGTGGAGACTCGCCTCCTTGCGCGCGTAGCCGCTATGAACGAGGCAGGTAAAAAAGACGTCATTAAAACGTGGTCACGTTCTTCAACCATCTTTCCCGAGATGGTAGGACACACCATTGCTGTCCATGATGGTCGTAAGCATGTCCCTGTATATCTTACCGAGTCTATGGTTGGTCATAAGTTGGGCGAATTTGCTCCAACTCGTACCTTCCGCGGCCACAAGGCATAAAGGGGGTAAACGTTTATGGCTAACACTCAAGTTCAAGAGGTAAAAGCAACAGCTAAGTTTGTTCGCATGGCACCTCGTAAAGCACGTATGGTTGTTGATTTAATTCGCAACAAGTCTATTGACCGTGCTTTGGAAGCACTTCAATTCTCTACACGCGCTGCTGCAGAGCCTGTTACTAAGGTTTTAAAGTCTGCTGTAGCAAATGCCGAGAACAATCACAACCTGCGCGCTCGTACGCTCGTTGTTAAAGCAGCTTATGTAAACGAAGGACCTACGCTTAAGCGTATTCGTCCTCGCGCTAAAGGTTCAGCTTCTCGTATTAACAAGCGCACGAGCCACATTACGGTCGTCGTCGCACCTGGAAAGGAGGCGTAGAGATAGTATGGGTCAGAAAGTACAACCAACCGGTTTTCGTTTGGGCATAACCGAGCAATGGCGTTCTCGCTGGTATGCAGGTAAAAATAACTATGCTCAAAATGTCGGTAGCGATCTTGAAATTCGTAAGTATCTCAAGAAGCGTCTTGCTTCTGCAGCTCTCTCTCGCGTTGAAATTGAGCGTGCCGGCGACAAGGTTAAAGTCGTCATCTTAACATCGCGCCCTGGTATTGTAATTGGTAAAAAAGGTACCGAGATCGATGATCTGCGCAAAGATGTTCAAAAAATTGCCAAGGTTGGCAAAGGCGATGTTAATGTCGAAGTTGTAGAAATTAAACAACCCGATCTCGACGCACAACTTACTGCTGATCGTATTGCAGAGCAGTTGGAAGGTCGTGTTGCATTCCGCCGTGCTGTAAGAAAAGCAGTTCAGGGTGCCACCAAAGCTGGCGCTAAGGGTATTCGTATTCAATGCTCTGGCCGTCTGAACGGTGCCGAAATGGGTCGTGTTGAGTGGTCGCGTGAAGGTCGCGTGCCTCTGCACACTCTTCGCGCCAAGATTGATTATGCACAAGCTACTGCAAGCACCACTATGGGCGCAGTAGGCATTAAGGTTTGGATTTATTTAGGCGAGAAACTTCCAGGACAAAGTGCTCCTAACCCTGCATTAGAGGGAACAAGCCGTCCTCGTCGTCGCAATGAGAGGAGGAGTCGCTAATGCTGGCACCTAAGCGCGTTCTTCACCGTAAAGTACAGCGCGGCTCCATGAAGGGCCATGCAAAGGGTAATACTGAGTTGCATTTTGGTTCCTATGGACTTCAAGCTCTTGAAGCTCATTGGATTACCAATCGTCAAATTGAGGCAGCTCGTATTGCAATCACCCGTTACATGAAACGTGGTGGTAGAGTTTGGATTACAATTTTCCCGGACAAGCCGATTTCTAAGAAACCTGCAGAAACTCGTATGGGTTCCGGTAAAGGTAACCCAGAGGAATGGGTAGCGGTCGTTAAACCTGGTCGTATCATGTTTGAAATCGACGGCGTGTCTGAAGAAGTGGCTAAAGAAGCATTGCGTCTTGCACAGCACAAGATGCCTATCAAGACCAAGGTTGTTGCCCGTGCCACGTCGGATGTGGAGGAGTAGACAACATGAAATACACCGAAATTCGTGAGCTGACCGATGAGCAGCTCGCTCAAAAACTCGAAGACGGTCGTTCTGAGCTTTTTAATCTGCGTTTTCAGATGGCAACCAGCCAGCTCGACAACACCGCTCGTGTAAAAGCTGTTAAGCGCGACATTGCGCGCGTTCAAACAGAGTTACGTGCTCGTCAACTTGCAGCATCTAAAGCTGCAAACAACTAGTTGCAGGAGAGATAAGTTATGGCAGATACCGAAAGCAGGAATGCACGTAAGGTCCGCACCGGTGAGGTCATCTCGCTTTCCGGCGACAAGACCATCACGGTACAAATTACGTATCGTAAACACCATCCTAAGTATGGCAAAATGATGACTATCAGTAAGAAGCTTCATGTTCACGACGAGAACAACGAAAGTGCTCTTGGTGATAAGGTTCGCGTTATGGAAACTCGTCCTTTATCTAAAACTAAGCACTGGCGTCTTGTCGAAATTGTGGAGCGCGCTAAATAACGATTTGTGATGCCCATCTCGTTTGTGCGTGTACGTGTTATATGCTAAGCGAGAAGGGGTTGGAGGAACAGCAATGATTCAGATGGAGACCATGCTCAACGTCGCTGATAACAGCGGTGCTAAGCGCGTCAAATGCATCAAAGTCTTGGGTGGCTCAAAGCGCCGCTATGCTGGCCTTGCCGACGTCATCATGTGCGCCGTGCAGGAGGCTACCCCAGGCGGTTCAGTAAAGAAGGGTGACGTAGTTCGCTGCGTCGTCGTTCGTACCGTAAAAGAAACCCGTCGCAAGGATGGCAGCTACATCAAGTTCGACCAGAACGCATGCGTCTTGGTCGATAAGCAAGGCGAGCCTAAGGGTACGCGTATTTTTGGGCCCGTTGCTCGTGAGCTGCGTGATCACAAGTACATGAAGATCGTCTCGCTTGCTCCTGAGACGCTTTAGAAAGTGAGATGCTCATGGCTAAATTGAAATTCAAAATGGGAGACCAAGTTCAGGTCATCTCGGGTAAGGATAAGGGTAAGCGCGGTGAAATTCTTCGTGCTTTGCCTTCCGAAAACAAGGTTGTTGTTGCAGGCGTCGCAGTGGTTAAAAAAGCTCAAAAGCCAACGCAGGCAAATCAACAAGGCGGTATTGTTGAGAAAGAAGCTGCAATCGACGCTTCTAACGTTGCGTTAATTGATCCTTCTACCGACAAGCCTTGCCGCTGCGGATTTAAGGTTCTTGAAGACGGTACAAAGGTGAGAATTTCTCGTCAAACTGGTACCGAGATCAAATAACTTTTTCTGCATATATGCATACGAAAGCTCCGAAGCCATGCGCGCTTCGGAGCTTTTTTATTGACAATAGTTGTTGTAGGTCTCGCTATGAGGTAAGCTGTCTAACCTTTGTATGTGTGTTGCGAAAGTATATCTGTTCGAGCGAATGTCACACGAAACCATGCAGTGGAACGTATGCTGTGCGAACCTATATCGTCTGGATGCATTCCGTGCGCAAATACATGTCGCGTGAACATGTGGCGTGCGAACACGCATCGTACAAACATATGTCACAAGCACTACAACGCCATGCTTCGATTATCCTTCTACCAAAGGAGCGTTCATCAAGTGGTCGTAGACAAAATATGCTATACCCAATAAAATTGCAGCTCCCAACAGAGTACAGGTAACATAGGTGGTATCGCCACCAAAAAACTCGCCTAAGGGGTTGAAACAAACAAGAGCCGTAATTCCAATGCAAATATAACATAGGACAAAAAGTAGCAACGTCCATTTTTGTTTTTTGAACGCGTGTGCAATTTCGTGAGTATCGTCCCAGCTAAAATTGGGGTCGCTAGCGTCAATTGCCAGAGCGCAAATAGAAAGAAATGCAATCGAGGCAAACGGCATTATCAGCAACGCAAAACGTTCTGCCAAGCTCAACGGCAGAAAAATGTTATACAGCACTTCTTCTATCGCAAGCGTAATTCCTATAGGAGTAGTTGCCGCAATAAGTTTTGCACGCATAATGTCGCGTGCGAGCAAAGGCATCGTTTGAAGATGCCACCATTTGTTGCCTTCCAACGTAATAGCATACAAGCTAGCCGGTGCTAAGTTGGTATAAATGGGAATACATGCTACGACCGCGCACAATATGTGACCTTCAAGATGGTTTATATAGGGAAATAGACAGAGACAGCTTGCCGCTGCTAAACCAAAAAGTGGACCTATGAGTACGTTCATTGCAACTGCCGAGCTGTGACGCAGGAAGAGTCCGTCTTTTTTTATGAGTGCAACCATGCTTCGGTTCTTTATCATAAGTGCACGTAAAAGATCATTTCCTTGCTTGTTTGTCTGTGCATGCGCGTTGCTTGCGCTGGCTTCCTCAAAGGAAAATGAGCGCGTTTGTACCCTTACATCTTTAAGTGCAATGAGCGAATCAAGATTTCTAGCAAGCCATGTAGCAAAAATCGTGTAGATAATCATAATTGGTAGAGCAAGTTTGGCAAGGGCTAATATGTCACCCATGCAAGCCGCGGCAAAGACATCAATAAACGAAAGCACCATGGTAATAGAGTTAAGATAAGGAAGAATAAAGCTTTGTAATTCGGGAATAGCAAGGCTGTATCCAACAATAATAGCCGGTACGATAACTATGCATGTTACCAATGCCATCACAAAAATGTGTCCACCGCGAAACTTGCGTTTAAGCGCGTATCCAGCGCAAAAACACAGGATGGAAAAAATTGAGGTATAAAGTGGTACTAGAATAGTGCCAAAAACGGCAAGACGTATAAGACTTAGTATGTCGACGTGAGCACTCCAAGCAATAACGCCGCATAACATAAAGATAAGTGCAGAAATAAATGATCCGCTTAATGCGTCTATAAGCCGCGTCCAAGCAATGGTCAGCTGCGATATGGGCATAGTTTTAAGCTGCTGGTAACGTCCTGTTTCAAAAAGGGCGGAACCAAGGCCCAAAAAGTCGGTTATCAATATAGAAAGAAAAGCGCATATAAAAGCCGCGCTTGGGAGTATCTGTGGGCCCATGAGTTCTATAAGGTTATTAAAGAAGCCGATGAAGGCTTGCATAAGCAGCACAAGGACAACAACAGCCACAATTATGCCTCGTATGGCAGGGTTGATAAATGCCTTTGTAGTGCCTCTTCTTTTTGAGCTAAAAGCTTTAGTCCAATTATCAATAAGACCTATCTTAATGAGAGAATATATTTGTTTTAACGTGTGTGGCATCATGATCACATCTATTCTGCACTGGTGTTTGAGGCTGCTGCGTTAGATAAATCACTGGGTTCATCTGTGCTTGCGTTTTCTCGTGTAGACACAGCGGCATCACCTGTTACAAGGCTCGCGGAATCGTCTGCGAGCTCGTTCATAAAAAGCGTCTCAAGCGATGTATTGTGAGTAAGCTCAGACATAGTTCCTTGTGCTACAAGGCGACCATTTTTAATCATGGCAGCTTTGTTGCAGAGTTTTTCGGCAACCTCCAAAACGTGCGTAGAATAAAATACAGCGCCACCAGCTTGGCAAATCTCGTGCATGATTTCCTTAAAGTGAAGCGTTGCTTCGGGGTCAAGGCCTACAAAAGGCTCGTCGAGCACAAGCAAGCGAGGGTTATGCAAAAGCGATGCAATAATAGCAATTTTTTGTTTCATACCGTGAGAATAATCGGCACAACGCATATTAAGTTTTGAGGTGAGCTCAAAAATATCGGCATACTTGTGCATGCGCTCGCGTGCAAGGCGCGGGTCAACCCCATACATATCGGCAACAAAGCGCAGATATTGAATACCGCTTACATAGTTATAAATCTCGGGGTTATCGGGCAGATACGAAAAAATTTGCTTGGCGGCAAGAGGCTCATCCACAATAGAATGGCCGTCGATTGTAATGGTGCCACTGTCAAAGGAGTGGATACCCACGATACTTTTGATAGTGGTTGTTTTACCTGCACCGTTAGGACCAATAAAGGCAAAAATATCGCCCGATTCAACGTTTAAGGAAAGGTCGCGTACTGCGAATGTCTCAAGAGCGTGCGAGGATTCTGCAGCGTCCTTTGCAGTTTGTTTTGTAAACTTACGCGCAAGATTTTTAAGAAAACCCTGTTGTGCTGGCTTATATGATTTTGTCAAATGATCAATATGGAGCATAGCAACCCCCCCCCTGTTTATTAATAGTGAGGATATTATAGCCTATCTTAAAATAACGCTGAATAGTATGCGTTGGATCTGCGACGTAAAATTTCTTATACATGTGATTAACTGGGCTTATGCTACAGAATTTCAGGATGAAGTGATGTTTGCGGGCTTTTCCATACGCATTACAAAGTTTGTGTTTGCTTGCGGGTATGTCTCTACGGGCGTGCTTCTACAAAACATTTTGCTTAATATTCGAAAAAAACCTTATTTGACACGAGTTTTTGTAGCACAGTGCCACAGGGTCAAAAAACGTGCTATGCATTTGTCCAGGTAAGCGCGTTGATACCGTTTTGAGAACCTCTCAAAAGCAGCGCGAAGGGCAATTTTTGGCGTCAGAACTCGTGTCAAACAGGATATTTTTCGAATTTTTCTAACTTAGTTTTGTTTTATCCATAGCTTGGGTACTTACGACGTTGATGCAAAGCTGGTATTCCCATAAAAAACAGGTATTCCTATAAATTTGCACAAGCCTCCGAATAGATTGAGCAGGATTGCATAGATTCCTTCAATCGTGGTATTACCCTTGCAAAAATCCGTGGGGGGGGGTATTATCATTGTGTTAAGTTTATTTTCAGATTAAATAGCAGCAGAGGTGTTCTCCGCACTGTTGTTGTCAGTATTGGAGTGGCAATGAAACCGCAGCTTAAACGTAGTAACCCCCGGCAATTCTCACATCATAACGCGGCGTTTGCAATCGCGTGTGCACTCGGCATTATGCCGTTTATAGTTCCTCCCATCTTGGCTTATGCTGTTGCAGATCCGGTTGTGGAAGGTTCTACTGTTAATCCAAATGCCGAAGGAATTTATGATTTTACTAACGACAAGAATATACAAAATCCCTTCCCCAACGTGATTACTCCTGCTGAAGTTACTACTTATCAAGAAACAAATCGCGTAATGAATGGGGAGTTTCCGATAATAAAAAAAGCGTTTTATACGCCGTCCGGTAAAGAGTTTTCGGTTATAAACGGGAAAGCTACAGGTGATACCCGAGAGATTCATGAATCTATAAACCTGGCAACTATTAATAAGTATCAAGATCAGATAGGTCGTATTGACGTATTTGCTTTCATCCCGCATTCTCTCGATCCAGATTCTTATACAGGTGAAGGCGATATATATGCTCCTTTTTCGTCACGAGAATATAAGAATGAAGATGGTTCCATAGATTTTGATAATACAAAAGCAACCAGCGGGAATGTTGCGTATTCTCTTGAAGTAAACGGAAGACTTATTGGTAACAATCTTAAGGAAAAGACTAAGCTGCAGTATGACATAAAAGATAAACAGACATTTATTCATATAGCTGTTCTTGGGACACAACAGGATGAGACCCTTATTGTGTCAGCTCGTGTGAACTGTGGAAGGTTTTCTGCTGTTATTGGAAAATTCGCATTTATGCCAGTCTCTGGTGCGCAGTTTCACTTTGTAGATGATTTACAGTATAGAAAAGTAGCGAATATAAATAATAGTGATGAGCTAGCGCAACGCAGCGCATCAGACCAAAATCGCTTCTCCACGGTGCCATTTAACAAGATTGACTTAAATGATTTAACTAGTAGTCGATCTGTTACCGGTGTGTTGTTTGGAAATAATTATCTTGTGAGGAATGTAGTCACTCCTCTTCTAAGCTACGACGGCGACCCAAAGAAAGATTCTGTCAAGCGTCCGACGATGAAAGAGCTGACCGGCACAAACATTCCTGGCTATCTCTACTACAGTAACGACATCGATACGCCCGAAGATGGCACTTTTACCAAGGAAAATACTGAGAAATTCGGCAACTACGACTACGGTATTGTTCGCGACAAGGACGACAATCAAGTAACCACCAAACACTATTACGTGACCTATCGCCCGATTCCAACGCAGCTTGTCGTGCAGTACAAAAATACAAAGAATAAGGCAGAAGCAGGCAAGTCATATGCCCTCTATACAGGTAAGAATCCAGTTGTTGATTCGCTTACATCTTCTGGTGAGCAGCTCCCAACAGCTCCAGCTTTATCAGATTTGCAGAAGATGATAACGGGTAAAAACGCTGCCTTGCTTCCCGAGGCCGCGGGTTATTCTTCTCAAGGATTTGCATATCTTGCTCCAGGTACCTATGTCGTAAAGCCCACAGCTCAAGCTCCTGAAGGTTATGAATGGGTGCTTCAGCCACAAAATGCTGTAGATCTTGCAAAAGCTCCTACGCAAGCTAAGATTGATATCACGGCGCATACCAAGGACGACAGCCCCACCCAACAAGTGGTCACGTTTGTTCCTCGCATGATCACGCATACGGTTACCTTCATGAATGATGGTAAGCAATATAAGCAAGTCAAAGTACAGCATGGTAAGGCAATAGGCACCGATCTGCTCAAAGATCAATCGATGCCAGCCGACCCTTCAAAAGAAGGCTATGTCTTTAAGGAATGGAATACCGATTCCACTGGTAAAGATAAAAAAGGCGTATTTACCGGCACGACTACTGTCAAGCAAGACACGACGGTGTATGCGATATATGCTTTGAAAGCAACTGTTTTAAACGAAGCTCCGCAGTTAAGCGTGCAAGATAAAACCATTACCGAAGGCACTCCTCTAGATTTAAGAAGCTTAATACTTTCTGCTTCCGATAAAGAAGATGGCGACCTCACAAGTAAAGTAGAAATTTCTGCAGATGGTTTTGACTATACAAAGCCTGGAACTTATACGGTTTCGTTTTCTGTTGCCGATAAAGATGGTGCACGTGTAACGAAGCAGGCTACCGTAATCGTTCAGAAAAAGCCTGTACCGCCTGAGCCTAAGCCAAAACCGCCTGTACCACAGCCAGAGCCAGAGCCGCAACCGCAGCCAGAACCACAGCCAGAGCCGCAACCGCAGCCAGA
>CAMXVQ010000035.1 GCA_947252455.1 uncultured Atopobium sp. | reverse complement strand
AAACTCGTATGTCGGATCAAGAAATTTACCAGCATAAAGATGAATTTAATGAATGCATGAACGAATATAATGCGCTTTCGCAAAAAATTGACGCTTTAGAACAAGAATGGCTCGAATTAACTCGTATTGTGGAAGAGGGGACAAATGAGTAATCCCGATAGTATGCATAATCCATATGGCGTGCCTGATGATGCACGCGATGCGTATGGTGTACGTGGCGCTTATGATGAGCGCTCTGCCTATGGTGAAGGCGCCAATCGCTGTGATAAAACAACTGTTATGCCTGCGTCTTTTGCGAACAAGGGATATGCAGCTCCTACGGTACGTCGTCAGCGGATAGCACAATCGCCTCAGCCTTATGATCCAAGCTCCGTTTCTGAATATGCGTCATATGAAGCGCCACAGGGTGGGTATGAGCCGCGTCCCATGCCTTCACCTGCGCCTTCACCGCGCCCCATGCGCAAATCAGCACCTGAAGCTATGCGTCCTGAACGCGCTGATTATTATGCGTCAACGGTAGAACGCGCAGTCTCAGGCCTGTTTCACGGCATCACAGGTTCACTTGTATCTGTGTTTTGCCAGTTCATTGCAGTATTGTGCCGCGTGTTAGCATGGATGCTTTCGCTCATTATTGTAGGAAGTGCGTTGCCATTTGCACCTTTGCGTTTTGCTTTTCTTATGCTTTACCATACGATATCACGTATTTTACCGCCAGTTTTGGTGGGGTCGTTTATTATCGAGAGTCCATTTGGTGGCATTTTACGTGGCGATTACGTGATAGTAACTCTTGTTTTGTTTGTGCTTGACTACCTGTTATGTCGTCTTGCGTTTACTTTACGAAACAGCAGGTAAAGTGCATATATACGCCTTGTGTATTTCTTGTATATAGTTGACCTTATGCTCTCTTACCGTTATGATAAATGAGTACATATGTTCTGTATTGGCATATGCATGGTATAGGTAACGTTTGCGTAAAAGTAGGTGTTATGCTCAAAGATCCCATTTCTAGTGCAACCTCTGTTGCAATAAGTGTGGCTATTTTAGTTGTGTCGTGTATGCTCCACGAGATTGCTCATGGTTTTGTTGCATATTTGTTGGGCGATGACACCGCCAAGCGCGCGCATCGTTTAACGCTCAATCCACTTGCGCATATCGATCCTTTTGGCTCGGTCATTTTGCCATGTCTTATGAGTTTGGCGCATGGTCCTATTTTTGGTTTTGCTAAACCTGTTCCATATAATCCGCGCCGTCTTAAAGGCGGTAGGCTGTCAGAGGTTTTGGTAGCCCTTGCAGGACCTTTGTCAAACGTATTACAGGCATGTGTGGCTCTTGCTATCGTGCGTATATTGTTCGCAACAGACGGCTTTAAAAGTATGTTCTTTCAACAAGATGTAGCAACAATTATGTTTGTATATAAGATTTTAATGCAGTATATGGTTGTTAATATTTCTCTTGCAGCATTTAATCTCATACCGTTGCCACCGTTAGATGGATCTTCTTTGCTGGGTCTTTTTCTTTCGGGCGAACTTCGTCGAACATACGAGTATATACAGCACTATTCTTTGCCTATTCTTATGATGGTGTTGTATGTACTGCCTTCTATCTTGCATTTTGATATTATTAGTTGGTATGTTACGTCTGTTATTCATTTTGCTATGGAGTTTATGCTTCAGGGTTTATAGTATCTGTTCGCAAAAATTTTGACTTACAAGATAGTACAAGCCAAAGTATATAAGCACAAACAGAGCATGAGCATACCAAAGAAGAATATAAGGAGGATAGATCATGTCGTTCAGTGTGCAAACGCCTACATACAGCGGACCTTTTGATCTGTTGCTCCGTTTAGTGTATCAACAAAAAGTTGCTATTGACACCATTTCTGTAAGCAATGTTATCGATCAGTATTTAGAAGAAATTAAGCATCTTAAACAGCTTGATTTAGAGGTCGCAAGCGATTTTGTACTAGTTGCTTCAACGTTGCTTATGATTAAGGCATCAAGTGTTGCTCCCTTAGATACCAATGAACGCAATCAAACGCAAGAAATAGATTCAGAAGAGTTTGATGATTTAACACCACAACAGGCACAAGATTTACTTGTTACAAGACTTTTAGCGTATAAGCAATTTAGGGAAGTTGCTCGTATGCTGCAAGCACGAAGTGAACAACACGCACGTATGTTTGCAGCTCGTGTGTTGCCTATGCCAGATCAGCTCAACTATACGCCTAACTTTTTAGAGGGTATTTCTCTCAGAACATTAGCTGTTATCTGCGCAGATATTGACAGCCGCCATCAAGAGTTTCTTTTGGAGGCTTCTCATATTGCTAAAAAACGCAGGCCTATTGCAGTAAGTATTGCCAAGCTCGATCAACTCACGCGCGAAAAACCTTGTGTCCAATTTGCGCAAGTTGTAGGCAAAGATCCAACGCCTGTGGTTGTTGTTGAAAATTTTCTTGCTATGCTTGAGCTTGTGCATATCGGCTTTGTAGAAGTACAACAAGCACAAACATTTGGAAGTATTATGCTCCAACGGGTTCAAGGCACACAAACTACAGCGTTTGATACATCGCGTTATGCAGGCGAGAACTAGGATAGGAAAGGCGCATATGGATACCTTGCAATCAAAATTAGAAGCGCTTCTTATTGTTTCTCAAGAGGCTGTAAGCGCACAAACACTTAGCACGTTTTTAGACGTTTCTGCTGATACGGTACAAGATGCACTTGTACGTTTGCAGCATGAGTATAGTAACGAAAACCGTGGATTCCAATTATGTGAAGTGGTTGGTGGGTGGCGTCTGTATACGCATCCTGCATATCAGGATTTAATACAGGCATATATTCAAACATGGGATTATAAGCGTCTTTCTCAGGCTGCATTAGAAACGCTTGCGGTCATTGCATATCATCAGCCAGTAAGCCGTGAGGGTATTAGAGCTATTAGAGGAGTTGCAAGTGATGGGCCGCTTGCGTCGCTTAAAGAGAAAGGCTACATTCGCGAAGCAGGCCACGATAAGCAAAATCCCCATGCGGTGCTGTTTGCCACTACCAAAGCATTTCTAGAAGCGTTTGACCTAAGAAGCCTATCTGATTTGCCACCTCTCGAGCAATTTGCAGCAAACGATGCTTCAAAAGAGTTCATTCGCCAACGTCTTCAAGCAACATCTCAGCAGACAGAACTGTTATCCGAGGATATTGCCCAAGAAGTAGAAGCTCAAAATTCGCAGATTGGTAATGAATAAATGGCACTTGATTCTTCTCATTATAACGAACAAGATATTATAGCTGGGAAGTATCCAAGCGATCACTTTACGATGCGTTTGCAGCGGTTTTTAGCGCGCGCAGGTGTTGCGTCGCGCCGTGGTTCGGAAAAGCTTATATCAGCAGGTAGAGTATGCGTTAATGGTAAACAAGTTAGGGTTCTTGGTACTAAGGTAATGCCTCAATACGATCATGTAACAGTTGATGGCAAAGAGTATGTGCTTGGCAATGACCATGTTTATTTGCTGCTTAATAAACCTCCACAAGTGCTTACTACGATGAGTGATCCTTTTGGTTTTCCTTGCGTTGCCTCTTTGGTGCCTTGCGATGATTATCCAGGCCTTTTTCCAGTGGGTAGGTTGGATAGCGATACTACAGGAGTTTTGCTGTTTACTACCAATGGCAATATGGGCAATCGTTTGCTTCATCCGTCACATCATGTGTGGAAGACCTATGTTGCACTTATCGAAGGCAAACTTACGTCATCTCAAATGCAAAAGCTTTCTCAAGGTATAATGCTTGAAGATGGCATGACGAGTCCTTGTTTTATACGCACTATCACGCAAGATGAGCCATGCACTCACCTTGATAAAAATCATTCACTCTTTGATGATATGCGCCTCAATAGCGCAAGCTCACTGTGTGAACTTAAAATACATGAAGGAAGAAATCATCAGGTAAAACGCATGTTGCAAGAAATTGGGCATCCAGTTATAAAGTTGCATCGCTTTCAGTTTGGCCCTTTGTGCCTTAATGCTCAAATTCCATTAGGATCGTGGCGCATGTGTACACAACAGGAAATACACGATCTCGAAACAGTTTGTGAGGATAATACATGATAATTGCAATAGATGGGCCTTCAGGTTCGGGTAAATCTACCGTTGCAAAGGCTCTTGCTCATAAAGCACATCTTACCTATCTTGATACGGGTGCTATGTATCGAGCAATAACATGGCGTTGTCTCAAACATCAGGTGTCTTTTGATGACACACGTGCTATCATCGCGTGCGCTCAAGCTATGAAGCTTATTATGAAATCAGATGAAAGAGGGCTGCGTGTAGAAGTTGATGGGGAAGACGTTAGCCACGAGATTAGAAGTGCGCAGGTAGATGAGCACGTATCTCAGGTTGCTGCGGTACCTGAGGTTCGTCTTCTCATGCTCGATAGACAGCGCGCATTTGGACAAGAAAGCGATGTTGTTGCAGAAGGAAGAGATATTGGCACCGCGGTGTTTCCTCATGCGCAAGTTAAGATTTTTCTTACCTGCGATGCTGCAGCTCGTGCACATAGACGTGCTGTCCAGCGTGCTGGTGGAGATCTGGCAACTGCTACAGAAGCACACGTTTCTCCCGACGAAGAAGCAGCAATTTTAGCCAATCTTCTTAAGCGCGATGATATTGATACTCACCGTAAGACAACACCTTTAAAAGCTGCAAAAGACGCACATCATATAGACAGCTCGCATATGAGTGTTGATGAGATTGTTGCTCAGATTATGCAGTATATGAATGAGTCTGTTTCCAATGGTGGATCTGCAATTAATGCTAGGGATCAACGCAGCGATAAAGCTTCTTTTGATACAGAGCCTACAGATAGTTCTTCTTCAAAAGACACAGATTCATCTGCGTGTATGCCGCATGCTACGTGTCAGTGTAATTCGTTTGACAGCTACTATGACACACCAATGAAAGAACACCCGTGCCATGCACGCCTGTTTTTTGCGTTTGTTATGGTTCTTTGTTGGATCGGTACCAAAATTTTATGGCCATGGAAATTTTACAACATGCCAGCTGAGCTGCTTCGCTCCAAAAAGCCACACATCATTGTTATGAATCATGTCTCTGCGCTCGAGCCGCTTATGTGCGTGATGTATTTTTACTTCCACGGCATACATGTACGATCGATGTATAAAAGCGAATTCAATACGCATAAGCTTAATGCTTTTGCTCTCGCGGTTGCAGGTGGTATTCCTGTACAGCGTCATACTGCTGACATTACGTGCATCCATCGTTGCGAAAATGCACTTAAACGGGGAGAATGGTTGCTTATTTATCCAGAAGGCACCCGTATACAAGATCTTTCTGTTAAGCCAAAAATTTATGGTGGCTTTGCGCTTTTGGCAGCTCGTGCCCATGTTGATGTGTTGCCTATTTGCGTTTTAGGTGCGTATTCAATAGCACATGCGCCTCGTTTGTGGAAAAAAGTTGGACGCATCTACTTTAAAGTAGGAGAAATACTTTCGCTTGACCAGCTAAAACAGCAGGTAGAAAAGCCTATATCTAAAAAACAACTGATGCAGCTGCTAGAAACGTCTGCAATGGATAGGGTATATACCTTGCGCGAAGAACTTATGCAGCGCTATCCGCATAAGTTGTAGTAAAACTGTTGTGTCACTCTAAGATAAAGTAGGTCGTATGCATATTCGTATAGCCACAGAAGCTGGAGCTTGCTACGGTGTGAATCGTGCGTTAGATATGGTGGAAGCTCTTTCTCATAAAATACATGGACGTATTCATACGCTTGGCCCCTTAATTCATAACCCTCAAGTAGTTTCAAAGCTTGCCGCCAAAGGCGTTGAGGTTATTCACAGTGCTGATGAGGTATCGGGCAAAGCAATTTTACTGCGTACTCATGGCGTTACTCCCGAGGAAGAAAAGAAAGCCTATCAAAGCCACGACATTGTAGTAGACGCAACATGTCCTTTTGTCATTCGTGCGCATAGAGCAGCTGAAACGCTTACCAAAGAGGGCTATCAGGTGCTTGTGTTTGGAGAAAAAGGTCATGCTGAGGTTGAAGGCACCTTAGGTCATGCACCAGGTGCTGTGTGCGTTGAAACGCCTGAAGACATCGAAGCTTTGTCAATCAAACGAAGAGTGGGGATTGTTGTCCAGACAACGCAAAGTCGTCGACGTCTTAAAGAGATTGTAGCGGCTCTTGTAGGCAAAGCTGAGGAAATACGTCTGTTTGATACGATTTGCGAGGCAACGTCGCTGCGTCAGGATGCAGCAACAAATTTGGCAAAGTCGGTTGATTGCATGATTGTAATTGGCGGTAAAATTTCTGCCAATACTACACGCTTAGCTGAGATATGCAGAACGTATTGTGATCATGTATATCATATCGAGACTGCCGAAGAACTTGATCCTACGTGGTTTACTCCTACTAGTGAAGTGGGTATTACCGCTGGCGCATCTACGCCTCAGTATCAAATTGATGAAGTGTATAAACGGCTCATGTCTTTGTATCCTTCATCAGACAAATCAGCAAGAAGATCACATGTATAAGCAATATGATTTACATGTACGTGCATGAAAGCATATATACTAAGTGTAACAGTTTAGCTTGTACCTGTACGTTTTTTTAGAATGGAATGATATGTCAAAACCACTGGTAGCCATAGTTGGTCGTCCGAATGTAGGAAAATCAACACTTGTTAATCGACTTGCAACTACCAAGTCGGCAATTGTGCACGAGTCGCGCGGTGTTACGCGTGACCGTTCCTATCATGCTTGTGATTGGAACGGGCGTGAGTTTACGCTTATCGACACGGGCGGCATAGAATCGCTTAAAAGCAAAGATCGTTTTGCTCTAGGTATTCGTGAACAGGCACTTTTAGGCTGCGACGAAGCAGACGTTATTGTTATGGTTGTCGATGGAAGCATTGGTCTTACCGATGAAGATGAGACTGTTGCGCAAATTGTGCGTCGTATGCATAAGCCTGTTTTTTTGGTTGTTAATAAAATTGATAATCCTGATGAGGTTTTAGATTCATGGAACTATCTAAAACTTGGTTTAGGCGAGCCACGTGCTATTTCTGCTACACATGGTACAGCAACAGGTGATTTGCTTGATGATATTGTTAACGCTTTGCCCACTCATGAAGAAGCACCCCAACCAAAAGACTCATCAGTGGCAATTGCGGTTATTGGTCGTCCAAATGTTGGTAAATCATCGCTTGTTAATAAACTTTCTCACTCACAGCGCAGCTTAGTTGCCGATTATGCAGGTACAACGCGCGATGCTATTGATATTACTTTTGATTATAAAGGTCAAACTATTCGCCTTGTTGATACTGCTGGCATGAGAAAAAAGACGCAAGTTCATGAGGATGTTGAATATTACAGCATGGTTCGCGGTTTGCAGGCAATGGATAAAGCTGATGTGTGCCTGCTTGTTATAGATGCGCATGAAGGAATGACCGAACAGGATCAAAAACTTGCTGGTATGGCAATTGATCGTGGGTGCGCATTGGTTTTGGTTCTTAACAAAACCGATTTGTTGCGTGACGAGCAGGATCGCCAAAAACTTTTGGATTCATTTGCCATTCGTCTTACGTTTGCAACATGGGCGGAGCAAATAAGTATTTGTGCGCTTACGGGTAAATCGGTCAATAAGGCGCTTGATGCAGCACTTCGTGCGTATCGCGCACACGCCAGTTCCATTAAGACGTCTCAACTCAATAATCTTGTTACTAAAATTCGTGAGGCGGGCCACACGATTGTGCATAAAAACCGTCGTTTTAAGATTCATTATGTAACTCAAACAGGGTATTGTCCTCCCGAATTTACCTTTTTCTGTAATGCAAAGGATTTACTCGACGACGCGTACATGCGTTTCTTAGAGAACCGTTTGCGTGAAACGTTTGATTTGCAAGGTACGCCTATTCGGCTTAAGTTTAGGAATAAAGATTAAGCGTTTACATTTTTGAGTCTGTAAGCTGGTAAACCTTAACCCTTTAAGGAGAGCTTTATGCAAGGGTATTGCATTTCGGTGATAGTGGCGCTTGTGTTTGTGTATGCAGTATGCGGCATACCGTTTGGCGTGCTTCTAACAAAAAGGTTTTGTCACCTTGATGTGAGAGCTGCAGGCAGCGGTAATATAGGCATGACCAATGTAGCACGCGTGGCAGGTAAACTACCAGCGGCGCTTACACTTTTATGCGATGCAGGAAAAGGCGCTTTAAGTTTGGGCATAGCTATCTATGCACTGAATATGGTTGTCGCTATCCATGTACAAGAACTTATACAATTTTGTGCAACTTCGCAGATTTTTTCTGACGTTAATAAGCTGTGTATGTTTGTTAACAGCGTTGTTTATGCAGTATGCGTGTGTGGTCATATTTTTTCTCCGTACTTGCATTTTAAGGGCGGCAAAGGAATCTCGGTAGGATTTGGAGCTGCATTAGTGCTTAGTTGGCAAACGGCTTTGCTTGCACTTTTGGCATTTTTTGTTTTTACGATACCTTCAAAGCGCGTTTCTCTAGGGTCGTTAGCGGCTGCGATAGCACTTCCGTGCTGGGCATATGTATTTGGTTACACATCATTTGAACTTATACCTATTATCGTGGTTTCTTGTTTGGTTATTTGGGCACATCGTAACAATATTATTCGTCTTATGAAAGGAGAGGAAAAACCCTTAAAGGCAAAATCTTAAAAGTTGTGGAGATATACCCTGTTGCAAGGTCTCTTTGTTGCAATAACCTCTATGATATAAGCATGCTCTGTATGCATCACAATAGAATATCGTATAAAACGTAAGTTGAAGCTAAGAGAATAGAGTAAGGAAAGCCGATGTCGATTTCAAAAGTTGCCGTTATAGGATCAGGCAGTTGGGGTACAGCTGTTTCAGGCTTGCTTGGACTTCATGCGGATCAAGTTATGATTTGGTCCCACGATCAAGAAATAGCCGATTATATCAATGAACATCATCGTAATCCTGTTCAACTTAATACCTATACGATGCTTTCGTGTGTGAGCGCTTCAACCGATTATCAATGCGTTTTGAAGGATGCACAAGCAATAGTTATGGTTGTGCCATCACAGTTTATTAGAGCTTGTGCACAAGCTGCCCAGCCCTATGTAGATTCACAAACGCCTGTTCTTATTCTTACAAAAGGTATCGAAAATCATACTAACTGTACTATGAGCGAAGTTTTGTCCGAAGTTTGGGGCAATCCTGCACGTATCGCAGTATTGAGTGGTCCCAATCATGCAGAGGAGATTTGTAAAGGTAAAATTTCGGCGGCTGTTATTGCCTCGACTCATGCATCGGTTGCTCAATTTTTCCAACGCTTGATAATGAATGAAAATTTTAGAATTTATTTATCTGACGATGTAGTTGGGGTTGAACTATGCGCCGCTATTAAAAACGTGGTGGCAATTGCTTGTGGAATTTGTACTGGCTTGGGGTACGGAGACAATGCATTAGCAGTTTTAATGACTCGTGGACTTGCAGAAATTAGTCGTATTGTTATCGCAAAAGGTGGTAAATCACTTAACTGTATGGGTCTTGCAGGTATGGGGGATCTTATTGCAACATGTACGTCGGTGCACTCGCGTAATCGCTCGTTTGGCTGTGCTTTTTCGCAAGGAGAAAGTTTGCAGGAATATGAACAACGTACGTCAATGGTTGTTGAGGGGGCTCGTGCTGCTCTGAGCACACAAGAGTTATGTAAAAAGCTTTCTATTGAAAGTCCGCTTACCAACTCGGTCTACTCAGTTTTATATGAACACGCCAAGCTCGAAGACGTCATTGCGCTTTTGCTTGAACGAATTCCGCACGAAGAATTTTATGGTATGTCAACAAACAATTAGAAGGGTTCATTCATGGATACACATCCCATTTGCATTGCGCCGTCAATGTTGTCCGCCAATTTTATGAAGCTTTCAGATGAGCTTTCATCTATTGCAACGGCCGATTATCTGCATTTTGATGTAATGGATGGACACTTTGTTCCAAATTTGAGTTTTGGATGTCCTATCTTGCGCGCGGTTAAGGCTTCTAGCGATTTACCCGTTGACGTTCATCTGATGGTTGATAATCCCGAAGCAACGCTTGAGTGGTATCTTGATGCAGGCGCCGATTCCTTTACCATTCATATGGAAGCCCAAACCCACTTAAAACGGCTCATTGATACCATTCATGCAGCTCATAAGCGCGCTTGTGTTGCACTTAATCCTGCAACAGCAGTCATGAGCTTAGATGACGTTATCGAAGATGTAGACATGGTCTTGGTTATGAGCGTAAATCCCGGTTTTGGTGGTCAATCATTTATTGAGTCTACCTGCAAAAAGATTGCAAAGGTCAAAGCGTTATGCGACGAACACGGTGTTAATCCTGTCATTGAAGTAGACGGTGGCATCAATGCTCATAATGCATACGATGTGGCACGCGCTGGTGCAACAATGCTGGTTGCGGGTTCATCGGTCTTTAACGCGCAAGATAGATCTGCTGCTATCGAAGCATTACGTAGCTCTGCACAACGCGGAGCTTTGGAAGCAAAGCGTGCATAATATGAAATCTTCATCATACGTATACCTTGATTATGCGGCTTCAGCTCCGCAGCGCCGTATTTCTCTTCAGGCGCAAGAAGCTTATGAGGAGTCTGCCTATGCAGGAGCCAATCCAAATTCGCTGCATACACCAGGACGTTTAGCTTATGCGGCACTTGAGCGTAGTCGTCGCGAGATTGCCTCATGTTTCACAACAGCTCTAGATCCTTATGAGGTGCACTTTACCTCTGGTGGTACCGAATCTAATAATATGGCGCTCTGCGGTATTGCAGCGGCATATCGGCTTAGACAGCCACATCGTACTAAGATTGTTGTTTCTGCAATTGAGCACGATTCGTGTCTTGAACCACTTCCTCGTCTTAAAGAACAAGGATTTGAGGTTGTATACGTACGCCCTTCGTCAACGGGCGAAATTACCTGTGAGCAATTACGAGCTGTCTTAGACGAGCACGTTGCGCTTACCTGCATTATGTATGCTAATAACGAAACGGGTGTTATCCAGCCAATTCGTGAACTTGCGCGCTGCGCTCATGAGGTAGGTTCCTATGTTATGAGCGATGCTGTGCAAGCGTTTGGCCGTATTCCTTGTGATTTAGAACAGATAGATGCATGTTCTATTGCGGCGCATAAAATTGGTGGGCCAGTGGGTATTGGTGCTTTAATTCTTAAACGAAATACGCCTTTTGTGCCTCTTACCTTTGGAGGCGGTCAAGAAGGTGGCGCCCGTCCTGGTACTCAAGCAGTGTGTTTGTGTGAAGCATTTGCACAAACAGCACGTGAGTGCATGCAACATATAAAACAAAGAAGGCTTGAAGTTGCCGCACGTGCACGCATGCTTGAGCAAATGTTGTGTGCATCAGATCGCATATCACCAACGACCCCGCTTTCGTTTGCGGACAAACGGCTTCCAGGAATTGTAAGTGTGCTGGCAAAAGATTGTGATGCTCAGGCAATTTTGTTGCAGCTTGATAGCAAGGGTTTTGGCATATCATCTGGATCTGCATGCGCCTCGGATTCTGCACGTGCGTCTCATGTTTTACGTGCTCAAGGAATCTGCGAGCGTGATGCGCTTGGTGCGTTACGGATTTCGTTTGATGAGCGCGTAGACGAAGATACGCTTAAACGTTTTGCAAACACGCTTTTATCTATTGTTACTACATCACAAGTCGCCCTATAAGCTGTACGTATCATGAAAGGAACCCTATGAAAGAGTATCAAGCACTTCTTAAACTTCAAGAGGTTGACATACAGCTTATGCGGTATAACCAACAACTTCATGCTCTTCTTGAAGGAAAGCGCATACCTGCTTGCACTACAGCCCTTAAAAAGTTAAAACAGCAACAAACTCAACTGTTGGCACAACGCAAAGACATCGAAACAGAACTTCAAGATAATTACAACATGCAAACACACTTGCAAGAAATTAGCCAAAACGTAAAGCTTGAGGCACAGGCGGCAGGCAGTGATTATCGTCGTATTAGTGATTTGGAGCTTCAGCTTTCTAGTCTTGCAAAGAAGTTTGAGAAGTTGCAATTTGATGAAAAAAAACTTAAGGCAGATTTAGAAAAATTTAAAAAAGCCGAGCACAATGCCCATCTTTTACAGGAAAAATTACATGGGGAGTTAGCTTCGCTTAAAGACGAACAAGCACAAAGCATTGAAGACATCAAGCGACAAGCCGCTTCGTTATTACATGTTCGTGACGAGGTAAAATGTAGTCTTACCCATGAGCATATGGCATTATATACCAGCCTCAAAAGCAGATTTAACGGTATTTGTGTTGAAGAGCTCAAAGGAAATGTGCCATCGGTTTGCTGCGTTAAGTTGCAACCCAGTTTGTATAACAAGATCAAAGCAGATCAAACTATTGCAGAATGTCCGTATTGTCATCGTTTGCTTATCATTGCTTCTCATGACAGATCGTAGAGATAGACCGTAGAGGAATTACTATGAATACATCGGATAAACCTTTACAGGTACTTTTAGTAGTGTGCGGAGGAATTGCTGCATATAAAGCTGTGCTTACACTACGAGAGTTACAAAAACACGGCTGCGTTGTTCGCGTTGCAATGACAAAAGCAGCTTGCGAATTTGTGGGTCCACAAACATTT
>CAMXVQ010000034.1 GCA_947252455.1 uncultured Atopobium sp. | reverse complement strand
CAGAGGTTAAGCCCTTAGGCTGAGTCATCATGTTATCGGTATCAACAATTGCCATGTTAGGCATTAGTTGGTAATCGGCAATAGGCCATTTAACACCAGTGTCTTTATCGGTGATAATTGCATAAGGAGAAACCTCAGAACCAGTACCAGAAGACGTTGGAATAGCAACAAAGTATGCTTTACGACCCATTGCAGGGAATTCGTATACACGTTTACGAATATCCATAAAGTCGGCTGACATGTGCTCGAACTTTTCTTCAGGATTCTCGTACATAAACCAGATGATCTTACCGCAGTCCATAGCAGAACCGCCACCGATGGAAAGAATAACATCAGGTTCAAAAGCACGAAGTTGAGCTAGACCTTCGCGTGCAGATTGAAGCGATGGATCTGGTGCTACATTCCAGAAGCACGAGTGAACAATGCCAAGGCTGTCCAGTGTATCTTCAATAGTTTTTGTAAAGCCACTCTTGTAAAGGAATTGGTCGGTGATAAGGAACGCACGCTTTTTGTGAAGCGCGTACTTGAGCTCTTTAAGAGCTTCTGGCATGCAGCCCTTCTTGAAGTACACCTTATCAGGAGTTTTGAGCCAAAGCATGTTTTCGCGGCGCTCAGCCACAGATTTAATGTTAAGCAAGTTCATCACTCCTACGTTTCCACATACAGAGTTTCCACCCCAAGATCCGCAACCAAGTGTTAATGATGGTGTAAGCATAAAGTTATAGATGTCACCAATACCACCTTGTGCAGCAGGAGTATTAATAAGAATACGGCAGGTCTTCATAGCTTGCTCGTATTTTGCCATTTTCTCTTTTTCATTAGTATTAATGAACAAAGATGCCGTATGACCATAACCACCTTCGGCGATCAAACGCTCGCCCATTTTAATAGCGGTGTCAAAGTCTTTTGCGTGATACATTCCCAAAACTGGTGAAAGTTTCTCGTGTGACCAAGGCTCCTCAGGCTCAACCGAGGTAACCTCTGCCATAAGAATCTTAGTTGAAGCGGGAACTTTAACGCCTGCCATCTCGGCAATAACTGGTGCAGGCTTACCAACAATCTTAGGATTGATGTTTCCGTTAACAATAACGGTATTTCCTACCTTTTTAATGTCGTCACCTTCAAGGAAGAAGCAGCCACGACGAGCAAACTCTGCCTTTGCTTGATCATAAACCTTATCGCAGACGATAACGTTATTCTCGGAAGCGCAAATCATACCGTAGTCAAAGACTTTGGAGTGAATAATTGAGTTAACCGACATTAAAATGTCAGCAGTTTCATCAATAATTGCAGGGTTATTACCTGGTCCTACACCAAGAGCTGGTTTTCCTGAGCTATATGCAGCAGCAACCATGCCTGGACCACCTGTTGCCAAAATGATATCGGCTTCGTGCATAAGGGTATTAGTAAGCTCGATAGAAGGCTTATCAACCCAGCAAATGATGTCGCGTGGAAGTCCTGCTTTTTCTGCAGCGTCACGCACAATACGAGCAGCTTGAATGGTTGATGCTTTTGCGCGTGGGTGAGGAGAAATCAAAATAGCATTACGAGTCTTTAAGCATAACAGAGACTTAAAAATAGCCGTAGAAGTTGGGTTTGTTGTTGGAATAACAGCAGCTACAATACCAATAGGCTCGGCAATCTTTTTTAAGCCGTAGGCTTTATCCTCAAAAATGGTACCGCAAGTCTTGGTGTGACGATATGCGTTATAAATATATTCAGCTGCAAAGTGATTTTTTATAACCTTATCTTCAACAAGACCCATGCCCGTTTCTTTTACCGCAGCTTGCGCCAAAGGAATACGAGCCTCATTTGCTGCCATAGCAGCCTCAAAGAAAATCTTGTCAACTTGTTCTTGCGTAAATGTTGCAAAAACTTTTTGAGCTTTACGCATCTTCTTCAGCTGAACCTCTAAAGACTCTACGCTGTCGATTAACGTAACACAATCGTTTGATGATGCGGTTTTTTGCATCTCGTCGGATTGTTTTGGATCACACACCGGCGTGTCATGCTTAGTCATAACCCCTCCATAACGTAGTCCATATAAACTCTGCGGATAAGCAACGAGTTTATCCAAAATGTTTTCATCTTCACAAAAACTATTCGACTTATATATTTGCAGATTAGTGGGTATAAACGTCCGACAATTTTATATTCAGCGTTATTTATGAGGATATGTCTTAAGATGACTATCCTTCACTGGTCATATACCACTCAATTTCTCCGTACGCATGGGTCATTTATACGTATTTGTATAGCAATACATGCACAGGTTTATGAAGGAGTTATGAAGCGTCATATGTCCTACAACGAACGCTCATGAAAAAACAGCTATACGCTTATAAAAAGAACAAATTTGATGACAGATTGTAGTTATCTGCTATACATGCACAGATGCACCGTGACAAAACATAATATTTACGTTAGTACGCTGATGTATAAACTAGAGAGTTTGTGCAAAGCTTAGATGAAGGTAGGTTTTGTGCATGGTAACAGGTACCATAATTACAACTAAAAATACAGACAATTATGCATGAATCCTCGCGTAAATTTCTGTATGTTTATCCATACATTAACGTATGTAATTACCTATAAAGGAGTTATTCATGACAGAGGCTATACGTAAAGTAAATGTTATCGGCCATCTTCATCCTGATACCGACAGCATTTGTTCTGCAATGGCATATGCATATCTTAAAAATCAAACCGGCACCACACAGTATGAAGCGCGACGCGCTGGTACGGTAAGCCGCGAAACAGCATTTGCGCTCAAGCATTTTGGTTTTGATGAGCCAGCACTTATTACCTCTGTTGCTCCTCAAATTAAAGATACCGATATTTCAAAACTTCCAGCTATTAGCTCATCTACTAGCTTATTTGCAGCATGGAATCTTATGAAAGAAATCGGTGCAGGAACGCTTTGTGTTATCGACGAAAAGAATATGTTGCAAGGTCTTATTGCTATTAAAGACATTGCGAATGCAAATATGGACATTTTAGACGACGAAGGTTTAACAAAAGCTGCCACCCCTGTTACCAACATTTTAACAACGCTTAATGCAAAGCTTCTTTGTGGTGACGAAAACGCAAGCTTAACCCAAGGTCATGTTCGCGTTGGTACCTCTCCAGAAATGATGGATGGTATTATTGACGCCTGCGATGTTGTTTTAACAACCAACCGCTACGAAACCCAAAACTTTGCAGTAAGTGCAGGTGCTTCGTGCATTGTTATTTGCAACGGCGCATCACCGAGCGATGTTGTACTTCAAAGTGCAAAAGAGCGTGGTTGCATCGTTATTACCACCTCTTATAATACCTATGCTGCCGCACGTCTTATTTCCATGGCGGTTCCTGTGCGCGCATGCATGCTTCCTGCCGAAAAGATCATTCGTTTCTCGGTAAACACCACCGTAGACGATGCTAAAAAGACTATTTCTCAAACAGGTCATCGTTTCTTCCCTGTTTTAGACGAAGACGGCTCATATGTAGGTGTTGTTGGTTCGGCTAACATGCTTAAAATCAAAAAGAAACACGTTATTTTGGTTGACCACAACGAGCGTTCACAAGCGGTTGACGGCCTTGAGCAAGCTGAAATTATGGAGATCATCGACCACCACCGCATTGGTTCTATTGAAACTTCAAGCCCAGCACTATTTCGTAACATGCCCGTTGGTTGTACCTCAACTATTATTTATGGCATGTATAAAGAAGCAGGAGTTGAGATTCCTAAGAACATTGCAGGACTTATGTTATCTGCTATTATGTCCGATACCCTTGCGTTTAGATCGCCTACTTGCACGCATCTTGATGTTGACGCTGGTAAAGCATTGGCAGCTATTTGTGGCGAAGATATTCCAACCTACTCTGACGCAATGTTTGATGCAGGAGCCGATTTAACAGGCCGCACTGCAGAAGACGTCTTTAACGGTGACTTTAAGGTATTTTCACGAGGCAAAGCTCACTTTGGTGTTGGACAAGCAAGCTTCATGACCGAAAGTTCACGCAAAGCTGCAGAAGCATTGGTTGGTCCTTATCTTAAAACTGGTGCTGAGTCCTACGAACTTCCTATGGTCTTTTATATGTTTACTGACGTTAAAAGTAAAACAACCGAGATGATGTTCTGGGGCGAAGACGCCAGCGAAATTGCCACCATCGTTGAACAAGCTTTTGGCGTAAAACCAGTTGATGGTATGGCTGTTCTTAAAGGTGTTGTAAGCCGCAAGAAACAAATCATTCCACCGTTAATGTCACTTTTGCAAGATAGCGAGCACGAAAACTAATAAAGGGGCGCTGGTAAAAGCGTACTGGTAAAGGCACACTTGTTATCAGCAAAATTTCCCATATGTATAAACTAAACACCCTCTTTCATGTGAAAGAGGGTGTTTTCATACGCAAAAATTATTTCTTAGGCAAGTATCTTACGCAAGCGCCTTATACATACGTATACATACGGCGCCTAAAGCCTCTCAAAACCGCGCTTTTATGCACAAGGCTGAGCATACAGTCCAATAAGAGCCTCAAGCATATCGACCATTTTTTCAAGCTCGGGAACGGGAACAAACTCACGAACTCCATGCGCATTATAATAACATGCCGATAAATTAGGAGCAGCAAATCCTCTAAAGGAAAGTTGCGCACCATCGGTACCTCCACGCATGGGAACAAATTTCATGGGAACGCCCACTTTTTCGTAAGCCTTGCGCGCATTTTCGATAAGGTGCTTATTCTCAGGTTTAGTAACCACATCAGCCAAATTAAAATACTGATCTTTTATTTCAACGCTTAAGACAGAAGAACCATATTGACGATTAACAAATTGAGCAGCATCCAAGCACGTTTGTTTGCGTTTATCCATAATTTCTTTTGAATGATCACGTAAAATGTAGCCAGCTTCGCCCTCTTCGCAACTGCTTTTAATATAGCTCAAATAATAAAAACCATCGTAGCCTTCGGTGTATTCAGGACGCTCTTGTGCAGGAATAAGCTGATGAAATTTCATAAGCGCCTCTGACGCATTAATGAGCGTACCTTTAGCCGTACCCGTATGAACGGATAAACCTTTTGCCTTTACGATAACTTCACTTGCGTTAAACGTTTCATAGCAAAACTCACCTAAAGGTCCTCCATCAATGGTATAGCCAAACGTTGCGCCAAACTTCTTAAGATCTAAAAGCGCAGCTCCGTGCCCTATTTCTTCGTCGGGAACAAATGAAAGCGCAAGTCGTGGATGTGGGATTTCGGGATGTTCTTTAAGACGAGCAAGTAGAGAAACAATCATGGCATCTGCTGCTTTATCGTCACCACCTAAAAGCGATGTACCGTCCGCCGTAACTAAATCCCAACCAACCATATGTTCAAGCTGAGGGTTAGTCTCGGGAGATACATACACTTCACGACCATGACGATCATAACCAATGGTAAGTTTTCCGCCTTCGTAATGCTTAATTTGCGGATGAACGGGAGAACCATATGATTGCCACGCCGTATCAACATGAGTACAAAAGCCCAGTGTTGGCAAGTCTTCGCAGCCTTTGGACGCAGGCCAAAATGCTGTTACATATGCATGTTCATCAAGCTCAACGTTTTCGGCACCAAGCTCTTTAAGTTCTGCGGCAATAACGCGCGATACGTCAAACTGACTTTTGGTTGAGGGAACCTCTTGTGCATTAAAAGGATCCGATTGCGACGGAATGGCACAATATCTCATAAAACGATCAACTACATCACTCATCTGTTGTACTCCTTTACGTACTAGGTTGCTTTTTTACTGATGCAATTTTTGGCATATGTCATATTTTGCACACTTGCTCAGCGCGCAAAACACAGTTGTCTTAACTTGCACACAGTTTCTGATGTGCTTGCTCCAAACTTTTTGCAAAGCGCTGCTGCACCACATGACAGGCGCATACATGTCCGGGCTCTATTTCCACCAAATCGGGCTCCTTTTGCGCACAAACACTTTGCGCAAGCGGGCACCGTGTATGAAACACACATCCAGAAGGCGGATTCACCGGACTTGGAACATCGCCTTGTAAAATTCGCTTATCTTGGATTCTCTCATGTGCAATGCGCGGAATAACATCCAATAATGCCTGCGTATATGGATGCAAAGGTCGTGAAAACAAGTCATTCTTAGAGCCGCGCTCCATAGTGTGACCCAAATACATAACCATAACCGTATCACTAATATGTTTTACAACAGACAGATCATGGCTGATGAAAATATAGGCAAGGCCAAGCTTTTTTTGCAATTCTTTGAGCAGGTTAATCACTTTTGCCTGAACAGATACGTCTAATGCCGATACAGGTTCATCGCAGATAATGAGCTTAGGCAACAAAATAATTGCACGCGCAATACCAATACGCTGGCGCTGACCGCCCGAAAACTCATGCGGATAACGGTTTTTATACGAAAGATCAAGCCCTACATGTTCCATCACGTCTTCTATCATGCGTTCACGCTCTTCGCGGGATGCATAGCTGTGCGCAATATCTATCGGCTCGGCAATAATATCGGCAACGGTCATGCGAGGATTAAGTGAACTATAGGGATCCTGAAAAATCAATTTCATGGATTTTCGAGCTTCGATAAGAGCATTTCCTTTAAGCGCTGTAAAATCGCAGCCGTTAAGCTCTACCGTTCCAGAAGTTGGATCGTTTAAACGTAAAATGCACTTTCCTGTAGTCGATTTACCGCAACCACTTTCACCTACAATTGCAAATGTCTCGCCTTTATGAACGTCAAACGACACATGCTCAAGCGCGTGAACATAACTTTTTTTTCGCGAGAAAACCGAGGATTTAACTGGATATCTTTTGGTCAGATTGCGAACCTTTAAAATAGGCGTTTTGTCATGCGATTGCTGATAGCCAAGGTTTTCTGCA
The DNA here is from genome assembly GCA_947252455.1 of uncultured Atopobium sp. Lineage (GTDB taxonomy): Bacteria > Actinomycetota > Coriobacteriia > Coriobacteriales > Atopobiaceae > Fannyhessea. The sequence continues at coordinate 5,779 of CAMXVQ010000034.1, read as the reverse complement.
GACGAAGGTACGTGCTTACGAGCTGCTGACAAAGATGCATCCGTACTTTGACTTTGAGTATTATCGTGATGAATATGAGTGGTCATTATGCCTCACCCCATTCTTTTGAAAATTTCCAGCAAGCAACTTCGTGAGTTGTTTCGCTGCAGGTATCGGACGCTTTTATTGCGGACTCGTTTGCCTCGCAAGAAACAGACGCATCAGATGCTTTAGCGTCTGTACGCACCATGTGCGGACGTTTTGTACGGCAAATGTCTTTTGCAAACGGACATCTTGGATGAAATGGGCAACCTTTTGGCATATCAGAAAGCATAGGAACACTTCCTTCAATAGCAAAGAGGGTATCAACAGAGGTATCAAGAGACGGAATGGAATTTATAAGCCCTGAGGTATACGGGTGCAAAGGATTGGTAAATAACTCGTACGCGCGCGTATATTCAACCTGATGACCTGCATACATAACCAAAACCCAATCGGCCATTTCGGACACAACACCCATGTCGTGCGTAATAAGCATAATGGCAGTGTTAAGCTTGGTTTTCATATCATCAAGTAACTGTAAAATTTGTGCCTGAATTGTTACGTCCAAAGCCGTTGTTGGCTCATCGCAAATCAAAAGCTCAGGCTCACAAGCAAGCGCCTGCGCAATCATCACGCGCTGACGCATACCACCAGATAACTCGTGCGGATAACTCTTAAACACTTTTTGAGGAGCAGGAATTCCCACCAGCTCTAGCATATGCAAAGCACGAAGATCAGCTTCTTTTTTACTAAGATTGCGATTATGTGCAAGAAGCGCTTCACGAATTTGTTTTCCAGCACTCATAACGGGATTGAGCGAGGTCATGGGCTCTTGGAAAATCATGCTCATTCTTTTTCCGCGATACTGCGTAAGCTCTTTATGAGATAAGTGCGTAATGTCATGCCCGTTAAAAGTAATAGAACCATGTGTAACATGTGCTATGGGACGAGGTAAAAGCGACATAATCGAAAGCGCCGTCATCGATTTGCCGCAACCGCTCTCCCCTACAACCGCCAAAGTTTCACCACGACGCATCCCAAAACTTACGCGGTTAAGAGCTAACAGACTTCCCTGTTCAAGTTCGAGCGAAACATCAATGTCTTGTACTTGCAAAAGATTTTGCGCATCGCACGAGGAGTCTGATTTCTGAGCAGCTTCCAAAGCCACATCTGATGTTTGAACAAGTTTTTTATCAGCACAAATCTTAGTTTCGTTATGAGGGTTTTTGAGTTCACGTTTCATACTGACCTCTTATCGATTAAGTTTTGGATCAAGCGCATCACGAAGAGCGTCACCTAACAGGTTAAAAGCCATAACGGTGATGATAATTGCACACCCTGGAATAACGCTGTAATACGTATTGGATTGAATATAGGGTTGAGAAGAGGCAATCATTTGACCCCAGCTTGCCATAGGAGGCTGTACACCCAAACCCAAAAATGAAAGCGTAGCTTCGGACAAAATAGCATTGGGAATACCCAGCGTAGAAACAACGATCAAGGTAGAAACACAGTTTGGCAAGAGGTGTTTCATAATAATACGCCAGCTTTTTCCGCCGCTTAAAATGCATGATTGAATATATTCAGAATTTTTAAGACGCATCACATCACCTCTAATAAGGCGCGCGGTTGATGTCCACATCAGCAGACCTAACGCAATATAGAGGTTAATAAGGCCTGGTCCCATAACAAACATAATAAGAATTGCAAACAGCAAAAACGGAAACGAAGAAAAAACCTGTATAACAAACGAAATAGCAGCATCGGTTTGTCCACCAAAATAGCCTGCGCATACACCGGCAAAAAAGCCAAGCGCAAGGGCAATAATCTGAGAAATAATACCTACTGAAAGAGAGATTCTGCAGCCAAAAACAATGCGCGCAAAAATGTCGCGACCAAACTCGTCGGTACCAAAAATGTGTGTTGGATTGGGCTTTTGCAATGCGCTTGGCAAGGATTGAGCATTGGGATCATATGCCGATAACAGCGGCGCACAGATAGCAATCACACACAGCACGCAGATAACTGCCAAACAAAACAGTCCTAATTTGTTGCGCGTAAAACGTTTCCAGCTCATAGACCAGTATCCACTATGAGAAGAGGCTTTTTGTATACGCTTTGCTTGTTGGGCAAGATCTGGCTTCTTAAAACCTTTGATGCACGTAGATAGCTTCATACTAGTTTGCCTCCTTACCCAAACGAATACGCGGATCAACAAGTGCATACAGCACGTCGACAATTAGGTAAACTACAACGCAGATAAACGCGATATACATAACAGAGCCTTGAATGAGTGGTAAGTCGCGCGCATTGATAGCATCTAGGAGCAGCTTTCCCATACCCGGCATTGCAAAAACCGTTTCGATAATAAGCGATCCGGTAAGAATATCGCCCAATTGCGCGCCTGCAATGGTAATAATGGGAATAACTGCATTTCGAAGACCATGAAGTAAAATGATACGTACGCGCGCAAGACCTTTGGCCTCGGCAGTGCGCATAAAATCTTGGTTAAGCACCTCTAACATAGAAGTACGCGTAACGCGCGAAATACTTGCAGCATAACGCGTTGAAAGCGCAATACAGGGAAGCACAAAACTTGCAAGTGTTTTAATTCCTGAAAGCGGAAACCACTTAAGATGAAGCGCAAAAATAATTTGAACAATAATAGCAACCCAAAAAGAAGGAGCCGAAATACCAAAAATCGAAAATGACATCAAAGCACGGTCAAGCGCCTTTCCATGAAAGACTGCTGCAAGCGTGCCTACACTTACACCCACCACAAGAGCAAGGATATAGGCGGAACCCGAGAGCTTAAGCGTAACCGCAAAAGCTTTTGCAAGCAAGGCGATAACGGGCTTATGCTGGGCATACGATACGCCAAAATCTCCTCGTATCATATGCGTAAACCACGTGGTATATTGCTCTATAACTGGTCTATCAAGGCCCATGGTGTGACGAACCTGATTAACGGTAGCCTCATCTGCCATATCGCCCATCATAATACGGACGGGATCTCCAGGTACAATATTCAAAACAAAAAATGTGATAAGCGATATACATAAAACAACAGCTATAGCTTGTAAAATACGTTTAACGATATAATATTTCACGCCATTTCCCCCTCTCCTTTTTGGAAATGTATATGTACAACTATAAAGTATGTTAAAAAAATACCTATATTTTGTTATTAAAACGTAACATAAAGGACGTAATGCCTAAATTTACGTATAACTCTATTTATTTATGCAATAATTTACGCAACGTATACAAGAAGAGGTGCCACATCAGCAGCACCTCTTTACCTTACACGTACATAAACCGCATATGAAACCGCTGATTAGTTTTGCGGATTGTAATTTGGATCTGATGTATCAACGTCAAGTTCAAACGTATGATAAATAAGATTACCAACTGCTGCGCCCTTAACATAAGGCTTAGCAACAAAGGTTCCCTTTGGCCAATAAAGCGGAATTGTTGCGTAATCTTCACGAGTGATCTTGGTATCAACCTGCTTGTAGATATCTGCACGCTCTTGTTCATCATGAGAAGCACGCGCCTTATCTAAGAGAGCATCTACCTCGGGGTTATTGTAGAATGACGACTTTTTAGCAGCACTGGTGCTGTAGAAATACGTATACAGGTGATTATCTCCATCTGCATAAAGTGGATACCAACCAAGTGTTGTAATTTGAAGATTTCCGTCTGCCCAGTCTTTAGCCCAAACACCAGCATCTTCTACCTGGACATCAAGATTTACGCCTATTTTTGACCAATAGTCCTGAACGGCTACAGCTTGTTTTTGGCTTAAGCCAGCACGAACCTTAGCAGTAAGTTTAAGATCGGTAGCCCCTGCCTCGGCAAGCAAAGCTTTTGCCTTATCAGGATTATATTCAAGCGCACCCATATCCTTAAGCGAACCAGGTGTTTGAGGAGCAAGCCAACCACCTGCTGCAACGCCGCTTCCGCTTGCAATAGTATCAACAAGTTCTTGACGATTAATTGCCAGCGACAGAGCTTGACGAACACGCACATCTTCAAGGCCTTTGCCTTGCTTAAGGTTAAGGTTAATAAAGTGAACACCACACGATTGAAATGGGTGAATGAGATCTTTAACATCGGGATCTGCCTGATATTGTGCAAGCAGCGAAGGATCAAGGTCGCAATAATCGATATCACCATTTTTAAACGCAAGCATTTTAGTGTTGAGATCGTCAAAGTATTTATAGTGGATCTCATCAAGAGCAGGCTTGCCATCGTGATAGTCATCATAACGAGCAAGAACAACTTCGGTTGTTTCATCGTTTGAAACAAGCTTATAACGACCAGTACCAATAAGGTTAGTACCCTGACCCCAATCTTTACCTGCCTTTTCGCATGCATCCTTGGGGAAAATATGCGCATAAGAAATACCTAAATTAGACGGGAAGGCCGCAAAAGGAGCTTTAAGCGTAAAGGTGAAATGCGTATCATCTTGAATCTTAAAACCAGCAAGCTCTTTAGCCTTACCAGCAAGCATCTCAGCAGCGCCTAAAATTGATGTATACATATACGTGGATTTTGCAGCAGTTTCAGGGGTAAACATACGCTCAAACGTATATTTAACATCTGCAGAAGTAAGCGTTGAACCATCATGGAACTTGACACCCGATTTAAGCGTACATGGCAAGGTAACCCCATCTGCTTCAAATTGAGGAATTGACTCAAGCAAAACAGGAACCAACTTATTAGTTTCATCCCAACGAAGCAGCGATTCACAAATGCTGTCAGCAATAGTAGCAGAAAGCGAATTTGTGCTGCGTTGCATATCCAGAGGAACTTTAGCATTGGCTAAGCCAAAACGCACAATTTTTTTCTTATCTGCACCTGCATTTTCATCAGTTGCACCACAAGCGCTCAACATCGCCGAAGCGGCGATGCCGCCCATGGAGACGGCTGATGCCTTAAGGAAATTACGACGGGTAATTGTATCCATCTTAATCCTACCTTTCCTAAAGCTTGTCGTGTAAAACGTAAGCAACTAAGATGAAACGTACTGAGCGAACGAGGCTTGGCGCTCGACGGACAATGCCGTAACTGACGCATGACGCTTTGGAAGCAAAGTCATCTCAATTTCGTTCGTAAAGTACGCGCTCTTTTTTGCTTGCGTATTACTTTGCCATGTTTTTGCAAAAGTTAAAAGACTTTTGTAAGTTTGGAAACAATCATGTAATAATTGGGCATAAAATCCCTTGTATTTCATACCTTCTCCACTTTTTTGTATTTTATTTATATTTAATGCAAATTTTTGCAATATACTTCGTGGGTTTTTATTCAAAATGCGACTAAAAATACCGTATCTTAACTTACCAACAAGTTAACTTCAGTTAATTACGTATTACTTACGCTTATGTTCTCATATGAAAGTTAAAATGCATACGTATTTGTAAAACAAATGAATAGTGATGTGCGTGCCGCATAATTTAGTACGTGCTCCAACGGGTGCCGCATAATTTAGTACGTGCTCCAACGCGAACCGCATATTCTATGAACACAAGGAAAGTGCTGAAACTTTTATTGGATATACCTTTACCATGTTATTGTGGCTTTACAACTTAGATGCATATTCGTTTTTAGACAACAAATTGTGAGGCCAACATCAATGCCGCACACAGTAGGAACGCGTCTTTGTTTTGACAGATGACACACGGCAAAAACGCGTTTTTATTAAGGTAATAATTACGCGAAAGAGAATACGCATGCACGCACTTCACGCACGACT
>CAMXVQ010000033.1 GCA_947252455.1 uncultured Atopobium sp. | reverse complement strand
GAGCGATATAGTTCTACAGCATTAAGTTTAAAAGCATAATCGTATTTCATACAAACCCCTTTCACTGGTTTGTCCAGTAAAAGGGGTACATATCATAAGCAATTTGAGGGTATTTTTATCAAATTTTATATAATAGTAATAGTGTAGGTTCTCAGATACTTACACAGGATAATTCATGTGTGCATTATCTATATGAAGCAACGTTTGCTCAAGAAAACGCTTTGCCCACCATTTTGCCATAGGCAAATCACTATCATGCCAGTTACCACATTCTTTGGGTAAAGCTCCTGGAACTGTACCCTCATGGGTTGCCATGCTTGAAAACAGCTCGCAAAGCAGGTCAATAATATCTTGCGTTTGATATGAGCCAAACAATAAAAGGTAAAATCCTGTTCTGCAACCCATCGGACCAAAATATAAAACACGCGACGCCCATGCTTTATTATTACGCAGATACGTAGCTCCCATATGTTCAAGCGCATGCAAAGCCGCCGTATCAATAACAGGCTCACGATTTGGCGCGCACATGCGAATATCAAAGGTAGTTACCTCATACGAAGTGTTTGGATATGTATCGCGTCGTGATACATACACACCAGGCTCTAAAAGCTCGTGATTAACGGTAAAACTTGCAATCTTTTCCATCAAACTCACCTCATTTGCATTACGTAAAACATAAGCCACGCATAAACTGTATATAGCATAACTCGTAGAGCTGATGATGCTGCCTTACAGCGTCAAAAGCATGTGCTCAATAATCCGCGCATTATCATGCGCTGTTTGTTTTTCAAATTTAGGATAATCAACTCCCGATTCTTCATCGGCATTATCAGAAATGGTGCGCATAACAACAAAGGGAATGTGATTCAGATAGCAAGTCTGTCCAATTGCAGCACCTTCCATCTCGCAACAAAGCGCGCCAAACTCTTGCACAATCTCGGTTTTTCGGGCGCGCGTATGCACAAACTGATCTCCTGACGCAATGCATCCCCTGTAAGAATGTATATCTGGTCGAGCAGAACGTATGGCTTTATCTGCAGCAACTATAAGCTCATCAGACGCTTTAAAGGTGAGCGTGTCCATACCAGGAATTTGCCCTAGGGGGTACGACAAATTACTTACATCAAAATCGTGGTGTACTACCTCCGTTGAAACCACAACGTCACCAACCGTTAAGCGCAAATCCAAAGCGCCAGCAATGCCCGTGTTGATGATTGCGTCCACGTGATAGATATTGCACAGGATCTGAGCACAAATACCTGCATTTACTTTGCCGATACCACTTTGAACCACCACAACTTGCTTGCCGCATAACACGCCTTCAAAAAAGTCCATGGACGCAAAACGCGTGCGGCGCGGCTGCTGCATATGTTCTACCAGAAGTTCGGTTTCAACTTTCATAGCACCGATAATGCCATACGTCTGAATCATATAACCTCTTTCGCAAAATATTTGGCACACTTTTAGTTTGCTTTACAGAAATGCTACTGTACCCGTTTTAAGATGACATGCGTTTAATCTAACTTAACCAAAGGAGCAAAACCTTTCATGAGCTTCTTGGTTTTACCTGTCTTTTCAAAAAACACTTCTACAGTATCGCGTGTTTCGCTTCTTACAACACCTATGCCAAACGTTTTATGAGAAACGCGATCACCGCGCTTAAAGGATGTAAGCGCTTGAGCGCTATCTTTTTGTATGCCACTAGCTTGAGATTGCGTACTTGTTCCCGTAGAGCGCGTATACGAACCAAAAACGTGTCCACCATAGACATCTTGACCTCTGCCCGACCCAAACGTTCCGTGCCGATCTCCACGCTTTTCCCAGCCAACGCCTGTGAAGCCCGACGAGCCAACGCCTGTTGCGTGTATGTCTTCTTCGGGGATTTCGTTTAAGAAGCGACTTCTGGGGTTAGTTTGCGTGCTACCAAACATATGTCTTACGCTTGCATAGCTTAAGAACAAGCGTTTACGTGCACGTGTAATGGCAACATAGGCAAGGCGTCGCTCTTCTTCGATTAAAGATTCGCTTCTATCAAATGCTACATGAGGGAAAATACCGTCTTCCATTCCTGCAACAAATACCACAGGAAATTCCAAACCCTTAGCCGCATGTACTGTCATCATTGTAATAGCGCTTGTTTGACCAGAAAGCGTATCAAGATCTGAACGCAGGGCAAGCCATTCGATAAATGCAGCTAAATTGGCGTCAACCGCACCCTGGTCTGCTGTGTGCTCAGAAGCAGCCGCTTGGACCGTGTCAAGTGTTTGTGAGTTGCCTTGTTGATGAGCGGCTATAATGTCTTTTACCTGCGCAGATGGACGAGCATTTACAGCAGAAGGCGCTTGAGAATCCAAAGCGGACGCGCCCAACTCATCTAACTGTTGACTATCAATTAAACCTGCTTCGGCAAGGTCTTGCAGGCTCATCAAAGTTTCTTCCATGTTGTCGTGCGATGCTTCAAATTCTGCAGCAACGCTTAAAAACTCTTGTATGTTTTCGATTCGGGATTCGGCCTCAACACTACCCTCGCTTTTAAGTGCATCAACAAGATGCGTTTCGTCCAAAATTGCCGAAATAACTTTCGACAAATCACCGTGCATAGTCTGTGCTTTTTGAATGCACGCTACAAACTCAGAAAGTTTGGTACGCAAACGAGCATTAAGAAGATCTTTTTCATCGCAACAAGCACATACTGCCTCAAAAAACGAGATATTTCGGTCATTGGCATATGACTGGATTTTATCAATAGATGTTGTACCAATACCTCTGCGCGGCGTATTGATAATGCGCAAAACACTCACATCATCAAAGGGATTAACCACAACTTTAAGATACGCAAGAACGTCTCTAATTTCTGCACGGTCAAAGAATCGCGTACCGCCCACAATTTTATACGGCACGCCTGCGCGTAAAAACATATCTTCTAAAATACGAGATTGCGCGTTCATACGATAAAACACTGCTATATCGCTATATGCGCAACCGCTATCATGGAGCTTCTCAATTTCAGCGCCAATCCAGCGACCTTCATCGCGCTCATCAGAAGCCTGAAACACCTCAACCTTTTGGCCATCGCCTGCTTTGGTAAACAGCTCTTTTGCTTCACGCCTTGAATTATGCTTGACTACCGCGTTAGCAGCATGCAAGATATGCCCTGTTGATCGATAGTTTTGTTCGAGCTTTACCACATGAGCCTGCGGATAGTCTTTTCTAAACGACAAGATATTAGTAATATCGGCTCCACGCCAAGAATAAATGGATTGGTCGTCATCACCTACAACCATTAAATTTTGATATTTGCGTGCCAACAAATTAGTAAGCGCATATTGAACAGCATTGGTGTCTTGGTACTCATCAACACTGATATATTTAAAAACATTTTGATAGTATTCCAAAACATCAGGGTTTTTAGAAAACAGCTCGTACGTTTTGACTAATAAATCGTCAAAATCCATTGCATTTGCCGTACGCAGACGTTGCTCAAATATACGATAAACCTCTGCAGCGGTTTCAAGCAGCACAGATCCGCCCGCGGCCTCCTCCATATCTTGAGGCGTCTGAGCAGCGTTTTTTGCCTGAGAAATACGTTCGCGAATGGCATTGGGCGCATATTTTTTGGGATCAAGATTCAAATCGTCCATAATATGCTTAATGAGGCGTTTGGTATCATCGGTATCATAAATAGTGAAATTTTTTGAATACCCCAGGCGCTCAGCGTGCGTGCGCAAAATTCTTACGCACATGGCGTGAAAGGTGCTCACCCACATACCTTGCGTTCTGCCAGGAAGCAGCATTTCTATACGCTCACGCATTTCTTTTGCAGCTTTATTGGTAAAGGTAATTGCAAGAATAGACCAAGGACTTACCCCTTGCTCCTCAATAAGGTATGCAATGCGATACGTTAAAACACGCGTTTTGCCCGAACCTGCCCCTGCAAGCACCAAAAGAGGGCCTTGGGTGCACAACACAGCCTGTTTTTGTTGCGGGTTAAGAGAATCTATATCTACCCTACTTTGTCGCGTGTGCGGCAAAGCGTTGTCACTTTTACCACTTTGATGACTATGGGACATATCAGCATTAAAATCTTGTGGGGAAAACAATGTATCTTGAGCAACTAACGCCATGCACATCTCCAAAATCAAATGGTGGCTACATAAAATATGCAGCCACTACACTACCTATTTCTTTTTTAGTTTACACGCATGGCGCGACATTAATTGGAATTGCATGCTTAGTGATTGGTAATAGATTCCAAAAAGTCCTGCGCACGCTGGGTTTTTGGCTGAGCAAAGAATTCTTGTGGAGAAGCTTCCTCCAAAATTTGTCCATCAGCCATAAACACAATTCGATCGGCAACACGACGAGCAAAATTCATCTCATGGGTTACGACAACCATGGTCATGCCCTCTTTTGCCAACGAAACCATAACATCAAGCACTTCGTTAATCATCTCAGGGTCAAGCGCGCTGGTAGGCTCATCAAACAGCATAACTTCTGGGTGCATTGCAAGCGAGCGAGCAATCGCTACACGTTGCTGCTGGCCGCCAGAAAGTTGTGCAGGAACTTTATGCGCCTGTGCTTCTACACCTACACGCTTCAAAAGCTTGAGAGCTTCAGCTTGTACCTCGTCTTTTGGTCGTTTAAGAACGGCAATTGGCGCCATGCACACGTTATCGAGGATACTTTTATGTGCAAACAAGTTAAACGACTGAAAAACCATGCCAATACGGCTTCTCATTGCTGCAAGTTCTTTTCCCTCTTGAGGTAAAGGTTCGCCATCAAGCAGTATCGAGCCCGAATCAATGGTTTCAAGGCGATTAATTGTTCTACATAAGGTAGACTTTCCCGAACCAGAAGGGCCAATAATTACAACCACCTCACCTGCTTTGATAGAGAGGTTTATGTCTTTTAATACATGTAATTTACCAAAATATTTATTCACCGATTTAAACTCAACAACAGGAATATCCTGAGAAGACTTTGGCGTTACTTCGGCTTCTTTCATATCTTCCATACCGACTCCCTAAATTTCGCTCATTTCAACCGACAAATCAACTTTTGAGCTTGATACCGGCACGCTTGTCTTTTTGGTATACCACTTAGAAATGTTATTAAGCGACCAGTTAATTGCAATATAGATAAGCGCAACAATCAAATACACCGAAACAAGCGCATCGTAATTGGTGATAAGAACCCGTGCGTTTTGCAACAAATCGGGATAACTTACAACATAGGCAACCGTAGTGTCTTTCACAACAACAACGAGCTGCGCTATAAGCGCTGGAATAACGTAGCGAATTGCCTGTGGCAAAACAACCTTTTGTAACACTTGAGCACGAGTAAAACCAAGTGCATACGCTGCTTCCTTTTGACCTTTTGCAACAGCATGTACGCCCGAGCGAAAGACCTCCGCCAAAACAGCTGCCGCAGCACACGCCACAGGTAGCGTAATCATCCAAAACGAAGGCATTTTAATACCGTATTGCGGAATTACCAAGAAACAAAAGTAAATGAGCAAAAGACTTGGCACTCCACGGAAGAAATCGATACATATACGTGCTGGAATCTTAAGAAAACGGTTATGACTTATACGGCAAAGCATAAGCACAAGACCAAGCAATAAAGAAAGAACTCCTGCTACGAGAGCAATCGAAAGCGTACCAACAAGACCTTGTAATAAAAAGATCCACGTTGTGGGTAACAAAAAGAAATTCCAAAATCGAGGTGCCAATTGACCAGTTATGTAAAAACGATACACAATACTTGCTACAAATGCCGCAAGCACAATTAAAGAAATAGAGGTGAGAGCCGAAACCAACCGTTTTGTTTTAGGGCCAGGCTGCTCAAAGAGCGCGTCACGAACTGATGGATAAGAATTGGTATTCATCGTTTAATTCTCACCATCCTGTCCAGTTTATTTCCTGCATACGCAACCACAATTGAAGCGGAGACGTAGCCAAAGGCGGATATGGCAAATGCAGCAACTCCACCTACGGCGCGCGTGTTAATGTAGGAAACCAGTCCGGTAAGCTCCTGCGGAACTAGCGGCACCTGAGAAGCAATTGCCGTAGTTAATATCAGTGCAATCAAAAGATTAGTCATAGGAAGCACGCACGAACGCAACGCTTGGGGCAAAATAACAGCCCTTAAACTCTGCATAAACGTAAAGCCAAGTGAGCGAGCTGCCTCGATTTGACCTAATGCAATGGTATTGATGCCTGTCATAATATTTTCCGAAGCAAATGCTGCGCCAATGAGTGCTGCCGTTACCATAACACAAGCGTCATACGGCAAAATAATCTTTAAATTTGGAAGAGCATAAACCACAATAACAAGTAAAGAAATTGCAGGTATATTACGAAATATATGTACGTACGCATCCCCTGTTAAACGCAGTGGATAAATAGGGCTTATACGCATAATCGAAACAATGCATCCAAGAAGAGTGGCACTTACATACGAAATAAGTGCCATCTTCATAGTAACTGTCCACGCCATTAGATACATCGAACCATACGTAGCCCATAATTCTTGAAATCCCATTATTCCTCGCTTATGAACAACTGTACGATGCTATAACTTAACAAGGCGTATCTTTACGAGCCTATACTCCTATTGAAGGTGGAGTAGGCACTTTGGTAGCCTCGGTGCGGTTGCCAATTGCAACTTTCCATAGTTCTGCCCATAAACCAGCATCTTCAACCTTTTTAAGGAACGTGTTAACAAAATCAACACCATCGCTGTTAAGAGGAAGTCCAATGCCGTAATAATCAACCGGGCCAAAAGACTCTCCTACCAGCTTGTATTTGCCTGGATTTCTAACAATTGAACCACGTTGCATAGTTTCATCAATAACATAGGCGTCTACTCTACCTTGCGAAAGTGCATTTCGGGCCTCTTCGTCGGTAGTAAACTCTTGAACTTTTGCCTCGGGCGCAAGCTGCTCTAAAATCGTAGGGCCTGTAGAACCCGACTGCGCGGCAACGTTTTTCTGAGCAAGATCGGACAACCCATTAATTGTAGTGTTGGACTGAGCAACCATAATCCCTTGTTGCGTAGAATAATAAGGGCCAGCAAATGACACAGCTTTTTTGCGAGCATCCGTTATGGAATACGTTGCAAATACAACATCAACCTGCTCGTTTTGAAGAACAGACTCACGCGTATTAGACGTAACCAAGGTAAGATCGCTCTTTGACTCATCACCTAAGACATAGCGCGTAAGCAATGAAACCAAACCTGCATCAAAACCACGAATTTTCCCATCGGCTTCGTCAAGAGATGCAAATAGAATAGAAGTTTTTACGCCACCAACGCGAAGCTTTTGTGCTTTTGCCACCTGGCTTGCCCATGTGCTTTTGTCAATATCGGCTTGCGAAGCCACAGGACCTTGCGCAATAAGCGCGTCAAATGCTTCTTTATCGATACCTTTAACTGTTGGCTGTTCTTGTGAGGGAGCAACATCTTGTGGTGTACAGGCTGCTTGAGATAATCCAACCAAACAACATGCTCCGCCCAAACCTAAGCGAAGAGCTTGTCGTCTTGTGACCGAAGTGTTGAATAACGAAAACGCCATATTGCTACCTCCTTTTGCTTACATCTATAGGCTTGTATCCCAAACCTACAACAAAGCGTTACGAATACTTATATACGACCGTTATGCGCGCAAATATGCAGGCACACAACGATTACGGCGTATGTGGTTACCTATAGTACCTGACAAATATTGTATCCGTGCGCTCAGACCCATAATTTTTCTAACCTGAAACGTTAAACTCACACGACCTACATGAACACGTAATAATTATGAATTTAGATACAAAATTTAACATATTTTATGGTATAATTATGCATGTTTTGTATATAATCGGCCGAATTACATAAGCCAAAAATACACAGCAACACAAATACCCAGCATAATTCGATACCAACCAAAAAGCGAAAAATCGTGGCGTTTAATATAGCTCATAAGAAACTTAACAACAGCCATAGACACTAAAAATGCCACCAAGCAGCCTACTATCAGCGTAGATGCTTCCATAGCCGAAAACGTATTTCCCTTTATGAAAAACTTTACCAAGCGCAATGCGGATGCTCCTACCATAACAGGAACTGCTAAGTAAAACGTAAATTGCGCGGCAACACTGCGCGAACAGCCCATGAGCAGCGCGCCAATAATTGTGGAACCAGACCGTGAAGTGCCTGGAATAATAGAAAGCACCTGAAAACATCCAATTCCAATGGTTTGTTTCCAACTCAATGTATCCATAGTCTGCGTTGTAACACGTTTATCTAAAAACGTACGCTTTTGCAACTCACGCGACTCAACTTTTGCATGTTTAGCAGTGCGCACAGAAAGATCGCTCTGCGAATCTTTGAGGCACAAAAACACAACACCGTATACAACAAGCGCGGCGGCGATCACAAACGGACTTCCAAGATGTTCATCCATCCAATCGTCCAAAGGAATACCTATAACCGCTGCAGGTATGCAAGCAACTATAATTTTTGCCCACATAGCCCAAATGGAATTTCGCTGCGCCTTGGTGAGTGCAAAAGCAAATGGGTTAAGCTCCTTAAAAAATGACACGCACACCGCTAAAATGGCACCAAGCTGTATAACCACCAAAAACATGTGCCAAAACGCTGGCGACACATCAAGAACTACAAATTTTTCGAGTAAAAGCATATGACCTGTTGAAGAGATGGGAAGCCACTCGGTAATGCCTTCAACAATTCCAAATAATAGTGCTTTTAAAAGCTCAATAATGGCAGACATGATACTCCTTATATATTTGTAGTACCTTATAGTGCTAATTTGCTTGCTTTAGCATAACTTTTACAGAACGATTTTTACCGTTAACAAAAATGTGACACAAAAAACGCTTAGAATCATATAAACTTGCCCACAAGAATAGCATCTCATGACCAGTATATCCATACATGGTTAGTTGCACAGTTAAGGAGGATATATGTCTGTCCAAGAAACCGCTCAAGAAAAACTTGGCTACTCAACCATCTTTGTGGCGCTTGATGGATGTGAGCATCAAGATTACGTACTCCAAAAAGCTGCCGAATTTGCACGTAACTACCATGCTGAATTGGTTATTGGTCATGTTATAGACGCGTCTGCACTCGAAACTGCAAGTACATATCCTGCCGATATTTTGCAGGGCCTAGAAGAAGGCTTTAAGTCTTCAATAGCCAAGCAGGTAGAAACTCTCAAAGCAGATAAAGACATTCAAAACGTACGTGTAATCATTCGCGCAGGTCGTATTCGTGAAACACTTAAAGAAGACATGCTCGATATAGTTAACCCCGATTTAATTATCTGCGGTGCGCGCGGACTTTCTTCGATTAAATATGCACTTTTGGGCTCAATTTCTACGTTTTTAGTCAGATATCCCAAATGCGATACGCTTGTTATTAAGTAGATATTCATATATAAACTTCCATATAATGTCCATGCTCACATGGAAAGTAGATGAGAATAACATATTTAAGGTAAAATAGAAATTCGCAAAACTGCAACAGATATAGTGAACTAGAGTGAGCCGGCATCAATTCAAATGCCGGAGTTACAGGAGATCATCACAATGCATAAAGCACGGCATGGTTTTGTCTCTGTATTGTTGTCTGTTTGTGTCATTTGTTCATCTACATGTATGGTATTTGCAGATCAAACTGATGACGGCACAATTGAGCAGCTACAACAAGAGGTGGAACAATCGGCAGAAGCCTTACGACAAGCACAAGAACAAGCAACCGAAGCAGAGCAGCACGTTCAGGAAAATAATGCAAAGTTGCAAGAGCTGCAGCAGCAATTACCCGAGCTTAAAGCTCAGGCGGCGCTTTCTATTCGTACCATGTACAGAATGAGTAAGTCGGGATCGTCCTTGCTTGAGATGCTTTTATCGGCACCTGATTTTAACAGCTTTATATCGCTCATGCAGTACCTAAATATTATTCAAACAAAAAAT
Organism: uncultured Atopobium sp.; assembly: GCA_947252455.1. Taxonomy (GTDB): domain Bacteria; phylum Actinomycetota; class Coriobacteriia; order Coriobacteriales; family Atopobiaceae; genus Fannyhessea. The sequence goes on along the minus strand of CAMXVQ010000033.1, from coordinate 3,109 downwards.
AATGATGCAGTCAGCAAGTTACTTGAAACTGTTAACGATGTTAAAAACACGCAAAAAGAGCTTGAGCAAGATAAGAAAGCAAAAGACGAAGCAGTTGCGGATGCATCGGCAACCATGAATAAGGCAATAGAGGCACGTACACGCGCTCAACAAGCAGCTGCTGCACGTGCAGAAGCCGAAGCGGCTGCCGCAAAAGCCGCCGAAGAAAAAGCTCGTGAAGCCGAAGGTTCAACGTTTACCACAACATCGGGTAATACCGTTACGGTAGACGCGCCAACTTCACCGTTATCGCAGGTAAATATGAGTAGCGACCGCGATTCATTTGTTGCTAAATGGGCAGGGCGTATCAATTCATATTTAAGCGGCTCTCCTCTTGCAGGACATGGCAAAACCTTTGCCGAAGCAGCATGGGATAGCGGCGTTGATCCTCGCTGGTCTCCTGCAATCTCTATGGTCGAAAGCTCCAAAGGTGCGTGCTGTTTTAGACCACATAATGCTTGGGGCTGGGGCAATGCAAGCTGGGGCGACTGGGACACAGCTATTAGAGCACATGTTTCAGGCCTCGCACGAGGATATGGCGGAGGACTTACCCCTTCTGCAGCGCGTAAATACTGCCCGCCTAATGCTGATTTTTGGTACAGCCGTTGCAGCGAAGAAATGAGCCGTATATAGCGGTTAATAACATCCGATAGCAATACTACACCCCTTTAATTTGTATGCTTACGCTCAAATTAAGGGGTGTTTTTGAACTCAGGATTTCTGTTTTGGACAGCTATGAACAGTGCTTTGATCAGCCTAATCTTGAAGCGTGCTGTTTTATACGGCTTCTCTTTGACGTTTTTGTTTTTGCATGTGTTTATGTTTTACAAGCAGATCCACAAAGCTTATGCAGTTAAGAACACCATGATAATAATAAGTGCAAAGCCAAATAGCTCGCCAGGTGAAAACATCGTACCCATTACAAGCGCAGTTGAAATTGTTGCGGCAAGCGGCTCACTTGTTCCTAACATAACGCCTTTAACCGAGCCAACTTCTTTAACACCTTCAAGAAAGAGCGCGTACGCTCCAAACGTTCCTAAAACAACCGTAAAAACAAGATAGAGCGATCCCGTTACCCCAAAATGAGGAATAGAATTCCACGGTTGCACATAACATGCAAGCATAAGACCTGCACATAAAAATGCAAGGCCATTTACTACAAAATTTCCGTAACGGTTCATAAGCTTAATTGGCTGAATTGCCAAAATCGCAGCTGCAGTTGCGCACAACATGCCCCATGCAAGACCCTCAAGTGGGAGCTTAAGCTGTGTTGGATCACCACCTGTTGAAATAAAATACGTGCCAACAACAGCTAAACATAAGCCCCACGCTTCACGGCGGCGTGGCAGGCGCTTATTGGTAACGCAGACATAGAGCATAACTAAAACCACGCCTAGATTTTGCAAAATAGTGGCAGTTGCCGAATTGGTCCAAAAAATTGCCTCAAGATATGACACCTGAGAAAGCAAAATTACATCAAATGCCATCACAGCCATCATGATGAGCGCATGTTTTGAGTGAAGCGCGTCGCGCAGTTGACGTGGCGTTTGCCTATTGGCAAGGCTTAAAAACAATATTGCGGTAAAAATTTCGCGCACACAGGCAAGCCACATCGGACTTACTGCATAGGTATCCATAATAACTTTAGAAAGTGTTGCATTCATGCCCCAAAGACTTCCGCCTAAAAGCGTAAGCACGATACCATACGCCAGTTGATGTTGTGCTTTAAAACGCATAAACGCGGGTTGTAATTTATCTTTATAAGATGATGTACACAAGAGACGCCAACCATGTGACTGATGTTCTTCTACATGCTCTGATACAGCATTCACACTCTGACGATTCAACACTTCCTCCTCTTATGCGCACTCCGCTCCCAAACACTAAGCGCGTATTTTATACAAAATTTTTTATATGAACACGTTTATAAACATATCGTAGTGTTTGCCCGCTTACTCAAACTTTTATCGACCTTCACAACATTCATATGTGAGGTTCACGAATAATCGGCGGTATGCTTGGCAATCCTGTACAATAACTTCAAAACATACATTCGATAAGGAGTGCACATGCATACCATTCATGCACACAATCACGCTGCCAACCATCAAAATATATTGGATGCCCCTTTGAACGAACAACAGAGCGTACAAGATTTTACACAGCCAATAGCTGCGCTTACTGTTGGAACAACCCATCATAATTTTGAGGTTATAGACGTACAAGAGCTTTCCGAATTAAACGGATACGCATATATATTTACCCACAAGCCCTCTAAAGCTCGTGCACTTTGGATTGCATGCGCCGATAATAATAAGTCGTTTACCATTGGTTTTAAGACACCTCCCACAGACTCAACTGGAGTATTTCACATACTTGAACACTCGGTACTTTGCGGTTCGCAAAAATATCGTGTTAAGGAGCCCTTTGTTCACCTGCTTAAAACCAGCATGCAAACGTTTTTAAATGCAATGACGTTTCCCGACAAAACCATCTACCCGGTGTCAAGCACCAACCAAAAAGATCTCATGAACCTCACCGATATTTATTTAGATGCGGTTTTGCACCCCAATATTTACCATGAACCTCATATTTTTGAACAAGAAGGCTGGCATCTTGAAGCGCAAGACCCGCAAAGTCCATTTTCGTATAACGGAGTTGTTCTGAACGAAATGCGAGGAAGCCTATCCAACCCCGATACCATGGCTTATCACAAGCTCAACGAGGCGTTATTCCCCGATACCTGCTATAAATATGTGTCTGGGGGCGATATTAACCATATCCCCGATTTAAGCTATGAGGCATTTTTAGACGCACATGCACGTCATTACAAACTTAATAATAGCTACACCATTTTGTATGGCAACTTATCCATAGATGCCATGCTTAATAAAATCAACGAACATTTTATGCACGCAGACGAGCGCACACAACAAGCTCCTAACAAACTTGAACTTCAAAAGAGTGTTACGCCCAAGCTCACACAATTTACCATGAAAACAACGCCTGACAATGCGGTTATCAATCTTGGTTATGTGATTGGCACATATCAAGACAGAAACCGCGTTCT
>CAMXVQ010000032.1 GCA_947252455.1 uncultured Atopobium sp. | reverse complement strand
ATACAGGATTGTGCATTTCGTTTGAATACAATCTCATGCCGGGATCAGTTATTGTCCTTTTGGCAACCTTTGTACTTTTGATATCACTGGTGCTTCCTAAATTCCGTCGTTGATACTGTTCGCAGCACCTTATGTGTTTCACCTTATGTCAGTTTGAAATGAAAGTTTGCGTTATTTAGAAAGGCGTATCTATGAGTTCTATAAGTGATAAACACCCTGAGATGAGTTCTTCTTCGACCTCAAAGAATCAAACTCCATCGGCAAATAATGCTGGTACTCATGCATCATTTTTTGCAAGCCACACGGCTTCGGTTGCATTGGGGGCAGTTATTGCAGGTGTCGCTGCGGTGGGTGTTATAATTGCTGTCCAAAATGGTGTTTTTTCAACAGATGTTGAAGCCGCAAAAACCAGGCAATTAGCTCAAAACCTTGAACAGGAAATAACAACTCCAACAGAGTTCAAGGAGAAAACTACGAAATATGCAGATGACACCACAACCGATGTTTTGCTTGATGCTCCTGATGTTGATGCAAGCGATATTGTAAAAATCATAAAACACGGTGATCACTGGCACGTTTTTACTAAGGACGGGCGTGAAATTATCACCTACAAAGATCCTACGCGTGCTCACACCGCAAGTGACCTTCAAGATGTCCATTCAGTTGTGTCCAACAGCGAGCTCAGTGATATGGGAGTCCAAGTTGTTAAAATTTTACAGCACGGAAACCATTGGCATGTGTATACCAGTGACGGTCGTGAGTTCATAACGTATTCCGATCCAAGCTCTTACTATCCAAATATTACTATAGGCACCTATACAGGTTCGCATAACCATGAATCATATACGCATGCTGCATTTGACGGAGGTATCGGACAAGATTACAGCGTTACGCCTTCTTATGGTTCGTCATCAGATTCATCAAGTTCTTCGTTTGTTCCTAATATCCCAGGTCTTGTAGAGGTTCACAGAGGTGTTGACGAGGTAAAGAATAAACGTATTGTAAAGATTTTAAAGCATGAGGATCACTGGCATGTATATGATAGTGATGGTCATGAGTATGTAACGCACACCGATCCGAGCCCTTATTTTCCTGGTATAACGGTGGGTACGTATACAGGCTGTCATGATGGAAACTGTGATCATAGCCACGAGCACAAGCACGTTGATCACAATAATCATAATGAGCATGCGGAGCATACTCATCACGCCGACGACACAAGCAACTCACAGCAACCTCCTGTTGTGCCTTCTCACACGCCTTCTGATACAGGAGAGCCTTTACCTCAGATTCCAGACCTTGTGGAGGTACATAGCGGTCTAGACGAGATTAGAGATAAAAATATTGTAAAGATTTTAAAGCACGAGGATCACTGGCATGTATATGATAGTGACGGTCAAGAATATATAGTGCGTAGCGACCCTCGTCAAGCGTTTCCGTATGCGGCAGTAGGGGAGTATGATAAAAATGTTGATCACGTTGTAATTGAAGATGGTGATCTATTTGACTATAACTATGTGCCGAGCGAAAACAAGGTTTCTCTTGCGGATTTGGACAAGGTTTTTGCCGATCTTAAGTATATGAGAGCATACGATGCAAAAACCAATCGTTTTTATGCATGGCACATGGCAGGCAATCCGCATATTCACTCACACACACTTGAAGAGGTAATTAAAAGTGTCAAGGCAGATGCCGCTTATTTTGCTTCAAAGCACATTAGTGCCCGCGATGTTGTTGCAACGGTAAAGTGGCTTTTTGATCATCCGGAAAGCCAGCCACATGATGAACATAATGGAGAATTTCAAAAAGAATACGCGGGTCATTCAGCGCAAGATTGGCTTGTAGATAATAGTATTAAAAAACCTTCGCGTATTGTAAAAGACGAAGAATATAACAAGATTTTTTATTGGGTATTCTTTAATGACGGCACTGCTGCTCAAAGAGTTTTCAATATTTCAATTTACGAACAATTCCATCTGACGGTTGAAGACTACACCAAAATTGGAAACTTAAATGCGTCATTTGAAAGTGTAGAGGCTAAAGTTTGCAAAAAATTTGGTGTGACAGTCGATGAATTCGAAGAAGCATGGAAGGCATTGCCGGTTAACTCCTCGTTTCATGCTGCAGTCTTTAATGATGATGGTACGGTTACAATGTATGGCACAACCTATTCATTTTTAAAAGATAAGCTTCGTGAGCGCAAGAATGAAGCTGCCCAAGCACAAAGTTCTGCAGACTCTAGTGAACCCGTCTCTGCGCCTACAAACACTTTTGTGGAAACTAACAATCCTTCACCTGTCCAAAAGGCACCAACACAAAAGTCGCCCACCGATTTGGGCAAAGCTTCAAACTCAAGCGTCTCTGCATCTGCACCAGCATCAGCAGACAAAGCTGCGCCTGCTGACCATGAGGTGAGCGCTTCTGCGAACACAAACGCGTCCGCACCTGTGTCGCAGTAATGCTCTTGTGTAGTGGAACTTGAGTCTGTAAGCATAAGAATTGCCGCCTTTGGCGGCTTTTCTTTTTTAAATGAATATGCGTGAGGTATGTTACCATTAAATCAAGATTCAATTTACCTCTAAGAGTAGGTCTTGGTAAAATATATCTAAACTTATATTCATATTTGGTTAAAGAGGGTAGTTTTGCAAGATACAGCGCATGAACAAATTCGCAAAGAAACATGGTCTGATCCCTGGAGTAGGGATTGGTTTATTATTGAACAGCTCGTGTCGCGCGATTTTAAGCTTAAGTTTCGTCGAAGCTTTTTAGGTGTATTGTGGAGCGTTTTAAATCCTTTGCTCATGATGGTTGTTATGGCAATTGTTTTTACAGCTATGCTGCGGTTTTCTTCGTCGTCAATACCAAGTTTTCCTTTGTATATTATTTTAGGTAACATCACCTTTACTCTGATGGCAGATTCTACCACCTACGGCATGCATTCTATTATTGATAATGCCTCACTGATTAAAAAAGTTCGTATTAATCGTTTTGTCTTTCCTATAGAAAAGGTCTTATTTGCGCTCGTTAATTTTTCGTTTTCGCTTATTGCTGTTGCGTTTGTTATGATTTTTGTTGGTATTGCGCCTACGGGTTTTGCACTGTTACTTCCGCTTTTTATTGTTTATGTTGGTACGTTCTGTGTGGGTCTTTCGTTTTTGCTTTCGGCAGCAGTTGTATTTTTTAGAGATATTATGCATCTGTGGACCATTGTCCTCACGGTGTGGACCTACGCTACGCCGCTTTTTTATTCAGAAGAAATTTTGCCCGTGTGGTTTAGAAATCTTGAAACCTTTAATCCCATGTATCACTACGTTAATTTCATCCGCGAAATTTTGCTCTACGGTCGCATGCCTTCTTTGGAGCTTAATTTTGCCTGTATTGTTTGCTCGCTGATTTCTCTAGCACTTGGATGGTTTGTTTTTTCAAGGCATGAAAAGCGTTTTATCCTGTTCATTTAGTTTTGATTATCGAACCGCTTTAATCGCGATGTTTTCTTTTAGGATCTAGAAAAATATCGTACAATAGTAAAGTCAGTGTCTCGTACACTTGGAGTTTTTATGCACACTACTACACAAACTGATATTCACCAATCCGCATTACATGAATCTTCTAATGCTGGCTCTTCTAAAGCGGCTACAAGCAAGCAACCCTCGTGGCAAGCGCAACTTTTGTGTCATATAGTTTCGCCTGATGGAATAGATAAGCTGCGTGTTACAACCTCTATTCCAATTGAAGGTCAAACTACTTCACCAGACTTGTATGGACGTTTTAATTTTGATCCAGATAACCTCGTTCATCCGTCATCGTTTAAGTACCAGTACCATTGGTTTTTAGAGGATGAAGGTTTGTGCGGCTCAAATGGCGAGTTCACGCAGGCACCCTTTTGGGATTTTGAGCTTCCTTGTGATGGTCACTATCTTATAACCGTTGATGTTTTTGACCAACATAACAACCAACAAACAATCAGCACCTGGTTTGTATATGGTTCTCATCACAAGCGTCAAAGACCTGTTCTTGTTAAACCTTCGCTTGCTAATTTCACGCAGGATACACCAACTGTTATTGACGTGCATGACATTTCGATGATTTTTAACATAGCGTCCGAACAGTTTAATTCCTTAAAAGAGTTTTTTATTGCGCTTGCCCGTCGTGAACTGCGTTTTAAGGAATTTAGAGCGCTTGATCACATCAATTTTCAAGTAAAGAAGGGCGAAGCCTTTGGCTTGGTGGGCACTAATGGTTCGGGAAAATCTACCATGCTTAAAATCATTGCAGGTGTTTTGGGCGCAAGTCGGGGAACATGTAGCGTAACAGGTACGATTGCGCCGCTTATCGAACTTGGCGCAGGCTTTGATCAAGAGCTTACTGCTAAGGAAAACATTTATCTTAACGGTGCTTTGCTTGGTTATAAGAAGTCGTTCATCGATGAGCACTTTGATGAGATTGTTGAGTTTGCTGAGCTTAAAGACTTTCTTGAGTTACCACTTAAAAATTATTCGTCTGGTATGGTTGCGCGTATAGCGTTTGCCATTGCAACTATTACCGAGCCAGATATTCTAATTGTTGATGAAACATTATCGGTAGGGGACTTCTTGTTCCAGCAAAAATGTGAACAACGAATTGCCGAATTGGTTGAATCTGATAACGTTACCGTTTTGTTAGTAAGCCACTCCATTGAACTTATCGAGCGTGTATGTAATCGTGCGTGTTGGATCGAGCACGGTGTGCAACGTGCGTTAGGTCCCGCAGCAGAAGTTTGTGCGGCATACAAAAAGTTGGAGCGATAACTATGGATATCCAAACTGCAACTATTAACGAAAAACTCGCCTGTGATAAACGCACTTCATGCGACGTCTCTGTTATTGTTCCGTGCTACAATACTCAGCGCTATCTCAAGCAGGCTTTATCATCGCTGCTTAATAACAATGTTTGTGATCTTGAGATTTTACTCATCAATGATGGTTCAACCGATGCTTCACTTCAAATTATGAAAGAGTTTGCTGCAAAAGATGCGCGTATTCGCATTATTGATAAGCAAAACCAAGGATATGGTGCATCAGTTAATAGAGGCATTTCTGAAGCAAGAGGGGTCTATGTTGCAATTTTTGAACCCGATGATTGGGTAGACGCCCATATGTATGACGATCTCTTTGCGCTGGCTGTGCGTTATCAGTTTCCTGATATTGTGAAATCGTCTTTTTGGTGCGTGTTTAATCCAGACACTGCTTCTGAGCATGCTGAACATTGCAGCTATTATAAAAAGCTTTGTATAGGCTCTGAGCCCTTTGTGCTTAAAGATTGTCCTCGTTTGCTTGAACATCATCCTTCAATTTGGTCTGCACTTTATAAAAAATCATTTTTGGATGAGAGACACATAAGATTCCAAGAAGTTCCAGGTGCTGGCTGGGTCGATACGCCTTTTAACTTTAAAGTGCTTAATCTTGCGTCTTCAATTGTATATACCGATAATGCATACTATCATTATCGCTATCTTGCACCTGGCTCATCTTCTGCACTTAAATCGCTTGATTTGCCTTTTATGCGCTGGCAAGACATGCATGATATTGCACAAGAACTCAATATCTGCGATGCAGGTATACTTAAAGGGCTTTATACGGTTGGCTTTGCCTATGTTGAGGACGCTATTGCCAATGGCGCGCTCCAGGTGTATCACGATAAAGCACTGCATTATATCGATAGGCTTTATCAACAACTCGATCCTGAACTTGTTAAGGATATGCCGTATCTATCTCGTGCAGCACGTAATCGCTATGCTTCTTTCATGAATAACTCTTGTGTTGCATTTAACCAAAAACAGCACATGTGTGCGCTTATGGGCGATACCTACAGGTTATGTAGGCACTATGGCCTCAATTATGCGTTATCGCGTGTGGCAACCTTTATTAAACATCGTGTACAATCTCGCCATTAAAGAAGGACATGTATGCCGTTTATATCTGTTCTTATTCCTGTTTATAATGTTAATGAATATCTTCGCGCCTGCTTAGATTCTCTTTTGTCACAAGATTTTAAAGATTTTGAAGCGCTTTTGTTAGACGATGGTTCTACCGATGGCTCACAAGATATTGTTGATGAATATGCTCGCAAGGATGCGCGGTTTAAGGCATTCCATAAAGAAAATTCGGGCTACGGTGCAACACTTAATTATGGTATTGAGCGTGCGCGTGGTGATTATCTTGCCATATTAGAATCCGATGACTGTATGTGCGAGGGTGCGCTCACACATATGAGCGATCTTGCTCGTACCTATCACCCCGATACGCTCCACTGTGGCTTTAAGATGTGGTGGAGCAATTCAGGCATCACACAACACGTTAATCAGTTTCCCGTGCAAATGCATAATCGCGTGATTAATCCATCACGCGACCTGCGGTTTTTCCTTACCATGCCAAGTCTTTGGTCGGGACTTTACGCGCGAGTTGAGCTTATTGAAGCACATCACATCCGATTTTCTTCTACGCCGGGAGCATCTTTTCAAGATACGTCGTTTAGCTTTGAGGTGTTTGCACGTGCTCAAAGCTGTATTGTAGATGATTTTCCTATCATTATGTATCGACAGGATCGCGAAGCATCATCTATCCACTCCCTTACTAAAAAGGATTTGTTATTAGCCGAGTTTGATCGCATTGATGCCCTGGCACAAAAGTTTGCTCCACAAAATCCGTTTTTGCAAACAGCTTCTCTTACAGCCTGCGTAAATGGCTGTTTATGGTATTTAGACAGACTTGATGATAAACATGCTTTGGAATTTGTTGGCGCACTTAAAACATATTTTTGCGCGCGAGCAGAAAAAGATCCTGCCTTTGATGAGCACTTAGATCGCTGGCGTGCGCTTAACGTTAAAAAACTTATATCCAATCCACAAAAGTATTTGCATCTTCGTAAAAAGCGTCATGATTCAACGCTCTCTAAACTTGTGTTTGCGCTGCGCTTAGCTGGCTTATATGGCATCTTTGTTGCATGGGAAGAAAGACGTGCGCGCTCATGAATACGTTACATGAACAGTCAAACGCTTTTCAAAACGATTACTGCATGCCTTTGGTATCTGTTATTATGCCTGTGTATAACGCGGCAGAAACACTTTCGCAGACGCTTACTTCGCTGCGTGCGCAAGCATATACCCACTTTGAGTGTATATGTGTCAACGATGGATCAAAGGACAATTCTTTAGAGATTGCGCAAGAACTTGCTACGCGTGACGCGCGCTTTAAGGTTATTAATCAACGTAATTTAGGGCCATCCGCCGCGCGCAATCGTGGAATTCACGCAGCAACCGGCGATATAGTAATGTTCATCGATGCTGATGATAGCTATAAGCCTCATACAATTGAGCGTGTCGTAGATGTATTTGTAGACAAGCATCCTGAGGTTATTACCTTTGGTTTTGATGTTGAGCCCGCTACGTGTGCGCCTATAAGCATGCGCGAATTGCAGACACCTCGCGCGGGTGAGTTTAGCGGTTATTCAAACACCTGCATTTTTCATAGCAATTCTCGGCCTTTTGGTGTGCGTGTAGCGCTTGCTGCTTCATTTATTCAACGCGAACATGTGCATTTTGATGAAGCTGTTGGCTTGGGCGAAGATCAGGTCTTTTTTATGTATATCTATCCGCGCTCACAAAAAACGATCCTCATTGAAGATCACTTATATGTTTACACTATGCGTGCATCCTCGTTTGCGCATGGCTTGCATAGAGCGCAGGCTCACTCACAAAAAATTGAAGCTCATATGCTTGTGATAAAGTCAATCATTAATGATTGGATTCATAAACCATGGATGCCGCGTGCCCAAAAAGAACTTATAAGTTGGATCCTTGATTTTATGCTGTTTGACCTTGTACAAGAGCCTCCACACAACAGGTCAAGGTTTGCTGCAGAGCTTGCTTGCTTGCTTGATGGTATGCAGATGAGTGCTTCTGCATTTGGTTTTTTGAAATTTACGCCCGAACAGCATCTTTTACAAAAGTTGCGCGCGTGTGCTCAAGGTACGCGTATGCTTTCATCTAAGGATTTGGTCGTGCTCTATGTTAAACGGCGCGGAGTTATGGCATGTGTGCGTCGTTTGCTTGCGCACTTACAAGGGCATAACTCTTATTCATAAGCGTTCATAGCTTGCAAGTTGCTCATAGCTTGTATACATGCTTTCTGATTAAGGTTGCATGTTTTCCATCGTGATGATTTTATGACGATAAGATTTACAAGATTACTTCTGTCATTATCACGTAAACTAAATACGACCTTTAAGCGCGGTACGAGATACCGGTAAGGTACGTGTTGCAAAACAGCAACTCAACATAGCCTTCTAACGTGTCTCATCCGCTCTTTGCAGGTGAGGCTTTTTATTATATGTACGTTTTAAGCGTACAGGAAGGAGAGCTATGCAACCTAAGCTTAAAGCATCAATTATGGATGCCACAGCAATGCAGCGAGCGTTAGTGCGTATTGCACATGAGATCATCGAGCGCAATGAGGGGTCAGACGTTGTTTTAATCGGTATTATTCGCCGAGGCGCTACGCTGGCTAAACGTCTGGCTTCGCAAATCGAAGCAATTCAAGGAACGCGTCCACGTACAGGTGAACTTGATATTAGTTTTTACCGTGATGACGTTAATCGCTCAATTGTTCCTGTTCTTCATGCTACCAATATTCCTTTTAAAATTGACAAACAACGCATTATTTTGGTAGACGATGTTTTGTTTACCGGTAGAACCATTCGTTCTGCTTTGAATGCTCTGATGGATTATGGTCGCCCCGATTCTGTTCAGCTGGCAGTTATGGTTGATCGAGGACACCGCGAGCTTCCTATTCGTGCTGATTTTGTTGGTAAAAACGTTCCGTCATCTCATGACGAGGATGTGCGCGTTTTAGTTAACGAATACGACAAAGAAGACGCTGTAGAAATTTGGACATCAGATTCACAGCACGAGGAAGGCGAGTGCTAATGTTATCAGTTAAACATTTAATAGATACCAACAGCTTAACTGCAGATGATATTTCGCAAATTCTAGATACCGCTGCTTCGTTTGAAGAAGTTAACAAGCGTTCAATTAAAAAAGTTCCTGCGTTGCGGGGACGCACCATTGTTAATTTATTCTTAGAGCCTTCTACACGTACCAAGAGTTCTTTTGAGCTTGCCGAAAAAAGGCTTTCTGCCGATAGTTTAAGCATGGGTGGCTCTACCTCTTCGGTTGTCAAAGGCGAGTCGCTTGCCGACACCATTCAAACAATCAGCGCTATGAACGTAGATATGTTTGTATGTCGCGCTCGTCTTGCAGGTACGCCTCAGAAAATTATCGAAAATACCGATGCCATTGTTATTAATGCAGGCGATGGTAAACACCAACATCCAACGCAGGCTATGCTTGACCTTTATACCATTCGTAAACACTTTAAGCATCTTGACGGGCTTAAAGTTGCAATCGTTGGTGATTTAAGTCATTCTCGCGTTGTTGGGTCCTTGGTTCCTGCCTTAGAAACTATGGGTGCTCATGTCATTTTGGTTGGACCTCCCACGTTTCAGGTTGATGATCCACACTGGTTTGCGTGTGAGCAAACATCATCGCTTGATGACGTTATTGAAGATGTTGACGTTGTCTATATGCTTCGTGTTCAGCTTGAGCGTATGGAAGGCGCAACAATTCCTTCTCGTCGTGAGTATAACCGCTTGTGGGGTCTTGACATGGCGCGCGTTAAACGCATGAAACCACATGCAATTATTTGTCATCCAGGTCCTATGAACCGCGGTATGGAAATTAATGCTGACGTGGCTGATTGCGCACGTTCACGAATATTAACGCAGGTCAATTCAGGCGTTCTTACTCGTATGGCAGAAATGTACTTACTTTTGGGAGGAGAAAACAATGGCTTATCTGATTAAAGGTGCTCATGTTGTAGACCCTCAAGTATCACTTGATGGTAAATATGATGTTAAGGTTGAGGGTTCAACCATTGTTGATGTAGCTCCTCAGCTTGAGGCTCGTGCTGACGATGAAGTTATAGACGCAGAGGGTAAATATCTTGTTCCTGGCTTAGTTGATATGCATGTGCATTTTCGTGATCCTGGTTACGAATATAAAGAAACCATTGAGAGCGGCATGCGCGCAGCTACACATGGCGGTTTTACCGATGTTGCAACAATGCCTAACACAAATCCCGTAACCGACACTGGTACTGGAATTAGGTATCAAATTGATCGTGCACGTGCAACTGATCTTGCGCACATTCGTCCTATTGGTGCACTTACACGCGGCGAAGAAGGCGAGGCGCTTGCCGAGATTGGTGATATGGTCTTAGAAGGGGCTTGTGCTTTTTCCGATGACGGTCATGGCGTTCAAAGTGCTGGTATGATGCGTACGGGCATGGGATATGTTTCTCAGTTCGATCGTTTGGTCATTGCTCATTGTGAAGATAAATCGCTCTCAGCGCACGGTGTGGTAAACGAAGGTAGAGCTTCTACCCGTTTGGGTATGTTTGGCTGGCCCGCCCTTGCCGAAGAACTTGAAGTGTATCGTGACATTGAGCTTTGTCGTCTTACGGGTTGTCCACTTCACATTGCGCACACTTCAACTGCAAAAAGTTTAGATCTTGTTCGTGCCGCAAAAGAAGAAGGTCTGCCAGTAAGTTGTGAGGTTACACCTCATCATTTGTTCCTCAACGAAGATGACATTGATAATAGCTATAATACCTGCTTTAAAATGAATCCACCGCTTCGTCTTAAGAGCGATATGCTTGCACTGCAAGAAGGCGTGGCGGACGGCACCATCGATTGTATTGCAACCGATCATGCGCCCCATGCGCAGCACGAAAAGGATTGCGAATTTGAGATTGCCTCATTTGGCATTACAGGATTGGAAACTTCTGTACCTCTTATGCTTTCAAAGATGGTTGCAACCGATAAAATTAGCATGTCACGTATGGTAGAGCTTATGGCAATCAATCCACGTGCACTGCTGCGTCTTAATGAAGTGTCTATTAAGCGTGGTTCGCAAGCAGATATTACACTTATCAGTATGTCCGAAAAAATTCATGTTGATCAGGACTATTTTGAAAGTAAGTCGCTTAACTCACCATGGCTTGGTCACGATTTTTGCGGCTGTGCAACAGATGTCTTTGTAGCTGGAAAGCGCACCTTGTGCAATACCAAGGTTGTTGCATAGATCAAAAGGTACGTATGTAGGCCGTACAAATTTGTGCGTAAAACTCATGCGCATAATTAAGCAATTAGAGCAAAGTCTTTGACGTGTGGTTTATTTTTTGTATGGTTTTCTTAGAGCGTGGGTTGCTTGTGGTTTTGTAATTGCAAAAGACTTTTGATTTTTCGCTACGAAAAAGGCCTTGCAAAGTCGTACACTTACTGGTGACGCATTTTATGTGTCACCAGTTTACACGCGCAAAAGGGAGGGGAGAGCGTGGCAGTTAAAGATACAAAATTACATACCGCATATATTGTTTCAAATACTCGTGTAGGTGATGGCATCTACGAGTTGGTTTTGGTATGTGATGAGCTTGCACGCACTATGTTGCCAGGAGAGTTTATAAATATTCATGTTCCGGGAAGCCAAACCGAGCTTTTGAGCATTCCGCTTTCGTTTTCTCATATTGACGTAGAAGCCGGTTTGATTTACCTGGCGTATGCTGTAGTTGGAAGTGCTACCAAGCGTTTAAGTGCACTTGAGGCAAAAACAGCTTTACGTGTTTTGGGTCCATGTGGTCATGGTTGGGATATACCTCAATCAAAAGAGAAGGCTTTACTGGTAAGTGGTGGAATTGGCGCTCCTCCTGTGCTTGCTGCGGCTGCTTTGTTTAAGTCACAAGGAATTGCAGTTGACGTCATCATAGGCGCACAAACAGCTGATAAGCTTTGGGGTATCAAGCGAGCCCACACAATAGGCGTTGATCGTCTGTTTTTAACAACTGATGATGGAACTTTAGGCGAAAAAGGTTTTACAACCGATGTAATGCAAAAGTTGCTTGCTGAAACATCTTATGGATGTGTATGTACCTGTGGTCCTGCACCTATGATGAAGCGTGTTGCAGCACTTGCAAAAGCCGCTCATATTCCATGTCAGGCTTCACTTGAGCGTATGATGACCTGTGGTTTTGGAGCTTGTGCAACATGTACCGTTCAAATGGTTGACGGGAGCAATAAAGGTTGTTGTATGGTAGGACCTGTATTTAATGCCGAGGAGGTAGCATGGTAGAGACACCTGTTTCAATGGAAGTTAATCTCGGCGGCATTCATATGAAAAATCCTGTTAATACAGCAGCCGGAACTTTTGCGTTTGGACAACAATTCGAAAAGTTTTATGACGTTTCCCAACTTGGCGCTATTACAACCAAAGGAGCTTCTATTAAACCGTGGGCAGGCAATCCTGCTCCGCGTATGTGCGAAGTTACCTCGGGAATTATTAATTCGGTTGGTCTGCAAAACCCTGGCGTTAATGGACTTATAAACACAGCTGGAGCCTATCTGACAGGTTTACAGCAGAAAAACTGTCAAGTAATTTGTCAGGTAGCAGGACACTCGATAGATGAATATGTAGCGGCACTTGAAGTGTTTGAAGAAAAGGCAACGTTTGCAGCTGGTTTTGAGATCAACATTAGCTGTCCAAATATTGCCTGTGGTGGAGCTGCTATGGGATCTACACCTCAGGGTGCAGCCGAGATTATGCGCAGGCTTCGCCCTCTTACAAAACGTCCGTTGCTTGTAAAAATGGGCCCCGTTAATATTCCCGAAATTGCGCGTGCACTTGAATCAGAGGGTGCCGATGCGCTCAGCCTTATCAATTCTATTCCTGGAATGGCTATTGATACTACCACGTATAAAAGTAAGTTATCTCGTCCTACCGGTGGTTTTTCAGGGCCAGCCATTCATCCTATTGCGGTTCGTATGGTATGGGAAGCACATAAAGCGGTTAAGATTCCACTGTGTGGTATAGGTGGTATTACCACAGGACTCGAAGCAGCCGAGTTTATACTTGCAGGTGCAACTGCTGTAAGCGTTGGACTTGCAAATCTCTATGATCCTATGAGCGCACCCAGAATTTTGCATGAGCTTTGTGATTGGGCTCAAAAGCAAGGTGTGACTCGCATTTCCGATTTGA
>CAMXVQ010000031.1 GCA_947252455.1 uncultured Atopobium sp. | reverse complement strand
CGTGAGCCTATGTGGTTATATATTTATTTTCCGCTTGTTTGCAATGAGATTTAAGTTACTTTTGTTTATAATTAAATTTTGTTGTATATCTTTACATAATTTTGTGTGAGCGATCAAAGATTACGAAAGAGTTTACTATGACAAAAGACATAAAACCTCGTCAAGAACATTCGGGGTTTGCACGATGGAACGGTCAGGACATCTCGCGTGGCGCATCTCAGCATAGAAGAAATTCCTCGCGCAAAACGCGTATGACGCCTCATCAACGCCGTTGGATTTCTTCCTTGGTGTTGTTGGTAATTGTGCTGGTGGTTGCCGTTATTGGCTTTACGCCGCTTGGTGAGAAAATCACAAAGGGCCTTGATATTCAAGGCGGTGTATCGGTTATTATGACCGCTTCGCGCCCCGATGGATCAACCCCTTCGGCTGAGGAAATGCAAATCGCTACCAATATTATTCAAAAGCGTGTGAATGCGCTGGGTGCTTCCGAGACAACGGTGCAGCAACAAGGTGCAACGTCTATTCTGGTTCAAATTCCAGGTGCAACTGATGCAAAAGCTGCTATTAAAACGATTGGACAAACGGGTAATCTGCAGTTTGTTCGTTTAGACGATATTGGTGACGCTGATGCATTACTTAAGCTTCAAGCAGGTACCGAAGGCGTAAATCTTGAAGATAACACGTATACCTCATTTTTGGACGGTTCTCACATTGTAAAAACATCGGTAGAACAAAGCACGCAAAATGCAAAAGGTGGCTACTCTGTTAACATCTCCTTAGACGATGAGGGTTCAAAGCAATTTGCTGATGTCACGCGCGAACTTGCACCCACCAAGGGTCGTATTGCAATCACCTTGGACGGAAAGGTGTATTCAGCTCCTGCGGTTCAAAATGAAATTAACGGCGGTCAGGTTTCCATTACGGGAAACTTTACGCTTCAGCAGGCAAAAGATCTTAAGACCGTGCTTGATAGTGGTTCGCTACCCGTTAAGCTTAGCTACTCAGAAAGTAGAGTTGTTGGTCCAACGCTTGGTCAAGATTCACTGCATCAAGGCATTTTTGCAATTGCCGTTGGAGCCGTGGCTGTTATTATTTACTTGTTTATCTTTTATCGTGCCCTTGGTTTGCTTACGATGGGCTCTTTGGCAGTCTTTGCCGTATTGTATTTAGGACTTTTAGCACTGCTTTCTCACTTTGGTGCGTTTGCGCTTACATTGCCTGGTCTTGCAGGTATTGTATTAACCACAGGATCGGCTGCCGATTCTTCTATTTTGGTTCTTGAACGTTTCCGCGAAGAAATTCGTATGGGCAAACGTATTAAAGACGCGGCTGTTTCGGGTTCAAAGCACGGAATTATGACGTCATTGGACGCTGACGCTGTTACCATGGTTACGGCACTTTCGCTTTTCTTTGTAGCAGTTGGTGCCGTGAAAGGTTTTGGTCTCACACTTGCCTTAGGTATTGTGTGTGATATTGCCACCATGTTTTTCTTTAAAGCCCCGGCTTTACGCTTACTCGCGCTTCATGCCATTGAAAAACATCCTCGTTTTTGGGGTGTTTCACAAGATGTAGACGAGGCGCAGCGCAAACGAGACGAGCTTGCTCAAAAAGGAGGTGTTGAGCATGCGTAGTCATTTTAGAAAAGAAATCAGTTTTATTCCTCACCGTCGTGTGTTCTTAAGCATTTCAAGCGTGTTGGTAGTGTTAGCTGTTGTAGGTTTAGTTCTTAAAGGCTTGGTGTTTGGTATTGAATTTCAAGGCGGAACTACCATTGATTTTCACGATACAGGATCTATAACAATAGCTGCTATGCGTGACGCTCTGCTTCAAGCAGGGGAGAATGATCCTGTTGTTCAAACCAGTGTTTCCGATGCAGCACAAGGATTTTTGGTGCGCTCTGACACCACAAACCCCGAAGTTGCAAATGCTCACGCTGCTGCCGCCGCTAAAAGCTTGGGTCTTGCCGACGATTCGTATACCGTTACTACGATCGGTCCTGACTGGGGCCAAGATATCACACGCGCGTCTGCTTTTGCATTTTGTATCGCAATTGTTTTGATCATTGTGTACGTTTCAATTCGTTACGAATTCAAAATGTCTATTACCGCAGTTATCGCGCTTATTCACGACCTTGTAATTACTCTGGGAATTTATGCATGGACTCAAACGCCTATTACGCCTAACGTGGTAGCTGCACTTTTGACTATTATGGGATATTCGCTCTACGATACGGTTGTTGAATTTAACCGTATGGACGAAAACGCCAAACATCTTCACGATGGAATTCATCATACCTATTATGAAATTTGTAATTTCTCAATTAACGAAGTATTTGTTCGTACTATTAACACCACGATCACCTCTGTGGTACCAGTTGCAATTATGCTTGTTTTTGGTGGTCAAACGCTTAAAGACTTTGCGCTTGCCATGCTCATTGGAGAAATTTTGGGTACATGGTCAAGCTTTGGAGTTGCTTCTCCGCTGTTAGCTATTTGGAAAACTCACGAAAAGCGTTGGGCTCGTATCGAGCAAAAATATGCAAGTCATACGCAACAGCTTAATCACGACGAATTTAACAGTGTAGCTAGTAATCGTTAGTTGAGAGCCTTATGATTGGTTCAACGCAACATAATCGCTGGCAATTGTTATCCAGAGATCTTGAGCTTGAAGATAAGCTTATAAACACGTGCAGATTGCCTCGGCTTGTTGCGCGTGTTTTGGTATCGCGCGGCTATACTACACAAGAACAGATCGAACGCTTTTTAACTGCTTCGCTTGAACGTGATTGGGTAAATCCGCTCTTTATTCCAGGTTTAGCAGCCGTGGCAGACCGCGTTCAGCATGCGCTTGATTCACACGAGCGTATTGTGGTGTTTGGTGATTTTGATGTAGACGGTATATGTGCAACAGCACTCCTAACCGATGCACTTAAAACGCTTGGTGCGTGCGTGTATCCGTTTATTCCAAGCCGCGTTCATGAGGGTTATAGCCTTTCTAAGGCTGCGTTTGACCGTCTTGTAGTGGCGTATAACCCCAATCTTATTATTACCGTTGATAACGGTATTGATGCACATGAGCAGTGCTTATATAGTATTCAGCATGGTGTAGATGTGGTTATTACCGACCACCACGAACCCACTTCAAAAACCCTTCCTGTGGTTCCCACCGCAAATCCAAAGCTTAACCCATCGTGCGCATCATTCGAGCTTGCTGGCGCAGGTGTTGCGCTTAAGCTTGTTGATGTGCTTGGCGCTGCATACAGTAAGCCTTATCTATGGAAAGATTATCTTGATGTGGCAACGCTCGGAACTATTTCCGATCGTGTAAAGCTTACCCCAGAAAATCGCGCTTTAGTTACCGAAGGTATTCGTTGTATTCGTGCGTCAAGCCGTTTGGGCTTAAGTGCTCTTGCTCGTGTGTGCGGAATTGATATTCATGCTACGATGCCCGAGGAGCTCGCAAGTTCTTTGATTCCGCGCCTTAATGCTGCAGGAAGGCTTGATCGTGTCCAAACGGCATATAATTTGTTGCAAGCGCAAAGTTTAAGTGAAGCATATACGTATGCAAATGAGCTTGAAGAATTAAATATTTGCCGTAGAAATCTTGAGAAAAAGGCTTGCGATGAAGCATTTGAACAGGCAAAAGATGCGGTTAAGCAGCAAAAACATGTGATATTTGTTTCAAGTTCGCAATGGAATGAAGGCGTTATAGGCATTGTGGCTTCTCGTCTTGCACGCGCTTATGAATTGCCCGCGTTTGCGTGCTCAATTGCCCAAGGTAGTGCAAAATGTTCGGGAAGAAGCGTTGGCAACGTTAATCTGTTTGACGTTGTTGAGAGGTTTGGATCGCAGCTTATTCGTTTTGGCGGACATGCTGCAGCAGTAGGATTTACGTGTTCGCCTGATATTCTTCCTACCATAATCCAACACGTTGAACGCACGATCGATGCTTTGCCTGCCTCGGCGTTGTATGCACCACGTGAACTGGTTATACCAGTTGATTTGTCCGAAATCACCGTATCAGATCTTGATTCTTTAGAAATGTTGCAACCTTTTGGATCGGGCAACGAGCGTCCAATTTTTGCAGCTCACAACATTGAAATGCGCAATAAAATGCGTGTTGGCGCTCATAATAATCATATGCGCTTTGTTGCACAGCAGCACAAAGTGCGCCTCTCGTCCATTGTTTTTAAGGCATCTCATATTCAAAATCTTATGTCGTTACACGACACCTGTGATATTGTCTTTAACCCTGTCAATGAGGTTTGGCAAGGTCGCGTTAAGCCTAAGCTCATGATTAAAGATATTATTGTTCGCAAACAGGATACCAAGCATGCACATTGCGATACCTGTGCGTTTTCTCGGCTGAGCCTTCCTCAAAGAGAGCTTGATAGTGAGCTTAATCATGAGTCGCTGGCATTGAGACGCGAACTTGAGCAAAAAACTGATGATGAGCTTGAGAACTTTTTGCGGACACAACTCATCGGTGACCATGCGCTCCTGCCTGTTCAAGCATATGCGCTTAACATGCTAAGGCAGAACAACAACTGTTTGTGCGTTATGGCAACCGGTCGAGGAAAATCTTTGATTTTTCAGCTGTTTGCATGTATGTGTGCAATTAAACGTAAGGGTTTAAGCATTTTTGTGTATCCGTTGCGCGCCCTTGTAAACGATCAAAGCTATCATATAAGTGATGTGTGCTCAAAATTTGGCGTGCGCGTTTGCGTGCTTAGCGGAGAAACGCCCCAGTCAAAGCGTTTAGAGATCTATCAACATATTAAAGATGGAACCTGCGATATTGTAATGACCACGCCGGAGTTTTTAGCGCTTCATGCGCGCGAGTTTGTAGGCACAACTGCTTTTGTTGTGTTTGATGAAGCTCATCATATGGCCGAAGCAAAGCGTGGCACGCGTAGTGCTTATAGTTGCATGCCGCAGGTACTTGACGTGCTTGGTAATCCCGTTACTTTGGCAGTCAGCGCAACGGTTTCTACCGATTGTGCCCGTGAGATTTTACGACTTGCACACATACGTGCACAGCATGTTATTTTGGATGATTCCCAGCGCTCTAATTTAGACATTATTGATAGACGCAACGCCAATAATCGTGACGAGATATTGGTTAACCTTATTGCCGATGGCGAAAAAACTGTTGTGTATGTTAATTCCCGTATAAAAGCTTTGCAGCTTGTGCATATTTTGCGTCATCGTCTACCTGAATTTGCACCACAAATTGCATTTTATCATGCTGGTTTATCGCGAGATGTGCGCGTACAAGTGCAAACGGCTTTCCGTGCAGGTGATCTTATTGCAGTTATAGCTACCAGTGCTTTTGGCGAGGGAGTTAATATTTCTGATGTTCGACGTGTTGTTCTGTATAATATGCCCTTTACCGCGCACGATTTTAATCAGATGAGCGGGCGCGCTGGAAGAGATCATAAACCATCTGAAATTTATGTGCTCTATACCAAACACGATATTGCTTCTGCACGATATATCTTGTCTACAACTGCTCCTTGTGCAGATGATTTACAGTGTATATATACAGCACTTGTGCAAACCGCGCGAAAAGGGGTGGCTTCTAAGGTATTGTCCCAAGACACCCACGATGAGGACGCTACCGTAGCCACCGTAACTGTTTTGCTTAAAGACGTACAAGACGCCACAACTTGGTGTGATATTTCCCGTTTACATGGCGCATCTTGTAGTCCAGTCGCATGTGAAAAATCTGATTTTGAGTGCGTTCGTACAGAACATACAAACGAAGCACCTCACGCTCGCACGCAAAGAGAAAAGGGGCACTCACCTGCATATAGTGTGTCTACAATTGAGGCTGCTTTGCAGATTTTTAAAGAATTGAAGCTCATTGATTACAACGCGCATACCCTTTCTCAGGCCGATGTTGCCCTACAGCGTGTAACACTTACCTTTAATCATGCTGATATATTTGATTTATCAGACACTTTACCCACGATTCCTGTTATGCTTGAGAAGTCGATACGCTATGTTGAAGGCTTGCGTATGTGGGAAGAGTTTGATCAAATGAGCGCGTGGGCACACGCGGCAACGCGCGCCGAGATGCTCGCTCGTGTTCAAAGACCTATCCTTCCTGCATTCGGGAACATTGTAGACGAAAGAGTTGCTCATGAATAATGTTAAGAATAACAAGCAGGATCCAGCGCAGCTAAGTGCGGATGCGCCTGCGTCAAAAGAGGGGCAGCTAGAACCATACGTAAGAAAAGCTGGCGTTCCGCAAGCAGACAATTGGCGTCCGCTTCGTTCGATTTGTGCGCATTATTTAGGTTTTGAATCGGTTAAACGTTTAGACGAAGCGTATGATTTTGCATCTACCTACCATAAAAAGCAAATGCGCCAATCAGGTGAGCCTTACATCAACCATCCCGTAGAAGTTGCCTTTATTTTGGCAAAAGACTTGCATATGGACGAAGACTCAATTTGCGCTGCGCTTTTGCATGACACGGTTGAAGATACGTCTGCAACGCTTGAGGATATACGCAATCTTTTTGGCGAGACCGTTATGGATTTGGTAGACGGTGTAACTAAGCTTACCTCCATTGAAGTAAGTTCAATGGACGAAAAACAAGCTCTTAACCTGCGTAAAATGTTTTTGGCAATGTCTAAAGACATTCGCGTTATCATCATCAAACTTGCCGACCGCTTGCACAATATGCGCACGCTTGCCGCGCTCCCGCCCCATCGTCGAAACTTTAAGGCGCGCGAAACCATGGACGTATATGCACCTTTGGCAGATAGGTTAGGTATCAGCTCTATTAAGTGGGAGCTCGAAGATTTAGCATTTTTGTATCTTGAACACGATGAATATGAGCATGTTGCACTTATGGTGCAAGAAACGCGCGCGCAGCGTGAACAAAATATTACCAGTACCATCCATATGCTTGAACAAGAATTACACAAAGTTGGTATCAGTGATTTTCAGATTCAAGGGCGTCCAAAACATCTGTGGTCAATTTATCAAAAAATGCTGAGAAAAGATAAAAGCTTTAATGATATTTATGACCTCGTTGCCATTCGCGTGCTTACCAAATCGGTGGGCGACTGTTATTTAGCGCTTGGTGCAGTCCATACAATTTGGCATCCTTTGCCTGGTAGGTTTAAAGACTATATTGCTATGCCTAAGCCTAATGGATACCGTTCGCTTCATACAACAGTTGTGGGTGTAGACGCGCGTCCTATTGAAATTCAAATTAGAACGTTTGAAATGCACGACCAGGCAGAATATGGTATCGCGGCACATTGGTTGTACAAGAAAAACGGTAGCAGTACTGGTAAAATGTCGCGCGATGAAGAAGAAATTGATTCGCAGATAAACTGGATTCGCCGAAGCCTCGACTGGGCAGTTGATGAAGACCTAGAAGATCCGCACGAATTTATGCACAATTTGCGCCTTGATCTTTTTGAAGACGAAATCTTTGTATTTACGCCAAAAGGCGAGGTTGTAAGCTTGCGTCGAGATTCAACGCCTCTGGACTTTGCCTACTCGGTACATACAGAAGTGGGAAATCATTGCGTAGGCGCAAAAGTTAACGGATCGGTTGTGCCACTTACGTATCGTTTGCGCAACGGTGACCGCATTGAAGTGCTAACCAATAAAAACGCAAAACCCAGTCATGACTGGCTCAATATTGTAGTAACTCCTTCTGCAAAAGCTAAAGTACGAAAGTACTTTTCTGCATTGTCGCGCACCGATGATGCCGAAGCAGGCCGTGTGGATTTGGCTCATGAGCTGCGCAAAAAAGGTTACGGCATTTCAACATTGCGCGTGACCAAAGCACTTGAAGACGTGGTGAGCCAGTTTGATTTTGTGCGCGTAGAAGATTTGTTAGCAGCACTTGGAACGGGAAAAATTTCTACCAAACAAGTTGCTAATAAAATCGAAATTGCTATCGAAGGTACTGATGCTGTTCATGCCCAAGTTGTTGCCAAACATGCTGAACAAAAAATTGCTATCGAACAAGATTTGCCGCTTGCGGTACAAAAATTTGAGCAATATCGCAAAAAACGCAAGCAGGCAAACTGCGGTGTTGTTGTTAAGGGCGATCCCGATTTGCTGGTACACCTTGCGCATTGTTGTAATCCCGTGGCTGGTGACGAGATTGTGGGCTTTGTAACGCGTGGGCGTGGTGTCTCTGTTCATCGTTGCTCGTGTCCTAATAAAAAAGGCCTTGAAGCTCATCCCGAGCGTATGATAGAAGTTGCATGGGATACAACGGGCGCAACAGAATTTCAAGTTGAAATTGTGGTTGAAGCAACCGATCGTATGGGGCTGCTCAAAGATATTACTTCAAGTTTATGCGATGCAGGAAGTAATATTTTATCTGCAGCAACGCAAACCTCATCTCATGGATTAGTGAGGATGCGCTTTTTGCTGGCAATTTCTGATGCCTCACGCTTGCCTGCGCTCTTTGCAAGTGTAAAACGTGTACAAGCAGTTTTTGACGCGCGCCGCATTCTTCCGGGTGAGGGAGGAAACGAAATGAAACGCATGCTGTAAGAGACATGTTGTTTTGGCGAGCTGCGTTGTTAGAACGGGTGGTTGTGTCACGCTACCGCAGCGAGCTGTTACACCGCGTGGCTGCATCAAGTTACCGCAGCGCTTGGTTACAACATTTTCGCGCAAAAGTTGTTGTTTGGTAAACTGTACGTGCATACAGGTGCTGTTGTGCGTGCTCACATCCTTAAGATAAGAGGTACTTTATGATGGAAGATACGCTTAATTCTCACGCGTCAGCGTCTGATTCATCCTCTCAGATGCCCGAGCCTTTAGAAGAGCTCCAAGGCTTTATCGTTGGTCCTTTATGCACTAACTGCTATTTATACGAGTCCATTGACAATGGTGAACATGTAGGACTTATTATCGATGCTGGAGATCAGGGTACAGCCATTGCCCAACATTTGCCTCAAGAGCTGCACATTCGCTATATTCTTGCAACTCATGGGCATAACGACCATGTAGGTGGTGTGGCGCAGCTCCGCCGTCTTACGGGTGCGCGCTACGGCATTGCCGCCGCCGATGAAGATCGCGCTTTATCGGCACAAGGACCCGATGAGCTTGGATATACCTACGAAGCAAATGCACCGCACGCTGATTTTTACCTCGAAGATTCAATGGTGCTTGATTTGGGCGCAGCGTCGTTTAAGATTATGTCGGTACCAGGTCATACGCCCGGAAGTGTTATTATTATCGGTCAAGGTAAGGCTCAAGGTTTGGTGTTTACAGGAGATACTCTTTTTAAGGGAAGTATTGGACGTACCGATTTGCTAGGCGGTGACAACCGCTTAATGCAGCAAAGCTTAAAGCGTATCGTTCGCGAGCTTGACCCCAATTCACATATTTTTCCTGGGCACGGTGACCCATCGCGGATGTATAAAGAACTTGAACATAATCCGTTTTTGCAGCAATACACGTCATAAATGCTGGTAAATAGCTTGTATGCGAACTTGCACATATAATAAGCAAAAAATAACCTTTGCCAAAAGCCTGTGATGTGCTATATTTTTACACGCACCTATCAAGTGGTGTTGCAAACGTGCCCGAGTGGTGGAATTGGCAGACGCGATGGATTCAAAATCCATTTCTGGCAACAGAGTGTGAGTTCGAGTCTCACCTCGGGCACCACGTATGCTTTTCAGTATGTTTAGATTATGATCTCGCCTGTTTTTTAGTAAAAAGCTTGAAAATAAGCATGTAAAAGCGTATTGTAAGCAAAGATAAAGCGGAGCTGTTACGGCTCTCACCTTATGGCGCTCAATGTAGCTATCAGGTCAAGCAAATATGATACACGTTATGTATGATAATTATGCCTGACCTTTTGTGTCGGGTTTTTTTATGCCGACATTTGTTGTTATGCTCTATATGGGGCGTTACCTAAGGTTTAGGTTATGTGAAAGGAAGGTGTAGAAGATAGCCAAGAACGACGCAACTCGCATTAATGACGAAATTACAGCACGTACTTGTCGTCTTATCGGTGTTGATGGTTCTCAGTTAGGTTTGTTTGGTGTCCGTGATGCTCAGCGGATCGCCGATGAACAAAATCTCGATTTAGTTGAGATTGCACCGGGAGCAGAGCCTCCTGTATGTAAGGTGATGGACTATCGCAAATTCAAGTACGATCAAGACCGCAAAGCAAAGCTTGCTCGTAAAAAGCAGGTTAAAATTGAGGTCAAAGAAATGAAGTTTCGTCCAAAAATTGATGTGGGCGACTACACCACCAAGAAGAATCATGTTATGCGCTTTTTGAAAAAAGGAGCGCGTGTCAAGATTACTATCATGTTCCGCGGCCGTGAAATGGCGCATCCCGAACAGGGACAAAACGTTTTGGACCGCTTGGCTGCCGATTTAAAACCGTATGCAACGGTAGAGGCAAAGCCAAAAATGGAGGGACGCAATATGCACATGCTTGTTGCTCCCATTAAGGGTGCTTTTGATGAGAAAGCGCCGCGTCAAGACCAAGCGCAGGTTGAGAAGAGCGAAGAGTAGTAAAAGGAGAGCTAGTTATGCCTAAGATGAAAACTCACAAAGGTTCGGCAAAACGTTTTCGCCGTACAGGAACCGGAAAAATCATGCGTGCTAAAGCATTCAAGAGCCACATCTTAACCAAGAAGTCTCAAAAGCGTATTCGCGGTTTCCGTAAAGAAACTCTTGTTTCTAGTGCAGATGCTCAAGTTGTATCACAACGTATGGGCAATTAGTTTGACGCACATGCGTCTTTTGAAGAAAATTTCTTAAGGAGTTGATGAGATATGGCACGTGTAAAACGCGCAGTTGCAGGTCGTAAAAAGCGTCAAACACTCGTAGAGCGCTCAAAGGGTTATTACGGAGTAGGCTCTCGTACCTTCCGCGGTATGAAAGAGCAAGTTCAGCATTCTCTTCAGTATGCATATCGCGACCGTCGTAATAAAAAGCGCGAGATTCGTGGTCTTTGGATTCAGCGCATTAATGCTGCTGCTCGCTTGAATGATCTTTCTTACAGCACTTTTATGCATGGTCTTAAAGTTGCCGGTGTTGAGCTCGACCGTAAAGTTTTGGCTCAAATTGCCTGCGAAGACGAACAAGGCTTTGCTGATTTGGCTGCAGTTGCTAAAAAAGCATTGGCAGAGTAGGTATACATATCGTATTGCCATTATTAAGTGTATTGCGAAAACCCGATCTTGCATGAGGTCGGGTTTTTCTTATAGCATTTTTTCTGTGGCATTGAATGCGTATGTGGAAGGCGTTGTTTTGGCGCCATAAACCCATCATTAGACAAGCACATTTAAGCTTTGCGCTTTTGTTTTCTTCTTCGTAAAAACTCTTTAACAATGATTGGAATTATAGTTGGAATACATTCAAGAGTAACAAAAAATGTAATGTACGTATAAGTCCAGCTATTACCCAATTGTTGAGGAGACTCTTGTAATATCAATAAATCAATGGCTGGTGCGATAAGCGCGATAGCGATGGTTTTACAAACTCCTAAGTTTTCGAGTGTTTTTTGATTGACAACGATTGAGTAAAGGACAAGCCTTGTTAAACCAAATACGTGAGCTATACCGATCAATAAAACAGGTGAGTCATAAACAATTTCTGGGTTAAACAATCTAAGTGAGTTAAGGATTAGTCCTAAAAGAGGCAATAATAATGAAAAAAGGAATAATCGTATAGCTTGATACACAGATTTCTTCATACTAACCTCCTTTACACGTATTTTCGTAACTAGTGTGTTCTTGTAACTAGCGAGTTTTAGCTCACAGAAGGTATCTAGAGCATACCAAAAATCCGCGTCAAGTGGAATGGTCATTTACAGGCTGAACAAGTTAGCGTAGCTCCTTGTGCGAGAAGCAACGAGAATAAGCTCATTTTCATTAACGGTGTAAATTAAAAGCCACTCTGGCTGAGTGTGACATTCTCTAAATCCTTTGGTATGATCCGCTTAGAGCGTGGTCTTTGTATGTTAGGCCTAACGCAGAGTTCATATCTGACACATGTGTCAGAAGAATTCATTGATTTCTCTCGGATGCCGTAATAAAGTAAGGGGTCATACATGCTATGAAATAAATGGTACAAAGCGTCAAAATAATTCAATAGGATATTAAACATGGGCATTAAATTACTTACGGTGGCATGTCGCTTAATATGTTTAAAAAGAGTGATAAAGAGAAGGCTGCATACTTAAAAAATTTGTTCGAGCAGACTTACGTTCGCGATATTACAGAGCGCCACGGAATCAAACGCGTGGACGTTATGGATACTCTTATCAATATTCTTGCATCTTCTATCGGTTCATTAACAAACCCTAAAAGAATATTTGAAACTTTTAAAAGTAAAGGCGAAAAGGAGTTGTCATTAAACACTATCATTTCCTATCTTTCTTATGCAGAAGATGCTTTCATTGTCAAAAAAGCAGCGCGGTATGACATAAAAGGAAGAAAATATATCGGTGCTCTTCAGAAATATTATTTTTCTGATTTAGGGCTTAGAAATGCACGCCTAAATTTTAGACAGCAAGAAGAATCGCACCTCATGGAAAACGCTATTTATAATGAGCTCATTATGAGGGGCTATAACGTTGATATTGGCATCGTTGAAATTCGCAACGGAAACAAAAAATCCAAACAGAAGTAGATTTTGTATGCAACTTTGCCGACAATAAATGCTACATCCAATCTTCTCTTAACTTGGCTACCCACGAGAAAACGCTGCAGGAAACGCGCCCTTTTACGCATATAGCAGACAATTTTAAGAAGATTATTATTGTAAAAGATCGTACTAAACCTTGGGTGACGGAAGATGGAATTCAGGTTATAGATATTATTGATTTCCTTCTTGATGAAAAGTTTCTGGAACGATAATGACTAAATCTTTTAACATGCCTTTCTTATTGTTAAAAAGTGCACCCAATTTCCATGCTGTGCACTAAAAAAAAGTGTAGCCATACTCGGAGTTCTCTCAATCCACGTGGAGAGTGTCGTATTGATGTCAAGGGCAAATTAGGTGGGTGCAATTTGCACTTGTGTAGCAGGTCTTAGCGAGGACTACCGTTAAAAGTTTTAGCGTGCGGCGGCTTTAGGCTGGCTCAGCGCGCTTTTTGAGCGCGGTTTACTATTTTTTTTAGGCGAGTGATTATTAATTTAATTATCTATAGATTTAGTTGCGTATGTTTTGAGGAACAAACCGTCGCAATAATCGTAAAAAAGCTCCCTACATTGTTTGCATTCTTATGTTGTTACAGTTGGTAACTATAGTGTTTCACCTTGTTTCTTTTTCCGTTGTAAATTA
>CAMXVQ010000030.1 GCA_947252455.1 uncultured Atopobium sp. | reverse complement strand
AGAGTAGTTATCCCAATAATTACAAGAATTGCAGGAAATACAAAATTGTAATAGAGCGTATTAGTATACAAGCCAATCGCAAGAATTGGGATAACAAAACCTAAACAACGTGCACCTAGCCGCTCTGCAGCAATAAGGCGCTCGGACGCAACAACACATTCAATAATCAAATCATGAGCAGGTTTGTTGTAAGTACCTGCGTGTCCTTTATGCTTAAGAACAATGCGATGTCCATCGTGCGTATGAGTTGGAACTAAGACTTCTACCGCATCTTTTTTGAGGCTTCGTCCACTGCCTGCGCAATTTGCGCACGGATTAACAATCAGTTTACCTGATCCTTTACAATGCGAACACACCATGGTATGAGACGACATTCCTAAAAGCATAACAAAATCGAGTTCGAGCGTTCCTTTACCGTCACAAACAGGACAGTCAAGCGTCTGCAACTGTTCTTGAGCGCCAAGTCCATGACAAGCATCACATGCAACAAAATGTGTATAAGATATTTTTTTGGTACACCCCTGCTTTGCCTGTTTATCATCTAAATGCAGCAAAACGGTAATGTCTTTTCCTTCAATATCTTGATATGCAAACTCGTGCAACGATTCGCTCGAGCTGGTAGACGAAGGGTTTTGAGTAAAGAAATCAAAGCCAATATTTGGTCCAAAACCAGCCGCGCGCAAAAAATCATCCAAATCAAAACCATCAGGCGTGCTAAACCCACCTTGAGTAAAAGGATCTTGCGAGCCATAAGGAGATTGCGACATAAAAGGATTTCCGTTTAAGGAAGCATCATAGCGTCTACGTTTTTGTTCATCGGAAAGAACTGCATATGCCTCTGAAACTTCTTTAAAACGTTCTTCGGCATCAGGAGCCTTATTGATATCGGGATGAAGCTTACGGGCTTTCTGTTGAAACGCTTTGCGAATCTCTGAGGACGTAGCGCTTTGGCTTACGCCTAGTATGTCATAATAATTTGTTTTTTGAGCCGATGCCATACACATTCCCATCGCATATCTTATCAATTCTTATAAATTGTACCCTTATATGCCGCTTAATTGATGATGGTTTCATGGTTTAATGCTTAAGGCACCAAAACAGACTTAAGTTCCATAGGAGCTAAATCGAGCAGCGCTTCAAAAATATAATTTCCCAAAAGCCACCCCTTATGTGTTGCCTGAAGGTATCCATGATTGTAGGCCATAAGTCCTAAATCTATTAGCCGATCAAATGTTGCGTGAAGTGCTTGAGCTCCTAACACTTCTTCTGCATAGCTGATAACATCGGGTTCAATGCCGCTTGTTAAGCGCGCTTCAAGCATCAAATCCTCGGCAAGAACTTGCGGTAAGGTTAAAAATTCAAGCGAAGCTTTGCGCTGCGAAAGCCTAGGGTTGCGAATAAAAGATGCACGAGAATCGATGCAAGTAATACGAACTCGCGCGATATCAGAAGGAAGATCTGGCAAGGTTTTCCATATCTGCTTTAAGCGTCTATAAGCGTGGGTTGTGAGCATAGACGCAGCAGAAGGTCCTAGTCCAATATAGGTTTGTGCGCGCCAATAACCACGATTATGATCACATTGCTCGTTTGGTTGAGCATAGCTTGAGGTTTCGTAACGCTTATACCCATACGATTCGAGCACATCATGTGCAATATCCATACGAGCCGCCTGAACTGCCTCACTATTAAATTTTGGGTGCGAATGAGCATAGCGCGCCCAAAATGCTGTTGATTTTTCGATCGTTAACGGATAAATGCTTACGTGATCTACCTTACAATTGATAACATCATGCAAACTTTTGAGCCACGAATCATCAGTTTGTAAGGGGATGGCACACATAAGATCACACGACACGCTAAAACCCATAGCTTTGAGCGTGCAAAGCCGCTCAAGTGCGCGCTCGGGCGTGTGCGTTCTGCCTAGGGCTTTAAGCTCATCGGCATTGGTAGATTGAACGCCACATGAAACACGGTTGATACCTTGGCGGAGCATATGAGATAACAGGTCATCACAAGCAGATTCAGGATTCACTTCACATGATTTCTCACTGAGCGTTGGGCACGTTTCACAAGCGCATTCAATAATGCCAGGCAGCTCATGAGGTAACGCCGAAGGTGTGCCTCCTCCAATGTAGAGTGTTTTAGTATCTTCACATACATTGGCAGCTTTAAGTTCATTGAGCTGGTCTTTAAGAGCGGCTGCATACTCGGAAGGAACTGAGGTAGTACTTTTAAAAGGCCAGCTTGCAAAATCGCAGTATCCACATTTTTGCGTACAAAATGGAATGTGAAGATACAGCTCGTGAATATCCTTATCAGCCAAACGTTGCTTGTATGCCACCATAAAATCAGCGCCCACTTGGCATTTCTTGTGACACGTGCGTATGTGTTTGTACCTGCTCTTTAAATGCTTCTAACAAATGTAAAAACTCATCAAGTGTGGTAGCTGTCATAAATTTTTGACGCCACAAAGCAGCATGCGAAAGACCGTATAAATACCAGCTACACAAGCTACGTGCTCGTGCCATATGCGCGTGAGTTTCCGCAAGAAGCCGAAGATGCAACTCAAGTGCGTTAAGCCGAGCTGAAATACTATGTGTATCCGTTATATGAGCATGACGATTATGCTCGCTCGTGCTCGAGTTGTATAAACCAGCATCTAAGGAAGCAGACAAATCGGATAGATTGCCTTTCTGCGACAGTTTCTTTTCATTAAAAATTTTAAGTGTGTCATCAAAAATCCACGGATTTCCATAGGTACCTCGTGCAATAAGCACTGCGTGTGCTTGAGTTCTATACAAAATCCTCCATGCATCTTCAGCACTCATAACATCACCAGAGGCAATAACTGGAATATCAACAGCTTCTACAACACGCTTGATACTTTCCCAATTGGCCTCGCCTTTATAAAGTTGCTTAGCAAAGCGACCATGCACTGCAAGAGCTGATGCGCCCGCATCTTGCAAAGCGCGGCCAAACTCAGCAGCCGTTTCGTGCTCCATGTAATAGCCACGCCGAATTTTACAGGTAACAGGCACTCTAACTTCACGCAGGCACGCCCGAACAAGAGCGCAGGCACGATGAGGATCACACATAAGCGCGCTCCCCTCTCCTCGTTTAGTAACCTTGGGAACTGGGCACGCCATATTTATGTCAATACAGCTTAATTTATCCCCCAAAAGTTCACTTACGAGGGCACACGCACGCTGAAATTGCACAGAATCAGATCCAAAAAGCTGGACAATAAGATTAGGCTCTGCGGTGTGTGGCAAGCATAGTTCACGCGTAGCTTGGTTATTCATGCATAATCCAGCTACGGATACCATTTCGCTGTAGGCATATTGAGCACCACCAAGCCTATTCATTATACGGTAAGCGCTGTTGGTAACGCCTGCCATAGGTGCTGCTAGAAAAGGCATGTCCTTACATGAATCTAAAAAAGGCTTTTGAGGAGTAACAATATCATGCAAATCGGCAGCGGGAGCATATTGAGAAATAAGAGATTCAACATCACTTGACATGGGATATCCTTATCAAATTGGAACATAGACAACAAAATGGAGAAGCACAAACTCTATGCAAGTTTGCAAAACGCGTTATTGGTCATCGCCCACGTTGAGCACGGCAAGGAAGGCTTCTTGAGGCACTTCCACCGATCCTATGGACTTCATGCGTTTTTTACCCTCTTTTTGCTTCTCAAGCAGCTTTCTTTTACGCGAAATATCTCCACCATAACACTTTGCAAGCACGTCTTTACGCCGCGCACGTACGGTTGAGCGAGCAATAATCTTATTACCAAGCGCGCCTTGGATGGGAACTTCAAAAAGCTGCTGAGGAATAATCTCTTTTAATTTATCGCATAAATTTCGCGCCATTGCATAGGCTTTATCTTTATGGATAATAAACGACAAAGCATCAACAGCATCACCTGCTAAAAGCATGTCAAGTTTTACCAAATCGGAAGTTTTATACGAGTCCATCTCGTAATCAAGGGATGCATACCCTTTGGTACGGCTTTTAAGCTGATCAAAGAAATCCAAAATGAGCTCGGCAAGTGGAATATCAAAGTGGAGTTCAACCGATTTTTCACTCAGATAAACCATGTCTTGCGTAATGCCGCGATGTTCTATAGCAAGCTGCATAACAGCTCCCGTGTACGCAGGCGGAACAATCACTTTAGCTTTAAGATAAGGTTCTTCTATATGGTCGATTTTGGTGACATCGGGCAAATCCTGAGGAGAGGTAATGCTTAGCATGCGCTTGTCAGTAGTGAATACGTGATAATTGACCGATGGCGCCGTTGCAATAAGATCTAAGTTAAATTCGCGCTCAAGACGCTCTTTAACAACCTCCATATGCAAAAGACCTAAAAATCCAACTCTAAAGCCAAAACCAAGCGCAACGGAAGTCTCCGCACTCCAGGTAAGAGAAGGATCATTTACTTTAAGTTTTTCAAGTGCATCACGAAGATTTTCGTAATATTTAGTGTCGGTAGGAAAAAGACCCGTAAAAACCATGGGTTTTACATCGTGATAACCTTCACAAGCGCGGGCGCACGGACGCTCAACACACGTAATGGTATCGCCAGTTTTAACCAGCTCGGGATCTTTAAGACCGGTAACAACAAAGCCAACTTCTCCAACAGAGAGCTGCGATACACGCATTTCAGATGGACATTTTATACCAACATCATCACAGAGAAACGTATCTCCGAGCGCCATCATTTTAAGATTCATGCCTTTTGAAATTTGGCCATCAAAGACACGAACAGTAGCAATGACGCCTCGATATTCGTCAAAATATGAGTCAAGAATAAGCGCTTTAAGCGGTGCATTAACATCGCCTTGCGGTGGTGATATAAGATAGACCACTTGCTCAAGCAAATCATGAATTCCCTCACCAGTTTTACCCGAAACAAGCACCGCGTCATCGGCAGGAAGAGCAAGCTCATCTTCGATTTCTTGTTTAACCTCTAAAGGATGTGCAGATGGAAGGTCTATTTTATTGATTGCAGGCACAATGTCTAGGTTTGCATTCATAGCTAAGTTGGCATTAGAAACAGTTTGCGCTTCTACACCTTGCGTTGCGTCAACTACCAAAATAGCGCCTTCACATGCAGCCAACGAACGAGAAACTTCATAGGTAAAGTCAACGTGACCTGGTGTATCAATTAAATTAAACTGATAGGTTTGACCGTCGTCGGCTTTATACGCTACGCGCACTGCATTAGATTTAATAGTAATACCGCGTTCACGCTCGATATCCATAGAATCTAAAATCTGACTTTCCATATCGCGCGCAGCCACGGTATGCGTAAGCTCAAGAATACGATCAGAGATCGTAGACTTACCATGATCGATGTGCGCAACAATAGAAAAGTTGCGAATATGTGATGTGTCATTGTTTTTCATAGTATTCATATCTAAGATGATAGCGTATTTTTTACAAAGTGATATACTTACTTTTTGACCTCGCCGTGTCAAATGAAGGAAAACCCCACTTTCTTCATGCAAAACTAGAGGCCTCAAGAATTGTTACCGAAAGGATCTACCGTGGCTAATATTAAGTCGCAGAAGAAGCGTATTCTTACCGCCGAGAAAGCTTGTATTCGCAACAAGGCTGTACGTTCAGAGCTCAAAACCGCTGTTAAAGAGGTTCGTTTAGCTGTTGAAGCTGCCGACCTCGAGAAGGCTCAAGCTGCTGTAAAACGTGCTGGTCGTCTGTTGGATAAAGCAGCATCTAAAGGCATTATCCACAAGAACCAAGCTGCTCAACGTAAGAGTGGAGCACAAAAGCTTGTTAATAGCTTACAGGCATAAATAATACGTATGCATTTGTAACATTTTTTGAAGAATTACATGTAAAAGCTCGGGCGATTGTCTCGGGCTTTTATAGTATATATGTTTCACCTATGAATATCTTATGAAGACACATGCGATGTTTAACTAACTTACATCTCACCTTGACGAGGCGAACAAATCTTCTGTGCAAATAAAACCAGATCAGTAAATGTTGCACGCGATAGCTTAAAACGCATATTTAAATCAGCAGATTCGCACAAAAGTTCGTCAAGTTCTGCAGCTTCAAAATTATCCGCCGCGGCGCGTAATTTGTTTACCTGCCAACTTTTTACATTCACCTTTTCAGGCATGTGCGCAAGTTGACCTCGCGCGGTAAGGCTCTTTGCACAAATAAGCTCACGTAAGCGCTTAGAGATAAGCGCCAACAAATATAAAGGTGACGTTTGCGCTTGAGCCTCTAACAAGGTAAGTGCACGAGCATATTCACGTGCAGCAAGCGCATCGATAAGTTCCCAAGGTTGCTGGGTATTTGTTCTTATGACATGCGCACACACCAGGTCTTTAGTAATTCTTAAAGGCTGAACTGCATGCACGTGCTCGGTTGAAGATACACTAACACTGTGTTTGAGTATTTCAAGTTGTTTTTCGAGAACAGAAAGCGAAGTGCCTACCCTATTTATAAGTTCATCTGCAGCATCAAAGTCAACGCTTACGTTTAACTTTTTTTCAAGTACAGACAAAGTACGATGCGCTTGAGAAGCCGTTTGTGGCTCACAATTTATAATTGCCTTTGGATCCACTGCAGAAATAGCTTTATATAGCTTCGAATTTTTTGTAAGACGTTGCATGCATAAGCAAACAATACAGCTTGGATTAGGATGCTTAAGGTAATCTATAATGTCTGCAATAACATCTTTAGACAGCGTTTCTGCCTCGTAAATAATTGCCAAGCACCTTGTATCGCAAACAGGCATTTGAAGAAAGACGCTCAACAAAGTTTGACTGTCTTTAATATCAGCCGCATGCCATTCGTTACAATTAAAAAAACTCATTTGAGGCTGAATGTAGAGCTTAAGACGACGAACGATCTCTGCCATTTTTGCCGTATCGGTACCTAGAGCAACATATACAGGCAACTTTGGGGCGTTTTCCTGTGCCATAAAACTCCTTTACGTTACTGGTGCGGTAAAAACCCACATGCACACAAACGTTTTCAATCACAGCTGTGAGCTTGGATTGGTGAGATTAGTATACGTCATGTGTTCCAGGACGAGGCCACTTGTAAGCAATAACCACAAGGAATACAGCTGCGCTGAGTGCTGCGCCTGCAGAAAGTCCATCGGTGGAAACGTACGCACCTGGAAATTTTGAAAATAGCTTAAGCACCAGCAAAATTGCCGATGTAGCACAAGATCCTACGCATAAAAGCAGATTGGCCACGAGAACACAAGGCGCGCATACGATGGTTAGTACTGCTAAAAGAGCTGTATACACCATACAGGGCACAAGTATCACATTACTTAAAACCGCTATAAAAGAAACGCCCTGAAAAAAGCCGATCGAAAACGGCAGCGTACTCACCTGCGCACAAAGTGACAACGATGCAACTTGAAGAGCTGAAGTAAGAGCTTTTGCTTGTATTCCATGTATCAAAAGTTCTAGTACGCGCTTAAGATGCCCCTCTGATTGAAAACGCAAATATGACAAGGTTCGTAGCAGTTTTACAAACGCCCATTCAACGAGAAAGTTTACATAGTTGCCAAAGAGTGCAAGCCCAATAACGCAGCTTACCGATAAAATAAAACTTACATCGCAGGCACACCAAGGGTTTACAACAATCATGATCAAAGCCGTACACGAAACACTTGATATGACATGCCTTTGTGCTCGAAAAAAGTCTGCAAACACGCTGCAGGCAACCAAACCCCAAGCTCTGAGCGCTGAAAGCGGCATACCGCAACTCATAACAAAGACCATGCTTAAACACAGGGTAAGTATACGTTGCGTAAAAAGGGAAAGCGGCATGTGGCTTAAAATCTTAGCAATCAAAAGCGAAAAAAGAGCCAAATGTGTACCAGATACACAGACAACGTGAGAAATTCCGCACACCCTAAATAAATCAGTCATACCAAGCTGATGCATAGGCTCTTTGTATCCGCAAATACTTGCAAGCATGAGTGCACTATGTTCTGGCGTTGAGCGTTTAAGAATATTCATACACTGCAAACGAATAAAACTTGCTAACCCATAAAGCCCCACCGGCTTTTGAATATGGTGTACGCGTCCAATAGTCACAGACCCTAAAAGTCCTTGAGCACATGAGGAAAGTTTATTGGAATCAGATGTATAAGCCTTAAACTGTCCTTGAACTGTATACGTGCTATAGAGTTCAAGGGCTTCTTTGCTTATAAGCTCTGCAGTACCAACATAGTTATCATTTACAAAAATTTTAGCAGGTGTAACATAGCTATGAAACACTGATCTACTATCTGCTATGCACATACACTTAAGCTCATTACGAGCGCTTATATGCTGCAATACATGTTGACGAACACAGGTCTGGTATACCAAAAAGATACCAAGAACGCAACTTATACCGGCTGTTAAAATGACCATCCATCCTATTTTTTTCGAACGTTTCAAAAAGATATACCAAGGCGATGCAACGTGTGTACATCGATAGAGCAAAACAGTACATACAACGCACGCAATACCTATACATGCAGGTATTATTACGTAACTACACAGCAAACCTAATGCAGATGATAGATATACACTAAGCTTTTGAGCGCGAGCCATTTCATATAAACGCGCAGAACGCAGTACCAAAAACAAAACAAGATGGGTCGTCATATACACAGCTAATATAGGAGGAAGATATGGTTTTGTAAAACGAGGAAGACTAAATTCATCGTCTTTGTCTTGGCTTTTGCTATACATGGAGATACTTTCGGAGCTTTTCAAATTTCTTTGAGCCAATACCTTTAACGCGTTTCAAATCTTCAACGTGTTTAAATGGACCGTGCTCACGACGATCTGCAATAATCCTATCTGCCATAGCAGGGCCTACTCCTGGAAGCTCTAAAAGCTCATTTTTTGACGCTTTATTAAGTGAGATAGGACGCGTTGGCGATTGCTCTTTGCGCGTTGTAGAAGCGCCTCTGTCTTGCCGGGAAGAATCAACAGAAGCAGCCCCCGTTGAATCTTGTGTAAGCGTTGCGTCTTCCCCAACACGTGGTATATGGACTTTTTCACCGTCATGAAGCTCAGATGCTAAATTTAATGCAGCTACATCAGCGTCACTGGTTAAGCCACCTGCACGATCAATACTATCTTTCACGCGCGCGGATGCAGGAAGTTCATAGACATCGGGATGTGCAACGCAGCCGTCAATATAGATGACTATGCGTTGTGATGTGTCTTCTTGCGATGGTTGTGCATCTTCTCTTGATTGGTTAGTATCATAGTTTTCTTCAGAAGCATTTTGGCTTAAAGATGTTTCGTCCGTTGATGCAAGGGGCACAGGCGTTATCAAAATCGTTGAACATATCCACCAGCCAATGCATGCGATAACAATAATAACACCTACCACACATCCAATAACCTCTGGCTTTGCTCCAATAAGCTTATCTTTGAGATTCTGCACAGCATAAACTAAACCAAGGCAACGTTTGTTCCGATTGTCTAAAGATACGTCCCAAGAGAGCGGTACTTGCGCACTCAAAGGGTCTTCTAAAGAATGGTGCTTACGAGAAATTTGAGCCATAAAAATCGCTTTCTTTGGATACCGACAAGACAGTAGTCATATCGTACAAAGAAAGCGAAAAGAATAAACGTACAAATAAAATAAGGCGTGCAGCTAACATGCTGAAAACATGCATGATTATCAGCACATAGTGGTAAAAATCTATGCCAAGGGTGCACGTTTCAAGTAAATTTACCAAAAAAGCAAAGCTACAAGGGTCATCTACCTAGCTCACGATGATACGCGCGTTTAGCAGAACAGCTGTGATATGCATAACACGAGTCATAATCTATGTATTCAATGTGATCAAAGAGTTCATCGATCATAGCCGCATGATCAAATGAGTCCCAAGCTGCATGTACCGCATCAAGTTTAGCGTGTGTTTCGGGTCTACGAGGCATAAATAACGTGCAGCAATCAGGCGATGGCTTAGAACTTATATCGTAGGTACCAATTTGCAACGACCGCTTAATAATCTCTTGTTTGTCAGAACCAATTAACGGACGAAGTACAGGCAGACTCACCATTTCGTTAACGGCTGCAATATTATCCAACGTTTGAGAGGCAACTTGTCCGAGTGACTCACCTGTTACCAATGCCTTTGCACCCTCTGCGAGGGCAAGTTTTTCGGCAACCGCAAACATAATGCGACGATAACAAATAATGCGCAGACTTTGAGGTACACATAAGGATATCTCGCGTTGTTGATCTCCAAAGGGGCAAACGTAGAGTCTTCCAATACAACCAGTAGGATCAAGAGCAGAAACAATTTGACGAGTAAGATATTCGCTCGTATCAGCAGTTTGAGGACGACCCGAAAAATGCAAAGGTATACACACCGCGCCACGTCGTCCAACCATCCATGTGGCAACGGGCGAATCAAAGCCACTGGAAAGCAACGTCACAACTTTACCAGCAGATCCTACGGGCAAACCCCCTACTCCAACTAAAGATAAAACTGCATTGTCATCAAACGCTTCAAAATCAAGTGCGCCATATCCTGCAGCAAGCAAACTCTGCTCAACAACGGCATACACATAGGCCACATTGTTAACAACTTGAACGTCCAATTGAACGTCGGGCTTATGCATCTGCACTTTTTTATCGGGAAATGCTTTACACAAAGCTTCACCTACCAAACAGTTAATCTCAAGCGTATGAAGCTCAAAATTGGTAGACGATTTGTGTGCATGCACCTTAAACGTTGAAAAGTGCGGAATATGTGAAAGTGCCAACACGGCAGCTTCACAAATTTGGTCTTTGTCTTGCTCGACACAATACGCAAGAGAAACACGCGCAACACCAGGTATTTTGGCTGCAGCTCGAGCGAGTTCTGGCGTACAATCGCCATTTTTTACACGAATGCGAACGTGACCCGAAATCCTATCAACACCAGCAAGATCAAAAGCACGCAGTCCATGTTTAAGATTTTGAATAAGCTGACGCTCAAACGTAGACCTGTTCTTGCCTTTTAACCCAATTTCGTGATAATGAATAAGACAAACGCGGGAAAACATACAACCAACCTTACCTTAGATTTCGTAATAAAAAAATACACGACATAATGCCGTGTATTTAACAGATAAAACCTTATACACGCATGTTATAAGTTATGTTCAACACGCGCGTTGGAACCGCGAAGCTCCTCATCAAAAAGATCTTTTTGATAGCTTAAGTCACCCGAATCAATCTCATTCATAGCAGCTGAAACGGGATCTTTTCCCGAAACTTCTGTGGTAATGGTATCAATATCGTTAATTGCAGCTACACGTAGATGCTGACCGCGAATCATGCTTTTAATGTCGCATGCACGCTTAGCAGCTATTGCACAAAGCAAGAAAGGATTCTCTTCTGTTTTTTCGAGAAGACTGTTAATCTCAGGCTTTGTAATATCTACAGAAGGTGTATCACTTTTATGCATTGCCATATTTTAGGCTCCTTTAGTTTCATAAACATACATCAAATCTTTGAGGCTTTTCGCACATTCATCCAATGAATCATTGATAAGAACAGCGTCATATCTATCCTTAAGCTGCATTTCTTGACGTGCATCAGCAAGCCGTAACTCAAGTGATTCTTTAGTTTCGCTTTTTCTTCCAATAAGACGTTCACGCAAGACATCCATAGAAGGTGGCGCAATAAAAATAAGAACCGCAGCTGGATAAGCTTTCTGTACATTAAAAGCACCTTGAGGATCAATTTCCAAAATAACGGATTGTCCGCTATGTATGTACTTTTCTACCTCGCTTTTTAATGTCCCATACCTATTGGAATGGACGTGTGCCCATTCAAGAAATGCATCTTGTTCAATTGCACGATTAAATTGCTCATTTGTAAGAAAATGATAATCAACACCGTCTTTCTCGTGTGCACGAGGAGAACGCGTGGTAGCCGAAACCGTCAAGGCAAAGCAAGGGGAAATCTGATGTAATCTACGGATTACTGTCCCCTTACCGGCACCTGACGGTCCAGAAATTACAAATAAGCGAGGTGTACGTACGATAGCTATTTTGAAAGCACCTCAAGAAGTTGCTCGCGCTGACGAGCGCCAAGACCCTTGACACGACGAGTTGCACTAATGCCAAGCTCATCCATAATCTTGGTAGCTTTAGCTTTACCATAACCAGGTAATGACTCAATTAAAGCGGAAACCTTCATACGACTTGCAATAGCATCGTCAGATGCAAGAACAGAAGCGAGAGAAACCTCGCCTTTTTTAATTTTCTCACGAAGCTCAGCACGAGCGTGACGTGCGGCTGCTGCCTTCTCGAGAGCTGCTTTACGCTGCTCATCAGTAAGCTGAGGTAATGCCATCGTTCCTCCAAACATATGTGAATAATGCAGCGTAACAATGAATTGTTACGCAAGCATACAGTTTGTCAATAAACGCAGGAAATTACAAGCTTTTTTTAAAAATTCCCACGTCAGAAAAGATATTAACACAAAATCACGGCAAATAAGCAGTAAATCTGTGAGTTTTTCAGAAAAATTAGAGCTAAGAAGCACTACAAATGTCTTCAACAATTGCTTCAAAAGCATCTCCTGGGTGCTCAGCCTGTGTTATAGGTCTTCCAATCACAAGCTTAGAAGCGCCTTGGCTAAGCGCAAATTGAGGCGTCGCAACGCGCGCTTGATCTTGGCAGGCCTGGCCTTTAGGACGCACACCAGGAACAACAATGAGACCTTTATCACCAAAGATTTCACGCATACGATGCGCCTCAAAAGCTGAGCAAACCATACCATGAGCCCCGTGAGCAGCTGCAAGCGCACCTAGACGATCTACTTCGTTAGCAACACTGTGCTCAATTCCAATTTCGGAAAGCGCTTGAGCATCCATGCTTGTTAAAACAGAAATAGCAACAAGCTTTGCATCGCAACCTATCTGTTCGTGTGCGTGCTCTACGCCCTTACGTGCGCTTTCAATCATCTTAGAAGAACCCAGCGCATGAAGCGAAATTATATCGGCTCCAGCAAGCGCAGCAGAATACGCTGCTCCTTCTACCTGAAACGGAATATCGTGTAACTTAAGGTCAAGAAAAACAGAAAAGCCACGATCACGAAATTCCTGAATAAGAGCAGGACCTTCGCGATAAAAAAGCGTCATGCCAACTTTAACCCAACGGGCTTTGCCGCTCAAAAGCCCAAGCAGCTCTAATGCATATTCTTTATCACAGTCAAGTGCAACAATAAGAGAAGAGCGTACCTCATCTTCTGTTAACATTTACAAGCTCCAATCAAATCGGAAATGCGAGTCACACCTTGCTTTTGAGCCCAATCACAAAGCTCATG
>CAMXVQ010000029.1 GCA_947252455.1 uncultured Atopobium sp. | reverse complement strand
GCTTTTTGATCGGCCTCGTTGCGAATAGCATCGGCATTGGTACGAGCCTCGGCTAAGAGCTTATCGGCAC
Organism: uncultured Atopobium sp.; assembly: GCA_947252455.1. Lineage (GTDB taxonomy): Bacteria > Actinomycetota > Coriobacteriia > Coriobacteriales > Atopobiaceae > Fannyhessea. Next base: position 13,901 of record CAMXVQ010000029.1, on the reverse strand, counting down.
TTTGTTGAGCAACAATAAGGACTTGTGAAATTTGCTTTTCAGAGGCAGAAATAGTAGGCGACTCAGGAGCAACAGGTGCTTCAACATGCGAAGCTTGTTGCTGCTTAAGGCTTGCGAGCTGTGCTTGACTTGCTGCAAGCTGCTGCTCGGAATTGGTAAGACGACCTTTAAGATCGGCAATTTTCTTAAGCATTGCGTCTACTTCAACAGAAAGCTGATCTAAGAAGTTATCAACCTCATCAGTATTGTAACCGTGTTTTTTATCCTCTGAGAACGTCATATGTTCTATATCAGCTGGAGTAATGGCCATCTTTGTTCCCTTTCAACTATACCGACGATGTACAAAGATACAATCATCATATCAGGTATTAAGCAACTTATCCATGCTTTTTTAGTATAACCTAATTATAAACCTTTAGAATTAAATCTTTAACAATTTGTAGAACTAATAGTGCAATAACGGGCGAAAAATCCACACCACCAAACGAAGGCATAAATTTACGGAAAAGTTGCAAGTACGGCTCCGTAATTTTGCGCAAGACCTCGGCTATATCACTTAGAAGCGAATTTTGACTACGTGACACAATTGGTACCCACGACATGAGCGCCGATATAATGATAAGCCATGAATACACTTCTATAAGCTGGTCAAGTATGTACACAATCATGAATGAATGATATCCCATTAGTGCTCCTTGAGCTGGTATGTTTTCTTTATCGCAGCGTCAACACCGCACGAAACTGCCTCCATGAGCCCGCCTTCCATAAAGCGCAAGCCTTGAGCCGTTGTACCTGCTGGCGACGTAACGCGTTCCATAAATTGACGAGGATGAACGTGCTCGTCTAACAGTTGACGCGCGGTACCTTGCATCGTGTAAAGTGCTAAATCGCGACACACATGAGCCGGAATACCCCATTCAACACCACTGCGAACAACAGCGTCTATCATAAGTGCAAAAAATGCCGGTCCACATCCCGAAATAACACCTGCAACGTCGAGTTGTTGTTCGCTCATAACGTAGGCGCAACCAAATGCAGAAAACATGTTGTGAACCAAAGCTGCATCTTCGTGCGTAGCCGAAGCGTCAGGACATACCGCGCACGCTCCACTTAAAGACTTAACACAAATATTAGGCATAACACGAACCAAACGAGCTTGTGGCAAAAGCTTTGAAAGCGTATCAAGCGATACACCAGCAGCAATGCTCACTACAAGTTTTTGAGCAAGCGCTTGCGCAAGCGGACTTATAACTTGCGTTAATACTTGAGGCTTTATAGCTACAATAACGCAATCATAAGAAGACTTGAGCATATCAGCCGCGTTTGCATAAACGTGTGCGCCTCTTTGTTTAAATGCATCAAGCGCAGAGGCATTTATATCGGCAATTGCTAAATTATGGGGCTGCACAACCTGACTATCAAGCAGTGCAGAAGCTATAGAAGATCCCATGGCGCCCGCACCAATAAGCGCAACTGAGCAAGGACAAGGCTGTGCGGCTTTTTGATTGCCCGTTGCATTCGCAGTTTGGTCGCACACAACGTTTTCTGTTGGCGCACTGGTATGAGTGGCTCTATCAATGCTGCTAGAAGTATGAATGTTTTGATCTATCAATGAATATACCTGCACTATTCCATTATCGCGACATCGTGCTTTGTGAAATCAACTTAAGGATCTCTTCTTTTGAGATCTCAACACCTTGAGGAAGGACTACAAACACACGATCTGATACTTCGTCAACACGGCCTGAAATACCGCAGGTAAGACCCAAACAAAAATCGAGAATACGCTTAGCAGTTTCGATATTGGTGTTCTTAAACACCAAAACAACAGGCTGATTCGTACGAACACGACGCACAACCATCTGAACATCGTCATACGAGGCAGGTTTTAAAATATAAGGAGGAAGCTGACCCGAGGTTTGAGCGCGTGGAATGGAACGAAGGCCCAAGTCACCTGGCGTTTTTCCACCCGTTGTATTGCCAAGCACCGAATGCGCAGTTTGAGAGTAAGCGTGCGTCTCGGGCATCTGCGTTGTTTGATCTGCAGGATAATACCTATCTTGTCCTGCATACGCAGAAGTATTACCGGCATAGTTTTCCTGAGATGTGCGCATTCTTTGTCCATTATAATAATCGGCGCGAGGAGCTTGCGAAAGTGGTCTGCCCGAACGGGTAAAAACGTTTACGCTTTCTGCTTCAGGACGACGAGTATTGCCCAACACACCCGATGAATTTTCGCGACGCGCAGCCTCTGCCTCATCATCGTAATAATCATCCATGTTATCCATGTCGTGCCCGGTGCGAATAGTTCTGATTCTATCTTTTAGTTCGTCAAATAAACTCATGGTATATCCACCTTTCTCCACTAAGGGAGCATACCTTTGCTATACGTACAAGGACCTATCCAGTAACCTTGTAGTTTGTATCAAACACAATCCTACCTAATCTAATAAGTGTTGAGCCTTCTTCAAGCGCAATTTCAAAATCATCGCTCATGCCACATGAAAGCGTAGAAAGCTCAAGTCCCGTTTGCGCTCTCAATGCTTCGCGCAGCTCATAGAATCCAGCAAATGAGCGACGAGCAGTATCGGGATCATTGCGAGGAGCCATATTCATTAAGCCTTCAATATGAATGTGCTCCATACTCATAAGCTCATCAAGACATTCGTATAAGTCTTTGCTGGAAAAACCTGATTTAGAAAGCTCACCTACTACATTGATCTCAAGCAAACAAGAAACACGCAAACCCTTTGTACCTGCATGTTTATTAAGCGCGCGCGCGAGCTCCAATGATGAAACCGATTGTATGCGGCAACAATTATCTAAAACCATGTTGATCTTGTTAAGTTGCAAATTGCCAATCATATCAAAGCGTAGCGTGCCTTGCTGGATAGCCGATGTAAGTGCGCATGCTTTATCACGAAGCGCCTGTGGCCTATTTTCGCCAAAAAGCGTATAGCCAACATGCGAAGCCGCTAAAATTTCAGGCACATCAACTATTTTTGAAACAGCACAAAGCTGTATGTCATCTAAACTACGGCCAGATTTTTGTACAGCATTTGTTATGCGCTCACTTAAATAGGCTTTTCGCTCACGCAAAAAATCGGTATACGCATCTTCTGCCAACACATCTGTCGCATAGCTGTGGGTTGAAAGTTGTTCACAATTATCATGCGTCATGATTGAAACTTGCCTCGTTTATCTAGGTTGTTCTAAATAGGCGCACGCTGCATGTCTGCCGCATTTTCCGTGCTCTTTACGATACGAGAAAAAGCGATCAACATGAGAATAGGTAGAAACACCAGCATTACATATATGCTCAGGCGCAACACCATCTTCTAAAAGCGTAGCTCTTATAGCTGCATACATATTAAGATTGCGCGTACCCATCTTAACCTGATCACCAAACTCGGTTACAAAGTCTGCAATGAGCTCTGAAGACACTTCGTAATCTGCGGCTGCAATATGTGGACCAACATACACCAAAACGTCTTGAGGCCCGCAATGCGCCTGTTCGCAGAGTTTATGAAGAACAACGCGCGCAATACGTGCACGCGTACCGCGCCAACCTGAATGGGCAACGGCAAAAGCAGTACGCGCAACAAAAATTAAAGGAACACAATCGGCAAAAGCCAGCATAACAACAACGTCTGGAACGCTACAGATAATTGCATCGCAACCCTGCGCAATATCACGTCTAATACGTGCGCTTTCTTGTTCGCTCCATGAACGCACGGATACAACAGATGTACCGTGCACTTGATGAGGAACCAAAAGACGCGATCCAAGCTGCTCAGCACCCATGGCTTTAAGAACATGAAGACGATTTTCACTGACATGAGCCATATCGTCGCCCGTTCTGCTGCCTAAATTCAGCGACTCATACCAACCCTTAGAACATCCACCTGTTCTTTCGGTAAAAGCAAGGTGCACACCATAAGGGTGGTTTTGATCCTCAAGCAGTGTAACGCCTTGAGAAGTATGACGTACCAGCTGAGCTAATGCCATAAACACTTCCCCTTTTTACAAGCGAGAATGTTTTAAGAATTCGGGAATGTCAAATTCTTTGTCGTTATTAGAAGCGTTGCGCGACGGAGCAGGAGTCGGCGCAGACGTACGAGTAGAAGCAGCAGGCTTTTGACGTGAAGAGGTCTGCGTACGAGAACCCATGGTAAGCGTAGGCATGGTTTGAGCCGAGTTAACATCTTTAAAACCAGTTGCAATAACGGTAACGCGAACTTGATCGCCCAAAGATTCGTCAACAACGGTACCGAAGATAATATTTGCTTCGGGATCAACCGCGTTAGCCACAAAATCGGCAGCATCGTTAATCTCTTGGATACCCAAGTCTTTATTACCTGCAATAGAGAGCAAAACGCGTGTTGCACCGTCAATAGAGCTTTCAAGCAAACGAGAAGAAATTGCCTCTTCCGCAGCGTCAACTGCACGATTATCGCCTGACGCTAAACCAACGCCCATAGTTGCCGTACCAGCACCGCGCATGGTGGTGCAAACGTCGGCAAAGTCGAGGTTAATAAGTCCAGGTACGGTAATAAGATCGGTGATACCTTGCGTACCTTGGCATAAAACATCATCTGCCATACGGAAAGCGTCAATAAATGAGGTCTTTTTCTCGGAAACGTCTAACAAACGATCATTAGGAATTACAATAAGTGCGTCAACGTTATCAGAAAGTGCTTGAATACCATCGACAGCGCGATTTGCACGAGGACGACCCTCAAAGGTAAAGGGCTTGGTTACAACACCAACTGTTAATGCACCAATATCATTTTTTGCAATGTCAGCAACAACAGGGGCTGCGCCTGTACCAGTTCCGCCACCTTCACCTGCGGTAATAAATACCATATCGGCACCTGCTAATGCCTGTTTAATTTCGTCGTGAGAGTCCTCAGCAGCCTCGGCTCCTACCTCGGGGTTTGCACCTGCACCAAGGCCACGCGTAATATCTTGGCCAATGTGAACTTTGATGTCGGCATCAGAAATTGCCAAAGCCTGTGCATCGGTATTAACGGCTACAAACTCTACTCCGCGAATACCTTCTTCGATCATGCGGTTAACTGCATTTGTACCGCCACCGCCAACGCCTACAACCTTAATAACAGCAAGGTAGTTACTTGAAATATCAGTGTCTTGCATGGTTCCTCCTTGTTATTGCCATGAGTTAAACATAGACAAGTTAGTGCGTGACATAACGTATGCTGCATACTAAAGTCTAAACCTCTTGTTAACATACAGTGTTTATATCAAGCGCGTTATAATTGCACACTTAAAATCGCTTTGTCAATATATGTGTACGTTAGGTGAACCATGCAGGTAAAAGGATAAGAAAATAAAGACGCCGATACAGAAAGTTTACTTGAGAGTTGAGGGTTTATGCACATAGGCACTACCTTAGATGCGTATTACGTGCACAAACTGCTTGCGAACCTCAAGCATAACGCTATCGCGCAAACAGCATGCATGCATGCCATATAAATACATGCACACGACGCTTGGAGATATGGTATACGCATGCGATACGCTTAGGAGTTAACGCCTCGACCTTGTTTTACGCTGTCCGATTGTACCATGCGATATGACGGCTTGGATGGAACGCGCACGTTAATATAGGTAAGTTTCCCCTCGTATTTGCTTAAAATTTCGCGGATAATGCGTTCCTTGGTGGCTACTTGTGTTGCACTACCAACCGAGACTTCTACACCTGAAGTAAGGGTCAACGTTATGCTTTCAGGAGTTGGAGCGCTATAACTTGCTACCATTTGCGAAAATTCAGATGAAAACTGATGACGATATGACTGAATCATAGCAATCGTTTCATCGGTTGCAGCTGCACCTGGCTGCGGATTTACGCTTGCTGGTAAGTCACAAAACGCAACGGCGCCTGCTTCGTGAGCTTTAGTAAGCGTCTTCTCTTTAAGCGAAACATTATCATCTGATTTAGGAAGCGAGATAGGCTCAATCCATACATTATCATTACCAAGGGTCCACACAACATTGCTTGAGCCAATTAAAACGTAGGCATCAATCGCTTTTTCATCAACAGAAATGTCCAGTGAAGCAGGAAACTTCCGCGTGAAATGAACCTGTGAAACCCAGGGATTTTTCTTGATCCTGTCTGCGATTTTCTTTTCGTCGAGATTAAAAAGCGTTGTCCCGTCCTCTATCTGTGCAAGCTGAGCTATATCTTGTGCAGAAACGTGTTCAGAATCATGTGCCACCACAGAAGTAATCGTACAAATTGGCACATGTAAAAGAACAAAATAGCCTATACCTACAACAACCAAGAGAGCAACAAGCGAGCTGAAAAGATGAGTCATATGATGAATGCTTATGCCGCGCAGCCATGACAACAAGTTAAACGGGTTGCTCGCAGAAGCAACTGACGCGCGTGATCCCCGAGCGCGCGGTGCTTGACCTGCCCTTTTGGAAGCAGACGAAGCCAAAAAAGTAGGAACCGAAGAATCCGTACCTAAAGCGTCTGATGATCCAGAAGCACCTGTTGTGCGCTTGGAAGATGGTATAAATACAGAAGCAATACGAGTGAAAAAGGGTTTATGAGCAACCAAACCAGATCCATTTGAAAAACTACGCACGCGCTGTGAAGACGAGGTAGTTGACGTGCGAGGAGACGCAAGTGAACGCGGTTTTTTTAAACGCGGCGTTGGTTTTCTTTGAACCCTATCAGACACGTATCTCAACTACTTTCCGTTTGCGTCTTGCTCTTGCTTTGCTTTGATAAATGCCGGACCTATTACTGTTACGTCACCAGCGCCTTGTGTAATAATCAAATCGTGAGGACGCGCAATAGAAAGTAAATGCGCAACAACGTCTTTCTTTTGAGATACAAATGTTACATCACAATGCTTTGTTGAAGCTTGAATTTTTTCAGCGAGCATCATGCCATTTACACCAGGAATAGGCGTTTCACCTGCAGAGAAAACCTCAGTTACTATCAAAACATCAGCGTTTTCAAACGCATGAGCAAATTCGTCTTGCAAATTTTGCGTACGGCTATAGCGATGCGGTTGAAATACGCAAACAATGCGATTAAATTGGAGGTTTTTAGCAGCTGCAAGCGTTGCTTTTATTTCGGTCGGATGATGTCCATAATCATCAACCACACATATATCGTCGATGTCACCTACATGCGTAAAACGACGATGCGCGCCCTTAAAATTGCTCAATGCCTTCGCCGCATTTTGTAAGTTAACGCCCAAAACATCTGCAACCGCCAGAGCTGCTGTAGCATTTAACACGTTATGCTTTCCAGGATTAGTAGGTAAACTTATTGAATACTGTGAGCCGTCTGGCACGCTAATGTCAAAATTATTACGAATCTTGTGGGTTTGAACAGTTTGTTTGCAAACATAATCACAAGACTCATCAAAGCCATACGTAATAACACGTCGATGCGTTGAGCGCGCAAGCTCTACACAGTGGGGATTTTCGCCGCACACAATAATGGTCCCAGCATCGCCCACCAAATCCATGAACTCACAAAACGTATGTTCGAGGTTGTCCATAGTTTTATAATGATCTAAATGGTCAGCCTCGATGTTGGTGATAACAACTACACTGGGGTGAAGATACAAAAACGAACCGTCAGACTCATCGGCTTCGCACACAAAATAGCCACCGTTACCATTTTTACCATTGGTTTTGTATTCTTCAACGATTCCGCCAATTAAAAATGAAGGATCTTTACCTACATGATCAAGCATGGTTGCAACCATTGATGAGGTAGTTGTTTTACCATGCGTACCTGCAACAGCAACAGTTATTGCATGGTGAGATAAATACGACAGCATTTTTGCACGAGGCCACACAGGAATGTTGAGCTCACGAGCACGTACAACCTCGGAATTAGTAGCAGGAATAGCCGATGAAATAACTACAACCTCGGGTGCAACTTCATCGATTGTTTGAGCATGATGACCAATGTGTACATCAATTCCTGCGTTTTGCAGACCACGAACATACGACGACATTTTAAGATCTGAGCCACTTACAAAGCACCCTCGCTCGTGCAGTACAAGCGCTATTCCGCTCATACCAGCACCGCCTATCCCTATAAAATGTGCGCGTTTGATTGATGAGCTTGGTGTTATCATACGTTTTCTTCCTTTGTTATTGCGTGTGTTCACGTAATTTTACCGTATTATAGGCATATTTTTTTCTAAGCATACACTTTTGTATATAGATGACATATCATCTAAAACCAACAAGCGTGATCCAATTTACATGCCTGCTGCACGCTGTACCTGATCGGCAAGAGCACAGGCAGCTTTATCTTGCGCAAGTCCTCGTGCGGCAAGCGTTAAGGATTGGCGCAAACTGTCACTTTCAAGCAGCGAATTAAGCCGGTCGGTAAAGTATGTGCTATCCAGATCTTTATCGCAAACCATAAAAGCTGCACCTGCATCTACCAAACCACGAGCATTGATTGTTTGATGATCAGCTGTTGCCAAAGGATAAGGAACTAAAATAGAAGGCTTTGCAAGGGCGGCAAGCTCGGCAATAGAAGATGCGCCAGCACGAGAAACAACCACATCGCAAGCGGCAAGAACTTCGCCCATATCGTTAATATACTCAAGAACATGCCAGCGTTTTTGCTCTTCTTCAGTTAAATTGAGCGCAGCACATGTTTGCTCATAATCAGCTTTTCCAGTAGCGTGGATAATATAAAGATTATCATGACCCAAAAGCTCGGCTTTTCGTGCAGCAATCTGTTCATTAAGATGCTTTGCGCCCAAAGACCCGCCAAAAATAACCAAAAGAAGCGCATCTTCTGGAATATGATAGGTGTCACGCGCGCGCGTACTATCAGCGTGCAAAACGCTTGAACGCACAGGATTGCCCGTTACAACAATTTGTGTATCAGCGCCAACTTTACCCTTAAATGCATCAATAGCAGCAGGAAATGAAACGCAGACACTTTTTGCATAACGCGCAGAAAGCTTATTAGCAAGCCCGGCAATGCTATTTTGCTCGTGAATAATCAAAGGAACTGTATGCTTTTTACACCACGAGACAAGAGCAAGTTCAACATATGCACCAAAACCTACACAAACATCTGGCGTATCGTGCTTAAAATACGTAGCTAGTACATGCTCTGCTCGATAGATATGCCACAGCGCACTTGCAAGCGTCCAGGGATGACGTCGATTAAATCCGTTTACACGAATGGGAATAAAGTCAAAGCCAGCAGCAGGCACTAACGTAGCTTCAAGTCGTGTAGGCTGTCCTACGAATACAACGCGGTGCCCGCGCGCGCGTAATTCTTCTGCAAGAGCAAGAGCAGGATTAATATGTCCTGCAGTACCACCCGCGGCAAGAGCAACATATAATTTATCTGCCACGTCTATCACTCCTTCGTGATGAATCATTTCTTAAACGCTCACGTGCGCTTGGAGCAATGCTAATACGCTGAAGCCCACGTGCGTTGGTAGTTATATGCATATGTTCGTCGTGCATATTCTTGTGACCAAATTTTTGTCGATAGGATAATTGTTGCACACGTCCTTGTTCTGATGAAGCAGTCTTTGGAGCATCCACCAAGAAATCGGGTGCAAGGCTGAGATCAGCGCGAGCACGATCGTAAGAAGTTGTTGGAAGATGCGAAGCTCTTGAAACAGAAAGTATAAGTCCTACCAGCATAAAGCTTGAAATAATGGATGAACCCCCATAAGAGACAAATGGAATTGGTTTACCAGAGAGCGGAAATAAACCCAACACGCCTGTAATATTCAATAACGTTTGAACAACAAGCAAAAACGTACAAGCAATAACTATGAGTTGGCCGTGTAAATCGGGAGCATGCTCGGCAATTCTAAGACCAGCATATAAGATAACCCCAAAGCAACATAGTACAACAAGTGCACCCACAAGGCCTAATTCTTCGCCAATAACAGAGAAAATGAAGTCGTTATATGCCATAGGTAAATAGCCGTATTTTTGTTTTCCCATTCCAACGCCTACGCCAAAAAAGCCACCATGTGCAAAGGCATAAAAACCCTGAATAAGCTGGTAACCAAATTTATCAGGGCTTTTCCACGGATCCAACATTCCTAAAAGGCGTAGCTTAGAATATTCGTCTTTAAGCGAAAGACCAATAAAGCCCACTATACCTAAACCAATAAGCGCAAGACACGAACGACCAGAAATCCCCGCATATAACGCCGTAATAATAAACGTGCAACAAAGAACCAAGGTTGTTCCTTTATCGGGCTGAAAAAGGATAAAGATCATAGGAATACCTATAAACAAAACGAGCTGTTTAACATAGGCGTACATATCATATTTTTTGTAGGCATAATCTACGGTTAAACGCACAAAAATAAGGATGAGAACAAATTTTGCGAACTCTGACGGCTGAAGCGTAAAGCCGGCAAGAGAAATCCAACGCGACGCGCCTCCCGAGCCGTGGCCGATTGCAGGAACAAAAATCATCAAAAGCAAACCAAAGACAATACAGGCAATTGCTGGTAAAAGCTGAAAAATCAAAAGATGATAATCAACACGCGAAATCAAAAAGGCAAAAATGAGCGCAAATACTAAAAATATCGACTGACGGAACAGATAAAATGCAGGATTATTGCCCTGTACGCTATTAGTAAGCGCCACAATAGACGAAGCAGAAAACACCATAAGAATTCCTACGGCTGTTAAAATAGCAACCGCAGTTACAAATAAAATGCGTGGCTGCATAAAACGTGCAGGAACGCTTCTGAGTTTATCGGCAAAGCCCAGCTGTGGGCGATGTGTTTGACCTGCCTCAGCGCTAACGTGTGCTTGCGCGCGATGATTTTGGCGTACGCGTGAAGTTTGCACGTGATCTTGAGGATGAGATCGGTCTGCCGATGTGCCTCTTTTGGTATATGCACGTTTGCGACGCTGAGCGGATTCGTTTGTTCTTTGCACCTTAACTCAATTTCTCGTTATCAGATGTCGCACGCAATTCGTGGACAAGTTTTTTGAAATATGTGCCACGCTCTTCCATATTATGAAATTCATCAAACGAAGAGCACGCAGGAGAAAGTAAAACGGTTGTATGTGGCTTTGCATGTGCAACAGCGCAATCAAATGCATCGCGCAGATGCGGAACGCACGTCACAAATGGCAACGTTGTCGTAGTTGTAGCGTTGCATGTGTCAGATACATCATGTGTGTCAGGCACTCCTTGTGCATGTTGTACCGACACAAGCTCACGATAGATCCGCTGCCCTGCTTCTCCAAAACATATGGCACCTCTACATTTTCGCACAACTTGTTGAACAAGCGAACTTAAATCGGTTTGTTTATCATGACCACCTAATAAAACAATTGTTGATCCATTTGGAAATGCAGTAAGCGCTTTTTCAACCGAGTCGGTATTAGTGGCCTTGGAATCGTTGACGAATGAAACACCGTGTACCGTTGCAACATATTCAAGACGATGTTCAAGCGTGGTAAAGGTTTGTAAAACCTGACGAATGGCGTCAACTGATACCCCAATAAATAAGGCAAGCGCAGCTGCGGCAAGCATATTTTGAATATTATGTATACCTTTAAGAGCAGCTTCTGATGTTTTGATAAGAGGCGTAGTAGTACCATTTAAGCGGACGTAAAGCATTGAATCACTACAATATGCTGCCTGCAAAGTTTTGGGATCCTGCGAGGTATCTATACAAACAGGGTTTAATCCTCGCTCAACAAGACGACTATAAATAGCCTTACAATACAAGTCATCACGAGAAATTATGGGCAGATCATCTGTGGTAAGATTTGCAAAAATACGCTCTTTAGCTGCAGCATAGGCCTGCATCGATCCATGCCATTCAATGTGATCAGGCGTAATATTAAGTAAAATTGCGGCGTGCGGATGAAGCAGTTTTGTTTCGGCAAGCTGAAAGCTAGATAACTCTGCCACAAACCATGTATCAGCCAGATGATGATCTACTTCGCCTAAACAAGCACGACCAATATTACCAACTGCACACGCTTGTTTATGATCGGCGCGAATCATGTGATCAATAAGGGTTGTCGTGGTAGTTTTACCATTTGTTCCAGTAATTGCCACCCACCTTTGCGGTCGACAACGCCACGCAAATTCAGGCTCGCCAATTACTTCGTGACAATGCGCACATGCTGAGGTATACAAAAGAGCATGTGGAGGAATCCCAGGTGATGCAATGCATAGGTCAAAATCTTCTGTTACCTGCTCAGAAGCAACAATACTAAGCCCTTGTTGAACAAGATGAGCCAACTGAGGCGATATAGACGTATGAGTGCTTTCGGTATACAATACAAGCTTTGAAGCATATCCAGGGTGCGCGCATAAGTAAGCCGCAACCACCAAACCAGTTTTTCCAGCACCAAGAATACAAACAGAACCCAACGACTTGGGCTGCACGACATCCAACATAGTTTTTTATCCCCCTATGAGCATTAACGAAGCTGAAAATACAGTGCAAATCCAAGCGCAGCAAACGCAGACGAAACAATCCAAAAACGTATAACTACCTTGGTTTCTCCCCACCCCAGCTTTTCAAAATGATGATGAATGGGGGCCATGAGAAATACACGTTTTTTGAAAAAGTGAAAACTAACTACTTGAATAATAACTGAAATAGCTTCGATAACAAACAAGCCACCCATTATGAGAGATATAACTTCGGTTTTGGTAAGAACCGCTAACGCTGCAAACGCGCCGCCGAGTGCAAGTGATCCTGTATCGCCCATAAAAATGGACGCTGGATAACAGTTATGCCACAAAAATCCAATACATGCACCAGCAATTGAAGCGGCAAAAATAGCCAAATCAACTTCATTGCATAAAAATGCAACCATTGCCATACAAAGCATAACCACAAGAGAGCATCCACCAGCCAGCCCGTCAAGACCATCGGTTAAATTGGTGGCGTTTGACATACCTGCCATAAGTAAAAAGATAAATACCAAGTAAAGCCATGGGACACTTATAAGCGTGCCTTGAATAGTAAACGTAGTAGAAAGCACACCCAAATCAAGTGAAAAGTGACCTGGAAATGAAATAACAGGCGAAACATCACAGAAATTAACTGCTGCAAGACAAAAAACAATACAAATAATAACCAAGCCAAGCATTTTCTGCGATGCAGTAAGTCCAAGTGAACGTTGGTGAGAAACCGACTCCATATCGTCTAAAAATCCCAACAGACCCGTTGCAAACAGAGCAAACATAGCCAAAGAAGCCCGCATAGACCAACCTGATAACAAAACAGACGTAATGAGAATGGAACATAAAATAACGACGCCACCCATAGTAGGAGTTCCCTGCTTAACTAAGTGACCCTTGGGACCATAAGCTCTAATTTGTTGTCCAAAACCTTCTATCTTCATAAGACGAATAAATAGTGGCATTAAACATGCTGCTATACAAGCAGCTATCCCCACCGCTAAGAAGACCTGATACGTGGGGTACATAGGATTTCCTAGCATGAAGCGCTCACTCCTTTCACAAATTTATCTAACTGAGCACTTCTAGATGCTTTTACTAAAATAACATCATCTTCGGATAACAAAGGTTTCACTTCTTTAAGAGCTTCGTCAACGTCTTTTACATATATCATATGCAGCGCAGGATAGCCCATAGTAGAAGCAGCTTCTCTCATCTCGCGTGCATTTTCGCCGCCAACAAAGATAATCAAATCCACCTTACATGCAGCTACATATGCACCAATATAGCCATGTAAACGTCGAGCATGAACGCCCAGCTCACCAACTTCGCCAAGCATTGCAATGCGTCTACCAGCGCACTCACAATGTTCAAGCGTCTTTAAAGCCTGTGCAATACTTGCAGGAGCAGCATTATAGCTATCGTCAATAATAAGCGGCGCATGAGGTTTTTTGATTTCTTCCAT